>NZ_JAFCSZ010000002.1:0-347909 GCF_049895765.1 Caulobacter sp. DWR1-3-2b1
GCGTCGCTTTCGCGGCCAAGGGTTTTGGTCTCATCTTCGTTCCTTCGTCACTACGATGAGACCAAAACCCTCCTCTAAACGGAACCCTCAATCTGTCTCAAAGGCGCTGACGGCGGACAACATGACTTTCGAAATCCCGAGACGCACAACCACGTCGTCGCGCGGCTCCAGAGCCAGGTTCAGGGACGGAAGGACGTCGTTGTAGCGGTGGGTGCGCTCCACCAGCCTTGTGCCGACCATGCCGGCTGCACGGGTCTTGGTCGTGGCGTATCGGACGCCAGCATTGCCTCTCAGGCGCATGTCGAGAATGGCCGTGTCGAAGTCCATCTGGACATATCCGGAGGCGTCATCCTCACTGATGTCGCGCCGCGCGCTGCGCTGGTTGTCACTGCTGACCCGGAAGTCTCCGTAGGCGTTGATGCAGTTGCACTGGATGTCGAGCATCGAGACCAGCTTGTCGATGTCTGGCGCTAGCCAGACGCGCGGTGTTCCGGCCGGCATGTTCATGTTCCGGCCGAGACCCGTCACGAGACGCGAGATACTGGCTGTCGTGACGCCGGCGGGAAGCGGAACGGCTCCCTCCACCAGGCCATTGATGGTGTTGCGTCGCCATTCGGTGCTGTGGAAGTCATAGGCCTTGACCAGAAAGCCCGCCTTCAGCTTCAGCGCATCACTGATCTCGAACGCTCCGTCCAGCCGGGCGCTTGCCAGGCGGTTGGCGGTCTTGTTGGGTCGCAGACGAATATAGGACTGATCCCCCAGCGCATTGCTTGAAGTGAAAATCCACTGACCTGGATCGGTAACATCGAAATTGTAGCCGAGGTTCGGCAGGCGCTCATTGCCGGAAAAATCGTAGGAATAGCCGTCAACATCATAACGGTCCAAGGACAGGGTTGTCTGAACCGGATTGTCCTGGATCGAATTTGACGCGCCGATCGCACCGCTAAAGCTCAAGCGATCCGACAGCTGATGCCCGAAATCGAAGGTCACCTGGGTGAATTCGCTGGTCAGGACGTCGTGGCGGCTTTCGGCGCGGACATCGACATCGTCGAGCGTCGCCGAGATCATCTGGTTCTTGTTATCAAAGACGGCCCGGGTGACATCCATCCCCTTCCGGGTCAGATAGGCCTCAAGATAGTCCTCGCGGCGCTCTCCTTCGGTATAGGCATGGAGAACATTGAGGCTGAACAGCGTACCGTCCCGGGGCGCCCACTGCAGGGCCCCGGTCGCGCCCAAGCGCTTGGAGCTGTAGTCCAGGCGCTCATAGCGCGGAATGCGCGGGTGCCAGGATGCGTTGACGGGGCTGTAGACGCCGGCCGGCGTGTTGCAGGGCCCCGGGCTTTCGAAACATCCGCCGGAATTGCCAGCAATACTGGGATTTTCCCACCGTCCGCTGCCGGCCCCCTCCTCCCGCACCTGACGATCGCTGTAAGCGACGGAAAACAGCGCTCCGAGCCGGCTATCGAACCAGGTGTCGCTGATCAGGAACGAGCCGCGCGGATCGCTGCTGCGTGATAGGTCATTGTAGCCCTGCTGCAGGCTGCCGACTGCCGTAAAGCCCTGGTAGTCGAAGGGGCGAGCGGGTCGCAAATCAACCGTGGCGCCCAGGGAGCCTTCCTCGACCTCGGCGGCCAGGGATTTTCGGACCGTAACGCGATTGAAGAGCTCCGAGGCGAAAACCTGGAAGTCAAAGCCCCGGCCGCGATTGGAGCCGCCCGAGCCGCCGCCGGTGTCCTTGCCGCCCGTGGTCGCCAGCGCTTCGAGCCCATTGATCCGCACACGAGTGAATTCCGACGACAAGCCGCGCACCGTTATGGAGCGGCCCTCGCCGGCGTCCCGGTCGATGGCGACGCCGGGCAAGCGCTGCAGCGCTTCAGCCAGGTTCAGATCCGGAAAGTCGGCGACGTCTTCGGCGCTAATGACCTCGGCTATATCGGTTTCGGACCTCTTGATCGCCAGGGCCCGGGCCAGGCTGGCGCGATAGCCATTGACCGTAATGGCCGCGACCGCGGACTCTGGCGCGCAGGCGACCTGACCGGCAACAGACGGCGCCGTCGACGCAACCGGCGTCACAGAACAGGTGGAATTCATCGCCAAAGCGAGCGCCTGCGCGACACCGATCATTTCTTATCCCCCGGCCGCGCTCCATGAGGATACGTAGCACTTCTCTCAGGCGGCTCGTCCCAGCTCCAGGGTTTCCCCCAGATGACATAACCGCAGTATCCGTCTTCAATCGCCGAGACCTCTAGCAACCCGCCTTACGCTTGTCGCCTGCAAGGCGGCGGGATTTTTAGTGCGGCAGGGCCAACGCGCCTGGCGATCGGCTTCCAGGCGGGATCTCTGAAGCATCAAACCCCGATAAAAGGCCGCCCGAACCGGCGCTTGCTGGTGGTGCAGGCGTTTGGCGCTCACATAATCCACTCCGGACGGCGACGACGGGCGATCTTCTGGGGGCTCTCGCAGAGCGCCAGAAGCGCCTTGCCCCAGACCTGCGGATCTTCGACGAAAGCACCCAGCCCGAGCTTCGCCGCTGCATGGGCGAAGCGGGCCGCCGCCATGTGCGCGAGACATTCGATTGGCCCGTCGTGGCGCCGCAATATGCGGCGCTGGGAGCTGAGCTGGGCGCGATTCGCACAGCTTCAGAGGCGCATCATCCGCAGGCTCCGCAACCCGTCACGGGCGACCCTTTCCGCGATTTCGCCGACTTTGCCACCCAGATCCTGCAGGCCGACTGAGCACCATCTTTCCGCCCCCAATAGCGCTGGGCACTGTCCAGTGGTCACCACCACCTGGCATGAGCACGTTCACGACTGCAGCTTGGTCTTGGGCTAAAATGGACTGCCGGACCTCGAAGAAAAACTCGTCGGCGGACTCAAACTCCCTGACTCGGTAGGGTTGGTCCAGAATCAGGCAAATGTCGTACTTGGCGGCGACGATGGGGAAGGCGCTTGAGGCCGCTAGAAGTAGATCCTCGGGATCCAATCCGTCTCTCATACCGGCCAGGAGCCTGACCGCGCCGAGGGCATGGGTTAGCTCGTGAAACAGATCTTTGGTTAAAGCTTGGCTGTGCCGGCGTGTGCCCAAGACGTGGAGGCAGTTGATGATGGCGTAAACGCCACATAGGGCGTCGAGATCACCTTGCTTGGCAGCCCGCATCAGAACTCCTCCGCCAACATGACGGTCAGCACGCGCGTGCAGCTGTTCGCGTTGGCTGGATCCACACCTGCCCCGAACGTTGTTTCGTAGTAATCGATTTTCCAAAACAGGCGCTGGTCCGCGACGACCACGCTACCAAAGTCATGCTCACTGTAAGGATCGCTTGAGTTGTCGAACTGATCGATCTCCGCGATGGCTTTGAGCGCCTCCATGACTGCGGGCTTGCCCATCCCGAGAAGGCTGCGGCTTTAGTAAGATGCGTCCACCGATATGACGCTGGCGCAGTTGGTCGTTGAGCACGCAGATGCGTACCCGCCTTTCGGCAGTCATGGCGTTTCTCCAGGTTTTGAAAGCGGACAACGGCGTCGGGAGGACAGGCGCTGGATGCGTCGTCGGAGGCCGTGCAATGATGCCAGCGCCAAACCACAGCGCAGATGCATCAATAATCCAAAATACCACTAACCGGTTGTTTTTGCAACATATATTGAAATGGGGGCTGCGCTTGGGGCCACTGGGCAGTATTTCGCCTTAGTTCGCTTGAACGCCGGCGCGCCTTATGGCCGCCCTTATGGCTAAGTCGCCAAATGGCTAAAAACATGAGTTAAATCAATGGAGAATGGCGCGCCCGGAACGATTCGAACGTCCGACCCTCAGATTCGTAGTTTTGGTGAAAGTTGTTATATTTCAATAGGTTGTAGATCTTGAGCTGTAACCGAAATGCATAGGACCCACACCAGGGCCTCATGAGTTACAGATCGTGCAGACCAGTGAACCGGCAATCTCCGCCTTTGGGACGGACGCCAATGGCGAACTTGAACCGTTGCGGAACTTGGCCATGTCCGTTCAAGGTTAAGAATGAAGATCGCCAAGCTCGCCGTTCCGATATTCGTTGTCGCCCTCGCGGGGTGCGATAAGCCGCAAGCGACGAGCTGTGCGCCCATCTCTTCATCGGACGCCCAAGCTATGGCGCTAAAGGCAAAGAGCGCAATGCTGTCGCGTTCCACAGAGGCGGATCAGCGGACGTTCGGCAGCGACAAGGTCGAAGAGGTTCGGACCGGGGCAGAAGGCTATGCGGCAAAGGTAACCTTCGCTGGTTTGGGCGGCGCGCGCCTTACCGCCCTTATCGAAGACGACTGTTACGTCGGCTGGACAGAAAGTCGCCCTGCTGCCGGGGGCGGCTGACCCCGTTGCTGACCTTCAGGGAATAAGGCTTGATGGCCGTCATGGATGTGGAAAGCGCAGCGCGCGGCCTCGTGGCCGCAGGCCAACTTGCGAGGTTGTCCCCGCAAACCCAAGCTCGGATGACCGAATGGGATCCCGATAGCGTTGAGCCCAGCCTCTGGGCCAATGCAGCATTTCGGCAGATCGGACGGGCGATTGCTTCGAAGCGAAATCCAATCGCCGACAAGGATTTGAAGCGCCTCTTCGCGGAGATCGAGCGCCTTCTCCGCTCCACCGATGAGCATGTTTCAAATGCCGTGGCGACTGACCTGTTGGAGGAAATCTGGCGAGCGACGCACCATAGTGGTTTTGATTTCTCAACGGTGAACCCGCATCTGGGCGGTGAGGCTCGACGCTATCTCCTTCGTTGGGACGAGTTCAATCGTACAACGACGCCAGGTCTAAAGGCGAAATAGCCGTCCCCTCCCATCCCTCTCAGTCCCTCGGAACGTCCGCTCCCAGGCGATGACATCCAGGGTCCTCGTCTGGCACAAGCGCCATTCCACCTTCGACGTCTTCCATCATCGGCGGCCATTTGAGCGATCGGGCGCTGGCGATGCTGACTAAGAGCCTCAGACTACTAGATTTTCGCCAAGCGACTGTTTTCCATACTCATTATCTTCAGAAATCACGAAACCACCTCAGATTTACAGGTCGGTTTACAGCGGTTACAGCCGCACGCGGATGAATTTCCGCCGAGCGAAAATCCATAAGTCCTTGATTCTTCTGGAAGAAAATGGCGCGCCCGGAACGATTCGAACGTCCGACCCTCAGATTCGTAGTTTTGGTGAAAGTTATTATATTTCAATAGCTTGAAAACTTAGAGCTGTAACCAAAACGCATAGACCCCACACCAAGGCCTCATGAGTTACAGATCGTGCAGGCCAAGAACATTCACATGCAATCGCCAAAATAGCTGCATACTGTCGGAAGCGCGGAGAACCAAGTCGCGGCAGCCATCAGTAAGGCGTAGGGGGCCGTCAAAAGTCCTCGGGACCGCCTCCCTATTGGCATCATCCAAAGGCCGAGGACGCCGATCGCGACGCCCGTGATGACGAAAAGCAATTCGGCTTCTTGCGAATGCCACGGGCTCTTGTGTTCAAGAAAGAGAAGCCCTTGAACAAGTGCAAACGGCCCTAACGTCAGCAGTCCGAACGCTGTCAAAGTGGCGGCGAGCCGTGATCTTTGGACCATTTTTCAAACACTCCTTGCAGCAGCGAAGCTAGCGCGGCCTGGAGGTGATGTCTCCACTCCACCCCGAACCGCTTTTGGAAACGCCCTCTTCCGGACCTCCCGAGGAGTGGATGTGGATAAAGTGCGAAGCAAGGCCCACCCCTTAAGAGCCCAAGATTACCCGGCATCACTCAGAGCATTGTTTTATTTAAATAATATCGAACACGACCGCCAAACAACCCGCCGTTTACAGCTCGGTTTACAGCGGTTACAGCCGTGTACGGATAAATTCCCGTCGAGCGGAAATCTGCAACTCTCTGATTTTCTTGAAGAAAATGGCGCGCCCGGAACGATTCGAACGTCCGACCCTCAGATTCGTAGTCTGATGCTCTATCCAGCTGAGCTACGGGCGCGCATTGCCTTTCGGCGAGGCGGGGGAGATAGCCCGTCCGATTGCGGGGCGCAAGCGTCGTTTGGCCGATATCGAGAAAAGTTTTCACCAAGCGTCGCCGCGCCGATGGGCGCCTTTCGCGTGGAATGGGGCGGGGCGAGGCTTTCGGGGACCAGCAGCGTCGCCGGGACGTGACAGGCACGGTGGTTTGTTGTCCATGGACAGCTCGCCGGCGGCGGCTTGGCCGTCGTCGTTCTTCCCTACGGAACCTGTTCGCATGCGTCGCCTGATCCTCGTTTCCCTGCTTGCCCTTTCCGCCTGCGCCCAGATGCCCGGCGCCTCGACCATGGCCACGGCCCGGCCCGTCGCCGCGGCTCCAGCAGCGGCGACCACGCCGCGCGGCTTTGTCGCCGCCGCCAATCCGCTGGCCACCGAGGCGGGGCTGCGGGTGCTGCGCGACGGCGGGAGTGCGGTCGACGCGGCGGTGGCGATCCAGGCCGTGCTGAGCCTGGTCGAGCCGCAGAGTTCTGGCCTCGGCGGCGGGGCGTTCCTGACCTATTACGACGCCAGGACCGGCAAGGTGACCGCCTATGACGGTCGCGAGAAGGCCCCCCACGGCGCGGCGCCGGACATGTTCATGGGTCTGGAAGGCAAGCCACTGTCTTTCGGCACCGCCGTGCTGTCGGGCCGCGCGACCGGCGTGCCGGGCGTGGTGGCCATGCTGGCCCAAACCCAGAAGGAGCACGGGAGCGCCAGATGGAGCACCCTGTTCAGGGATGCCGAACGGTTGGCGACCGACGGCTTCACGGTCAGCCCGCGCATGGCCGGCATGGTCAACAGCCCGCGCATTCTCCAGGGGCACACACCGGACGCCAAGGCCTATTTCACCAGGCCCGATGGCCAGCGCTACCAGGCGGGCGACGTGCTGAAGAACCCGGCCTATGCCGCCACCCTCAAGCGCCTGGCCGCCGAGGGGCCGAGCGCCCTCTACGAAGGCCCGATCGCCCAGGCCATCGTCGACAAGGTGCGTGAGGGCGCGCTGCCGGGCAGCATCACCCTGGCTGACCTGAAGACCTACCGCCCGCGCTCGGCCGACGCCCTTTGCCGGCCGTGGAAGGTCTATACGGTCTGCGTGCCCAATCCGTCGTCGAGCGGCGTGGCGGTGCTGCAGGCGCTGATGATGCTGGAGCATACCGACATCGCCAAGCTTGGCCCCAAGGACCCGGCTGCCTGGGCGATCCTGGCCGAGGCCGAGCGGGTGATGTACGCCGACCGCGATCGCTATGTCGCTGATCCTTCGTTCGTGAAGGTGCCGGTCGAGGGCTTGCTGGATCCAGCCTATGTCGCCGAGCGCGCCAGGCTGATCAAGGACGTGGCCGGGCCGGCGCCGAAGTTTGGCCTGCCCAAGGGCGCGCCCGTCGTTGGGATCGACGCCACCCGCGAGCCCAGCGGCACCAGCCATTTCGTCGTCATGGACCCGGCCGGCAATGTCGTATCGATGACGACCACGGTCGAGAGCATCTTCGGCTCGGGCCGCATGGTCGGCGGCTTCTTCCTCAACAACCAGATGACCGATTTCAGCTTCTCGCCGGTCGAGAAGGACGGCGCCCCGGCCGCCAACGCGGTGGCGGCGGGCAAGCGTCCGCGCTCTTCGATGACGCCGCTGATCGTGCTGGACGACAAGGGCAGGTTCCTGGCCGCCGTGGGCTCGCCGGGCGGCAACGCCATACTGTCGTATAATCTGAAGGCCATGGTCGGGCTGTTCTACTGGAACCTGACCATGCAGGAGGCGATCAACCTGCCCAACATGGTGGCGCGCGGCGAGAACTTCTCTGGCGACGCCGAGTTGTTCGGCCCCGACATGGTGGCAGCGCTTAATGCCCGCGGCGTGACGGTCAAGACCGGCCAGAACGAGACCTCGGGCCTGCACGGCGTGATCGTCCGTTCGGGTGGAGTTCTGGAGGGCGGCGCCGATCCGCGTCGCGAGGGCGTGGCCAGGGGGCTGTAGAGCGCTGCATTGCCAAAACCTCTCCCAGAGGGAGAGGGTTTCAATCAGGCGCCCCGTTCTTGACCAACCTGGACAGACCGGCACGCTGCAGCCTCCAAGAGATGTAAGGATGAGCGAAGCGCCGGGCGCCGCTTATGGGATGGGCGGCAATATCTGCGTCCGAAAGTTAGCGGACAGACCCGGAGGCGGCGCTTGTCGATAACGCCCGCGCGAGAATTCGACCGTCGCCGTAAGCGCCGTCCAACCGGCCCGTTCGCGCCCAGTCCAGCACAGCCTCGAAATAGCCGGGTGCGTAGCCGAGCGATGTGCGACTGCCGTCATGGGCGGTCTCGAACCGGACGATGCCATGGTCGGTGTCCGGATATTCCAGCAGGGTGATCGGGCGCCCTTTGGCGGACAGGTCGATCAGTCGCCGCCGCGTGGCGGCTGGCGGCGCCCCCATGTCGTCCTCCGCCTGGACCCATAGCATTGGCGCGTCCAGGCTGCTCAGCACCGGCAGAGGGTCATAGTCCCACGACGGCCCGTTTTCGAGCTGGGAGGCCATAGCGATGATCTGTTCGTTGGGCGCGTTGAGCAGCAGGCCGGTGAACTCGCCCTTGATGTCCGCGAACCATGGTTCGGCGCGATAGCGAGCGCGAACGGCCTCCAGACCTTCGAAACCGACGGCGCCGTGCGAGGCCACGAAAGCGCCGGTGACGTCGGTGATCAGGCGCGCTTTTTCCAGGACATCGCCTCCCCAACCCTTGGCTTCGAGGTTCATAACCACTTGGTCGCTGTCCTCGGACAGGACGCCGTAAGCCAAGCCGAAGCCGATAATGACGAAATCGACGGGCGTCCGGTCGGCGGCGAGCGGCGCCACCCAACCGCCCTGGCTGGCGCCGTGCAGGCCGACCCGGCTCGCCCGGGCGCCGGCTAACCGGCGGGCCTCGACGACCGCCGCCGCAGCGTCCTCGGCGAGAATGTGGAAGTCCTGGGTGTAATGGCCCTCTGATCCGCCTGAGCCCCGCTTGGCGTAGACGAAGACGCCAACCCCCGAGGCCGGAGCGAACCGCTGGAAGGCGTTGAAGTCGAGGGCGTTCGACCCTTCCGATCCGTGTACCTCGATCATGATGGGGACGGGACCGTCGCCGGGCGGCAAGATCAGCCGACCATTGAGACGGGCTCCGGCCTGGCCGATGAAAGTCGTGTCTCGCGTATCCAGCGTCATGCGGTCGCCCCACTGGCCCTCGAAGCGGATCCGCCCCTCGCCGCAGGCTCCCAGTTGCGGTTGCGGCCCCTCAATACGATTGGTCGATCCCAGGGTGCTGACCCAGCGCCCTTCGGCGCCGAGAATCATCCGTGCGGTCGAACCGTCGAGCCGGCGCCACTTGAGGCCCTGGTTCACCAGTGGGGCGACATCCACCCAGCCGCCGTCGCCCAGACGATACACGCCGACGTGGCAAGTCAGGGTCGGATCGGGCCGGGCATCGACATCGGACCCCGGAAGTTGGGCCATGGCGGGCAGGGCGACAACGGATATGGCGATGGCCAGGGAAGCGGCAAGCCAGGATTGCGACACAGGTTTTCCGATCGAGCAGGTTGGGGTTTCGTCCAACGCCATTGCCGGTGGCGCGGCGGCTCGATAGGTCCGACTTCGCGAACGGCGCCTGGGGTGCGCGAACGGGACGACATGGACGACAAGGCGAGAAAGCACGGCGGGACGGCGGCGCTGCGGCGCTGGACGATCGACTTCTCCATGCTGGCGGGGATCGGCCTGTTGATGGGGTTCCTCGGGCCCTTCGACTCGGACGGCGCGCCTGTTGTGGGGCGCTATGTCTACTGGATGATCTGCATCGTCGGGGGCGGGCTAATCGGGATCGCGGCGGACGAAGTGTTGCGTCGACGCATCACGATACCTTGGTGGCGGGTGGCGACCGTCTCGGTGCTGATGACGCCGCCGGTGACGCTGCTGGTGCTGGTCACCCAGCATCTGACCGTAGACCAGCCGATCACTTGGCGGGCCTACGGGTGGCTGCTCTGGCAGGTGTGGCCAATCATGCTGGCGGTGATGGCCGTCCGGGCCTTGGTCTGGCGGCGCGCGCGCATCGTCGTCGAGACGCGAACCGTCATCGCCCCGCCGCTGCCCGAGGCGGAGGTGGCCTTCAGGCGGCGGCTATCGGCCAAGCGCCGCGAGGCGCGGCTGATCGCGATCGAGGCGCACGACCACTATCTGAAGGTTCATACCGAGGTGGGCGCGGAACTGATCACCGCGCGGTTCGCCGATGCGCTGAACGAACTGGCCCGGGCTCACGGCTGGCGGGTCCATCGTTCCTGGTGGGTGGCGGCCGACGCAGTAGAGGCCGTGCAGTGGCGGCGCGGCGTAGGCGAAATGCGCCTTGCCGGCGGGCTGACGGTTCCGGTGAGCCGGACCTATGGTCCGGTGTTGAAAGAGGCCGGCTGGTTCTAGAGCATTTTCCGATAAGTGTGAAACGGTTATCGGATCGAAAAATGCTCTAAACTTTTGATTTAGAGCCCTTTTCGCCCGACCCTGATGAAGCCATCAGGTCGGAAAGGGCTCTAGGTGTCCGCAAACTACCCTAAAACAGACCTTCAACCGGTCCGCTCTCCGCGCCGTCGGCCGAGTTGGGCGGGCTTAAGGCGCGGCGTTGTCGCCCGGCGCCGAGGCCAGTACGGCGGGCTCTGCTACCGGCTCGGGAATACCCGACAGCGTCAGGTCGAACACTGAGCCTCCCGGGCCGGTCTCGACGAGCACCAGGTCGCCACCGTGGCCCTGGGCCAGTTCTCGGGCGATGGCCAGGCCAAGGCCTGTGCCGCCCCGGCGCACCGAGCCGACGAAGGGCTGGAACAGGTTGGCCTGGGCGCGTTGCGGCACGCCGGGACCATCGTCGGAGAGGCGCAGGATGGACAGGCCCTCGCCGCGATGCAGCTCGACGAAGACCCGGCCCTTGCCGCCGCGATCCGGCGCGCCCTCGATAGCTTCGCGGGCGTTGCGAAGCAGGTTGGTCAGGATGCGATGCAGTTGGTCCGGGTCCGCCAGAACCTGCTCGCGCGGATCGATCACGGTTTCCAGAACCACGCCGCCGGGGGCCAGGCCGGAGTCTTCGGCGGCGGTTTCCAGGGCGGCGCGCAGGGGTGTCGGGCGGGCGACGGGCGCCGGTTCATTGGACTTGCCATAGGCCATGACGTCGGTGGCCAGGGTGATTGCGCGGTCGAGCGCTCGCTCCAGGCGCGGCAGGGCCTGGGCCACCTTGGGATCGCCCAGGGCGGCCAGACGATCAGAGGCCATCTGGGCGCTGGTCAGCATGTTGCGCAGGTCGTGATTGATCTTGGCCACCGCCTCGCCCAAGGCCGCCAGGCGGGCCTTGGAGGCCAGGGCGGTCAGCAGGTCGGTCTGCATGCGGTCGAGTTCAAGTTCGGCCCGGCCGATCTCGTCGCGGCGCTTCGATACGACGATCCGGGCTTCGGGATCGGACGGGTCGGCGCGGAACTGCTCCATGGCCCGGGTGATCCGCTGCATGGGGCGCACCAGGAAGATGTTGAGGAACAGATAGACGAAGAAGCCCGCCAAGCCGGCGACGAACACCGTGATAGCCGCCAGGCGCCAGAAATAGGCGACCAGCTGGGCCTTCAGCGGGGCGTCGGGCAGCACGACCTCGACGAACTCGGCCTTGCGGAAGCGCGGCTCGGCCATCACCCGGACCATGCTGCCGGGCGGGCTGGTCAGGGTGAAGAACGGCGCGGCCAGCCACGAGCCCGGGTTCTGGCGGCGCAGGTCGACCAGATAGGGCGTCTGCATCGGAACCTTGGGCGGCAGGACGAGGCGCCGGGCGCCGTCGACCTGGACGGCGACGGTGACCGCCCCGGCCTGATCGAACAGCTGGCCGGCCACCGGATCGCTGACCCGCAGCTCGGGATCGCTCTCGGCGATGGTCGAGGCCAGCTCGCCGGCCCGCACGCGGTCCAGCAGCCACTGCTCTTCGTAGGCCGCCAGGGTGGGCGGCAGGACCATCAGACCAGCCAGGGTGACGACAAAGGCGGTGAACAGCAGCAGGCGCGCTGACAGGCCGCGCGGCCACGGAAAACGGCGCGGGGCGGGCGGGGTCGGGTTTTCCGGCGGCGAGACCGTCTCGGTCATGAACCTGAGTTACTTCACGTGGGGCGCGGGAGCAACGCGCCCGCGTCGCCAATGGCGCCACAGCGACGGCAGAAAGGCCAGCACGCCCATGCCGATGATCGGCAAATAGATCCTCGGCGACAGCAGGGTGCCCAGCGACACGGGCTCGCCCTGGGCGAAGACATGGCCAAGGCCAGCGCCGATGCCAGCATAGACGAACGAGCTGGGGACCATGCCCAGGAATGACGCGAGCAGGAAGGTGCGCACCGGCACCCTCATCAGGCCCGAGGCGACATTGACCAGCAGCAGCGGAAAGGCCGGGATCAGGCGCAGGGTCAGCAGGTAGGAAAAGGCGTTGTCGCGAAAGCCCTCCTCGATCTTCAGCAGCAGGGGATTGCGCCAGCGCCGCAGGAAGTCGCCAAAGGCCGTGCGGCTGACCAGATAGACCACGGTCGAACCCCCCGTCGCGCCGCCCACCGCCGCCGCCCCGCCCAGGATCGGTCCAAACAGGAAGCCGCCGCTCAGCGACAGGATCAGGGCTCCGGGCAGGGAGATTGAAACGGTGGCGATATAGAGGGCGACATAGGTTGCGACGCTCAGCACCGGGTGCTCGCGAACGAAGGCCTGCAAGCCCTGGGCCCGGGCGCGGAGCTCCTCCAGCGAGATGTGTTCGGCCATCCCGCTAGCCACGGCCCAGACGAACAGCGCGACCAGCGCCGCCACGGGTCCAAAGCGTCGCAGCAAGGTCAGGGCGCGGGCGGTCGTCATGCGACGCCGACCGCGTCCTCGACGGTGGCGAAGCCGTCGGCCCGCAGTCGCCTGGCCAGATCGCGCTTGATGCGGACCACCAGGCCCGGCCCGCCATAAACCAGGGCGGAATAGAGCTGCACGGCCCGCGCGCCGGCCCGGATCTTGGCATAGGCCCCGGCCCCGTCGGCGATGCCGCCCGCGCCGATCAGGGCCGTACGCCCGGCCGCCGCCGCGTGGAAGCGCCTCAGCACCGCGGTGGAGGGTTCCAGCAGCGGCGCGCCCGACAGGCCGCCGGTCTCGCCCTTGCTCGCCGACTTCAGCGTCGCTGGGCGAGCGATGGTGGTATTGCTGACGATGATCCCGTCCAGGCCGTTGGCGACCACGGTCTCGACGATGGCCTCGATCTCGCCGTCCTCCAGATCGGGCGCGACCTTCAGGAAGATCGGATAGTCGCTGGTCGAGCCGGCCTTCAGCAGGCCTCGCGTCTCGGCCAGGCGTCCCAGCAGTTCCTCCAGCGCCGCCTTGGTCTGCAGGGCGCGCAGGCCCGGCGTGTTGGGCGAGGAGATGTTGGCGGTGAAATAGTCGGACAGCCCCCACAGACGGGTCAGGCCCGTCACATAGTCCTGGATGCGGTCGGTTGCGTCCTTGTTGGCCCCGATATTGGCCCCGACGAAACCATGGCGACCAGCGCGCTTGGCCAGCCGGTCGGCGACGACTTCGAGGCCCTCGTTATTGAAGCCCATGCGGTTGATCACCGCCTGGTCCTGGGTCAGGCGAAACAGGCGCGGACGCGGGTTGCCGTCCTGGGGCAGGGGGGTGACCGTGCCCGCCTCGACGAAGCCAAAGCCGGCGGCCAGCATGGCGTCGGGAACCTCGGCGTTCTTGTCGAAACCGGCGGCCAGGCCGACACAGCTTCCCAGATGCATGCCGGCCAGCGAAATCGACAGCATGGGATCGCCCGGCCCGCTATCGCGCGGACCCAGCCCGGCCTTCAGGCCCTTGATGGCCAGGCCATGGGCGTCTTCCGGGTCGAGAACGTGCAGCGCCCGGGCGGCGAGATCATGCAGGCTCATGCGGAGACATCGCCTAGCTGGGGCACGCCATCGGCGTCCAGTTCGAGGGATTTCTGGCTGACCACTTCGGACGGCAGCAGGGGTCGATAGAGATGCGGAAACAGCGCCCCGCCGCGCGAGGCCTCCCACTTCAGCGCCTCGCCCAGGGCCTCGGCCTCGACGCCCAGCAGCACGAGGTCGGTCTGGCCTGCGAACCACCTGGCCGCCGTCTCCTGGGCCTGGTCGGCGCCCGACAGGTGGATGAAGCCGTCTGCCAGATCGAGCGCCGAGCCTTCCAGCTGGCCGGCGGCCTGGGCGGCCTCCCATTCGACTCGGGAGAGGATCTTGTAGATCAGGGTCATTCGCCGCCTGTGCCGCCGTTTTCGGACGCGTAAAAAAGATGCTCCAGCACAGGCGGACCGCCAAAGTTCGGGCTACCTGGGCCGAACGCGAAAACCGCCGTCGTGGCAGTGGGAAAGCGACTGCGGACCTTGTTGAGGGCCACAGGTTCGGCCCCGCCCTGTAGGATCAGGCGCAGGGCCAGTTCGTGCAGGCCGGGATTGTGGCCGATGACCATCACGACGCTGACGGCGTCGCCTTCGTCCTCAAGCGCCGTGACCACTTCCCCGGGCTCGGCGTGATAGAGGTCGCGGCGGAACTCGACCCGGGCCTTGGGGAAGGCGGCCGAGGCGGCGGCGAAGGTCTCGCGGGTCCGGCGGGCGCTGGAGACCAGCACCAGATCGGGCGTCGCGCCGCTTTTGGCCAGCAGCCGGCCCATCAGAGTCGCGTCTTCGCGCCCTTTCGGGGTCAAGCCACGTTCGAAATCGCCGCCGGTCGCGGCCTGCCGTTCGGCCTGGCCGTGGCGCATGAGGATCAGACGGTCCATGCGCCCTCCATAGCCTCAGCCGGGGCCAGCCGGAAGCGGGCGGTTGACACCTTCTTCGCCAAGCGGTCCAAGGCGGGCATGGGTGACTTGGATTTGGCCCCGTCCGCGCTCAACGATGGCGGAACCTGGCGGTTTCCGGCGAGCGAACCCCTGCGCCTCGACTCGGGCGGCGTGATCGAGGGTCTTGAGGTCGCCTACCAGACCTATGGTGCGTTGAACGCCGACCGCTCCAACGCCGTCCTGATCTGCCACGCCCTGACCATGGACCAGTATGTGGCCTCGGCCCATCCAACGACGGGCAAGCCCGGCTGGTGGCCGCGTCTGGTGGGTCCCGGCAAGCCGCTGGACCCGACCCGGCATTTCATCATCTGCACCAATGTGGTCGGCGGCTGCATGGGCTCGACGGGCCCGGCCTCGATCAATCCCGCGACCGGCAAGCCGTGGGCGCTGTCGTTCCCGGTGATCACCATCGCCGACATGGTCCGCGCCCAGGCGATGCTGGTGAAGGCGTTGGGCGTCGAGACCCTGTTCGCGGTGGTCGGCGGCTCGATGGGCGGCATGCAGGTGCAGCAATGGGCGGTGGATTATCCCGACCGGCTGGCCAGCGCCGTGATCATCGCTTCCGCCTCAAGGCATTCGGCCCAGAACATCGCCTTCCACGAGGTGGGGCGCCAGGCGATCATGGCCGACCCCGACTGGCGCGGCGGCGCCTATGCCGACCAGGGAGCCCGGCCTGAAAAGGGTCTGGCCGTCGCGCGGATGGCCGCCCATATCACCTATCTGTCCGAGCCGGCGCTGCAGCGAAAGTTCGGCCGCGAGCTGCAACGCGATGGCCTGTCCTGGGGCTTCGACGCCGACTTCCAGGTGGAGAGCTATCTGCGCCACCAGGGGGCCAGCTTCGTCGACCGGTTCGACGCCAACAGCTATCTCTACATCACCCGGGCCATGGACTATTTCGACATCGCCGCCAGCCATGGCGGCGTGCTGGCCAACGCCTTCACCCAGGCGCGCCACATGCGCTTCTGCGTGCTCAGCTTCACCAGCGACTGGCTGTATCCCACCGCCGAGAACCGCCACATCGTGCGGGCCCTGACCGCCGCCGGCTGCCGCGTGGCCTTCGTCGAGATCGAGAGCGACAAGGGTCATGACGCCTTCCTGCTGGACGAGCCGGTGATGGACTCGGCCCTGACTGGCTTCCTGGGTTCGGTGGAACGCGAACGGGGGCTGGCGTGAGGAGCATGACGCAGATCCTCCCCCTGACGGGGGAGGTGTCGGCGAAGCCGGCGGAGGGGGAAGTCATGGCCAAGTCAGTGCCGACTGCCCCCTCCGGCCTTCGGCCGCCTCCCCCTTCAGGGGGAGGATCTCGCCTGTGACCGCCGCCCGCGAAGACTTCCGCGAGATACTGCGCCTCGTCCGCCCCGGCTCGCGCGTGCTCGACGTCGGCTGCGAGGAGGGCGACCTGCTCGACCTGCTGATCCACGAAAAGCAGGTGGATGGTCGGGGCCTGGAAATCAGCGCCAGCGGCGTCGCCGCCTGCATGGCGCGCGGCCTGTCGGTGGTGCAGGGCGACGCCGACCAGGACCTGGACCACTTCCCCGACAAGACCTTCGACTACGCCATCCTGTCCCAGACCCTGCAGGCCACGCGCCAGCCGCGCCACGTGCTGGACGAGCTGCTGCGTATCGCCGACCGGGCCATCGTCTCGTTCCCCAATTTCGGCCATTGGCGGGTGCGCTGGTCACTGCTCAGCCGGGGCCGGATGCCCGAGACCAAGGCCCTGCCCATGCCCTGGTGGTCGACGCCGAATATCCACCTTTGCACCCTGGTCGACTTCCTGGCCCTGACCGACGACCTGGACGTGCGGGTCGACGCCTGCGCGGCCTTTGCAGGCGCGGGCCCGGCCCGGCCGATCGATCCGGCCAGCCCGCTCGAGAACTGGCGGGCCGAGACCTGCCTGTTCATGCTCAGCCGGGGAAGCGCTCCCACCAGGGAACCTCCGGCGGTCTCAGGCGATCTCTTCGACGGATGAAGCTTCGCCTGATGACCTACAACGTCCACCGCTGTGTGGGCACCGACCGGGCGCTCGACGTCGAGCGCGTGGCCGAGGTCATCGCGGCCGAAATGCCGGACGTGGTCGCGCTGCAGGAACTGGATGTCCTGCGTCGGCGAACCAAGACCGTGGATCAGGCCCATCGCCTGGCCGAGCTGCTGAAGATGAAGTTCCACTTCCACCCGGCCATGGCTGTGGAAGAGGAACTCTACGGCGACGCCATACTGACGGCCTTGCCTGAACGCCGGATCAAGGCCGAGGGCCTGCCGCTTTATCGCCGGGTGCCCGGCCTGGAACCGCGCGGCGCGCTGTGGGTCGAGGTCATGGTCGGCGACACGCCGGTCCAGATCATCAACACCCATCTGGGTCTGATCCCCCAGGAACAGAAGCGCCAGGCCGCCGCCCTGCTCGGCGAAAAGTGGATGGCCGCCGATCAATGGACGGCGCCGGGCGTGCTGCTGGGCGATTTCAACGCCACGCCCTATTCGGCCACCTATCGGATGCTGCGGGCCGCCATGCGCGACGCCCAAACGCCGAGCGGGGGCTGGCTGCGGCCGGCGACCGCCACCTTCCCGTCCAGCTTCCCGTTCATGCGTATCGACCACGTCTTCCTGACCAAGGGTCTGGAGACGATCGCCGTGCGGTCGCCCTACGACTCGCGAGCGCGGGTGGCGTCCGACCACCTGCCGCTGGTCGTTGACCTGGAGGTTACTGCCGCAGGTGCTCCGGGAGCGCCGGTGGCGGCGCCGTCAATCGAACCAGATCCCGCTTGAGCCGCTCGCGGCGGCCCCAGGGCCGCCAGGCGTCGTCGGGCGAGATGGCGTCGCCCAGGCTCCAGTCGGCAATGAACTGCTGAACACCCGTGAGATTTCGCACGGGCACCGGCTGCAACCGACGCGGCGGTCCGCCCTTGACGTCCAGTGCGTTGATCGCCGCCGCCAAACCACCCTCGCGCTGCATGGCCTCGATCACGTCGATGGGCGAGCGCGCCAGGAAGTGGCCAACGAGACGAGCCTGGAAGGCGGCGATGACCTCGCGTTCGAGATCGTCGCGTCCCTCGAAGGTCAGGTCGCATTCGGTGTCGAGACCGATGGAGCGGTTGTTGAGATTGGCCGAGCCGACCCGCAGCATCCAGTTGTCCATGATCGCCACCTTGGAGTGAACGATGATCGGATCGCCCTTGGCCGTATGGGCGCTGAAGGCCGAAAAACGCTTGTGGATATCGATCGACCGCAGCCGGTTGATGGCCGCGGTGCGGGCGCTGTCCATTGTCATCTGGTCGAAATAGCTGGGACTGCGCGCCGGTCCGATCGTCACGACTTCGGGCCCGTCCGGCTCGGCCAGCCGCTCGGCCAGCGCCTCGACGATGATCGGCGAGGTCAGGTACTGGTTCTCCAGATAGATCAGCCGCTTGGCCGCGCGGATGCCGCTCAGGTGAAGTTGCAGACTCTCGGTGATCTCGGGCCGACCCTTCCAGGCCGCTCCCGTCCGACTGATCGCCACCGAGGTGCGCCGAAGATCGGGCAGCAGGCCCTTCGGCCAGGGCGTCTCTTCCGGTCGTTCGGGCAAGGTGAGCTCCTCGCCCGTGGCGTTGCGCCAACGATCGATGAACATGTCGCCCAGCCCCTGGGCGGCGCGCCCATCGACCAGCATCGCCACCTCGTGTCGGGCCGGATAGTGCCGCCCGTTCGGCAGGCGGCGGCGCGGATCGTTGTCGAGGTGCTCGCACGTGTCCCAGCGATCGACCCCGATGTCGCCGCCGCTCAAGAGCGCCGTCGCGCCGTCGATGATCACCACCTTCTGGTGATGGCAGGCCGAGGCCGGCAGGGTGGTGTCGAGCTGATACTTCACCCGCGAGCCGGCGAAGAAGGCAGCGCCGCGCTGCGGGCCAAACAGCATGGCGGCAGCCAGCGGCAGGGGCATGTCCCAGGCAAGGACCCGAACGTCCAGGGCGGGATTGAGCGCCGCCTGCCGGCGCAGGATCAGGCCGATGCGGTCGGCTTGTTCGGGATCGCGGCTCTTCCTGACCCGGTCGGGATCCAGACGCGTCAGCGGATCGAACACCCAGGCCAGAATCCAGATCGAACGCTTGGCCGCCAGCAACAGGGGCTTCAGGGCGTCGAAGGTTTCGTCGTTGTCGATGAACAGGGCCAGCCTGTCGGCGGGCTCGACGCGCCAGCAATTATGGCCTGGAAAGAAAACAGAAGAACACTCGCCCATGACGCTCCTATCGGGTGTGAAATCCGACAAAGCGCGGACCCGTATTGTGGCTCCGCTTCAAGCGCAGCTTGTTCGATCTTTCCGAAAGGAGTCATCGCAGTGACGGGTGCGCGCCATCGCCGGCGCGTCCATAGCCTGGATTTCCTTGAGGAAGCCTGGATCGCCGGCGCGCCGACGATCCCGCTCAGCCCGCGATAGCCGCCGCGTCACGTTCGCCGGTGCGGATGCGCAGGGCCTGTTCCAGATCCATGACGAACACCTTGCCGTCGCCGATCTTGCCCGTGTTGGCGGTGCGCTGCAGGGCCTCGACCACCGGCTCGACCACGTCGGTGGGCACGGCGATCTCAAGCTTGACCTTCGGCAGCAGCTTCACCTCGTATTCGGCGCCGCGATAAACCTCGGTCTTGCCCTTCTGCCGGCCGTAACCGCGCACCTCGGTCACCGTCAGCCCCGACGCGCCAGCCTCGGTGACCGCTTCCAGAACGGCGTCAAGGCGGCTCGGCTTGATGATGGCGACGATCATTTTCATGGCGCGGCTCCCGCAGCGAACAGTGATTACGAACCTAAGCTAGGCTTCGAACGCGGCGCGTCCAAGTGCGATCCGTCGGCAATTCGCGCAGGCGCCTTTTCAACAGGCGCCTTGCGAGCCGCCGCCGGCCCGACAGGGCTCGGCGCCAGGACCCCCGGCGCAAAGACCCGGACGCGCGCGCGATGGCCGCGCGGCTTCACGGCGAAGGTCTGTTTGACCGCTTCCATCAGGATCAAACCGGCGAAACGCGGCCAGAGGCGCGCGCCGACCTGCTCGAATCCTTCAGCCCAGCCGGCCGCCATGGCGATGGGGGGGGCGTAGAGTGCGCGAGTCCAGCCCGCAGGCTCCAGGTCGGCGTCGCGAATCAGGCGTTCCAGCTGACTGCGGCTGAACGGGCGGCCATGGCCGAAGGGCGTGCTTTCGGCCCCGGCCCAGACGCCGTCTCGCGACGCGACCGCCACGATCAGCCGGCCAGTCGGCGCCAGGACCCGGCCGATCTCGGAAAGAACGGCGGCCGGGTCGTCGGCCTCTTCCAGGGCGTGAACGGCCAGCACCCGGTCGAACATCGCATTGGGCAGGGGCAGCGCCGTCTCTTCGATCAGGCACGCCTGGTTGCGACCGCCATGCGGCCAGACCTCGACGCCCTGGGTGGCCGGCATGGCCGCCACCACGCGGCGGGCGCTCTGACGGGCCGAATCCAGAAAGGGCGTGGCATAGCCAAGGCCCAGCACGTCGAGCCCGCGGGTGTCGCCCCACGCCTCATCGACCTTGCGCGCCAGCATCAGCCGCGCTGCCCGACCAAGCGGGGTAGCGTAGAAGGCTCTGAGATCGAGCACGTCGCGACGCATTGAGTCTCCGGGGCGCTGAGGTCATCTATGTAGGCGGTGGCGAGCCTCGCGTCACCGCCCAGCAGAACAAGGTTGTCCATGTCGCTGACCGTCCACCAGTTCGCCTGCCTGTCCGACAACTATGGCTTTCTCGTGCGCGACGACGCGACCGGGAAGACGGCGACCATCGATACGCCCGACGCCGACGCGATCCTCGCTGAACTCGACCGCCTGGGTTGGAAGCTCGACCTGATCCTCAATACCCACTGGCACCCGGACCACGCCGGCGGCAATGCGGCGATCAAGGCGGCGACCGGCGCGACCATCGTCGGTCCGGCGGAGGTCACGCGGATCGCGCCGCTGGATCGCGAGGTCGGCCATGGCGACGTGGTCGATCTGGGCGAAACCCGGTTCACGGTGATCGACACGGGCGGCCACACCCTGGGCCATATCGCCTATCATGACGCCGAAGACGCCATCGCCTTCGTGGGCGACACCCTGTTCGCCCTGGGCTGCGGCCGCCTGTTCGAAGGCACGGCCGAGCAGATGTGGGACTCGCTGTCCCGGCTCACCGCCCTGCCGGACGCCACCACCGTCTATTGCGCCCATGAATATACAGCCTCTAACGCCCGCTTCGCCCTGTCGGTGGACGACGATCCGGTGCTGAAGACGCGCGCCGAGCAGATCTTCGCCGCTCGCGAGCGGGGCGTGCCGACCGTGCCGACCTCCATCGGCGTCGAGAAGGCGACCAACCCCTTCCTGCGCGCGCCGCTGCTGCGCCCGAACCTGGAACCCGCCATGGCCTTCGCCGAGATCCGCGCCGCCAAGGACGGCTTCAAGGGATGAGCTTCGAAACCAAGCCCCTGGGTATCTCCGGCGATCTGGGCGCCAAGGAAATCATCCGCCTGCTCGACCTTCAGCCGCATCCCGAGGGCGGGTGGTATCGCCGGACCTTCCAGGACATCGCCGTCGACGGCGCCCGCCCGGCCTCTACAGCGATCTATTACCTGCTCGAAGCCGAACAGATGTCGGCCTGGCACCGGGTCGATGCGGTCGAGGTCTGGCACTATCACGCCGGCGCGCCGCTCTCCCTGACCCTGTCGCCGCCCGACGGCGCAGGGGCCACGGCCCACCTTCTGGGTCCGGATCTTCGGGCCGGTTGCCGTCCGCAGGTCATCGTCCCGACCCTGTGGTGGCAGACGGCCGTCAGCCTGGGCGCCTGGACTCTGGTCGGCTGCACGGTGGCGCCAGGTTTCCGGTTCGAGGGCTTCGAGATGGCTCCGGCCGAGTGGCGACCGACGATGCCCTAAGCCTCTCATGTAGCGCTCCCACGCAGCGCTTCTGGCGAGCGGCGAGACGATTTACCGCACCCGGCATTCCAAACTTTTTCACGCCCAAATGACGCTGTTCGCTGTAACAGCGCTTGGTACACGGGGTGGGAACAGCAATGTCGGACGAGTACCATGACGCGCGCGCCACAGTGCGTTGCGCCACGGACTACATCTTGCGCTGGGTCGAGATCGCCAATGAAACCCATGGCGTCGATATCGTCTATTCGCTGGTCTATACGACCCTCTGGGCGGGCAACGTCTCCCACCTGCGCGGGCGCGTCTATGCCGAGATCGACGACATTCCGCCCGACGAAGAGCGCCGGCCGATCACCATTCGCCAGGTCGCCGACTCTCTGGGTCTGCCCTACGAAACCGTCCGTCGCCGTGTCGTCGAGATGCTCAAGCGCGGCGTCGCCAAGAAGGTCGGCCGCGTAGGCTTCATCGTTCCCGGGGCAGCCCATGCCCAGCCTGAAATGATCACGGGCCTCAAGCGCTCCCATACCAGCCTGATGCGCTTCCTCAAGGAATTGAAAGCTCTGGGTATCGAGGCCAGCTGACGCACTCGCCCTCGCCGGGGCGTCTCTATTCTTCGGATCGCTAGAACATTTTCCGATAAGTGTGAAACGGTTATCGAATCAAAAAATGCTCTAAAATTTTGATTTATAGCCTTTTTCGCCCGACCCTGATGAAGCCATCAGGTCGGAAAGGGCTCTAGCGGTCGACCACCTTGACGATCCGCTTGGAAGAGGGGCGCCCGGCCACACCCTGACCAGGCGCATAGGTCACGACCAGAGCGCCGTTCTTGAGGGTTGCGCCCGGCTTGTGGCCTTCAGCCAGCACCACCCGCGTGATCCTGGCCAGGATCGACCGGTCGCCGTTGCGGGCCATGCGTTCGAAGGCTTCGGCGGTGACCGTCGCGGACTCGGCGATCAGCACCGAGGTTTCCGGTCTGGCGTCCTGCAGCGTCTCGAAGGGCATCTGCCGCTGGGCCGCCCGGCTGGCGCGAAGGCTGGCCTGGCCCATGCGCTGATAGAGGGCGATGGGCGACAGCACCGACGGCGGCTGGATCGACGGCGCCTTGCCCACCAGGGCCGCGGCCGCGCCGTTGGGGCTTTCGTCCGTGAACAGGATCATGCCGCCGAGCTTGGTGGCCCGCAGCATCGGCTCGCCCATCTCGTTGCGATAGATCACGTCGCCGCGCGAGGCGGGCTGGGGCGAGAGCACCCAGACCTCGGCGCTATTCTCGAACTTGAGCAGCGGCAGCGGCGAGGTGCGATCCAGCACGAAGGCGCTGCCGGTTTCCGAAACATAGCGGGCGACAGGCGGCGGAGGAGGGCGGCGCGAGCCCGAAAAGCCCCGCTGGCTGAGCAGGGCGTCCTTGAGCGACGGGCTGCTCTGCTGGGCGCCGACCGGCGAGGCGATGGCGAGAATGGCGACGATCGCGAGGGCGCAATTCGCCCTCCAGCCGTCCGTCTCGACAATCCAACTCTTCATGAACCCGTCATGCCTGCCGACTAGGGCGAATCTTGGACGAGACACCCTGCGCCGCGTCGAACGATCCGCCGTCGTCCCAAACCAAAGGTTTCACGACGAAACGCCCCGGGTCGACTCGCGACAACGGCCCGATCGCATGTGCGCCGGGCCGTTGCAAACATGCCATCAGGCGATCACCTTAGGCCGCCATATACTGCCCGCCGTTCAGGGTCAGGGTGGCGCCGGTCACGAAGCCCGCGCGTTCGCCGGCCAGGAAAGCGACCATGTCGGCGATCTCTTCGCCCTTGCCCAGGCGGCCCACCGGAATGCCGGCGATGATGCTGGCCAGCACGTTTTCAGGCACGGCGGCGACCATTTCGGTGTCGATATAGCCCGGGCAGATCACATTGACCGTGACGCCCTTCTTGGCGTTCTCAAGGGCCAGGGCCTTGGTGAAGCCGATCAGCCCGGCCTTGGCGGCCGAATAGTTGGTCTGGCCCATCTGGCCCTTTTGGCCGTTGATCGAGCTGATATTGATGATCCGGCCCCAACTGCGCTCGCGCATACCCTCGATGACCGGGCGGGTCATGTTGAAGGCTGAGTCCATGTTGACCCGGATCACTTCGGACCACTGCTCGTAGGTCATCTTGTGCAGCATGCCGTCGCGGGTGATGCCGGCGTTGTTGATCAGCACGTCGATGGGGCCCAGCTCGGCCTCGACCTTCTTGACGGCGGCGGCGCAGTCTTCGAACGAGCCGACATTGCCCTTCACGACCATCACGCCCAGATCCTTGGCGCAGGCTGCGGCGGCTTCCTCATTGCCGGAATAGCCGGCCGCGACCTTCATGCCGTCGGCCACCAGGCGCTCGCAGATCGCGCGGCCGATACCCCGGGTGCCGCCGGTCACGAATGCAACTCTCGTCATAAGTCTCTCCCAAAGTTCTTTTTATGATTGTCGGTGATCAACGCGCCGGAGCAAGGCCCCGGCGCGCCGTCATCGAAAATTGTCTCTTCAGACGGCCTCGACGCACATGGCCACGCCCATGCCGCCGCCGATGCACAGGGTTGCCAGACCCTTCTTGGCGCCCGAGCGCTGCATCTCGTGCAGCAAGGTGGTGAGGACGCGAGCGCCGGAAGCGCCGATCGGATGACCGATGGCGATCGCGCCGCCGTTGACGTTCACCTTGGCCGGATCGAGACCCAGCTCCTGGACCACGCACAGCGACTGGGCGGCGAAGGCTTCGTTGGACTCGATCAGGTCGAGGTCGGCGACCGTCCAGCCGGCCTTTTCGAGGGCCTTTTTGCTGGCCGGGATCGGGCCGGTGCCCATGACCTCCGGGTCGACGCCGGCATTGGCCCACGAGGCGATCCGGGCCAGGGGCTTGAGGCCGCGCTTGGCGGCTTCGTCGGCGCTCATCAGCACCAGGGCGGCGGCGCCGTCATTGAGGCCCGAGGCGTTGGCGGCCGTGACCGAGCCTTCCTTGTTGAAGGCGGGCTTGAGGCCCGAGATCGCGTCGAGGGTCACGCCGTGGCGGATGAATTCGTCCTTGTCGACAATGGTGTCGCCCTTGCGGCCCTTGATGGTGACGGGGACGATCTCGGCGTCGAACTTGCCGGCCTTCTGGGCGGCCTCGGCCTTGTTCTGGCTGGCGACCGCGAAGGCGTCCTGATCGCCGCGGGTGATCTGCCAGCGATTGGCGATGTTCTCGGCGGTCTGGCCCATGTGATAGCCGTAGAAGGCGTCCCACAGGCCGTCCTTGATCATGGTGTCGATAAAGGACAGATCGCCCATCTTCTGGCCGCCACGCAGGTGCTGGGCGTGCGGCGCCTGGCTCATGCTTTCCTGGCCGCCGGCCACGACGATCTTGGCATCGCCCGACGAGATCTGCTGGGCCGCCAGGGCCACGGCGCGCAGGCCCGAGCCGCACAGCTGGTTGAGGCTCCAGGCGGGGCTGCCGACCGGAATGCCGGCATTGATCGAGGCCTGGCGGGCCGGACCCTGGCCGGCGCCGGCCTGCAGAACCTGGCCGAGGATCACTTCATCGACGTCGGCCGGCGAGATGCCGGCGCGCTCGACTGCGGCCTGAATGGCGATCTTGCCCAGTTCGGAGGCGGGCAGGCTGGACAGCGCCCCGTTGAAGGAGCCGACCGGCGTGCGGGCGGCGGAAACGATGACGATGTCGCTCATGGCGAGTCTCCCGAATCGATCTGACGTGACGCCTTCGCAGTTGCGGCGCCCGTTCTTTTTGCAGTGCAGCAACACAATGCATACCGAACCGCGTTCGTCACAACCACATTTTCACGGCTTGTTACGGCCTCCAAGTGTTCTGACCACTGGCGCCATGCCTTTGCATTCGCGATAGTGTGATGCGAAAAGCGGGCGACACCGCTGTCCTAGGGAACGAAATGTCCGAGAACCCTGAAAAAGGCGAAACGACCGCCGGAGCCGAAAAAGCGGCCGGTCAACGCGTAATCATCAAGAAATACGCCAATCGTCGCCTCTACAACACAGCGTCCAGTTCGTACGTCACCCTCGATCACCTGTCGGACATGGTGAAGGAGGGCGTGGACTTCGTGGTCTATGACGCCAAGTCCAATGACGACATCACCCGCTCGGTGCTGACCCAGATCATCTTCGAGGAAGAAAACCGGGGCGGCGGGCAGAATCTGCTGCCCATCCAGTTCCTGCGCCAGCTAATCGGCTTCTACGGCAACTCCATGCAGGCCTTCCTGCCCAGCTATCTGGAGATGTCGCTGGAAAGCTTCACCAAGCAGCAGGAGCGGATGCGCACCCAGTTCGCGGGCGTCACCCCCGGCCTGACCGCCGCCAAGCTGCCGGTCGGTATCGGCGTCTATGAAGAGCAGGTCCGCCAGAACATGGCCCTGTTCGATCGGGCCATGAAGATGTTCTCGCCCTTCGCCTATGCGCGACCCGAGGACGCAGCCGCCGCCGCAGCCGCCGCGACCACGCCGGAGGCGGCTCCGGCCGCCCCGGCCCCGCAGCCCAGCGAGGATTCCCTGGCCGATCTGAAGCGTCAGCTGGAAGTGATGCAGCAGCAGATCGAGAAACTGGCCACCAAGCCTTAACGGCTGGAAACCACGCCGGAACAGCCGTTCTTAACGGTCAGGACCCTACGGTCTTCACCATGAACGGCTCTATCGATCCTGTCCGGCCTTCCAGCCCTTCGCGTCGCGCGCTGACCGTGCGCTCGAACACGACCCAAGACTCCGCCCATGAGGCCGAGTCCGAAGAGGTTGCGTTCGCGCTGGACGAGCAGCCCGCGCCCGCCCCGCCACCCCGACGGAGCGGCTTTGCAACCTTCGCCGCTCAACTGATGGGCCAGAGCGGCCAGAAGCGCGGCCTGCGTGGTGGGCAGGAAGTGCTCGACTCGGCGAGATCGACCTATCTCGGGACGGAATATTCCGGCGAGGCCGACCGTCGTCCCAAGACAGGCCTGCTGAAGAAGACCGCGATCTAGGGTTCGAGCTTGCCCAGGCGCGCCTCGAGGGTGGCGACCCTGGCCTCCAGCATGGCGATCCGTTTGGCCTGCCCATCCAAAGGATCGGGCGGCGGCCGCACCCCGGCGCGCAAGGCCGCCTCCGCGGCTGTGACGCCCAAAAGTTCAGCAAAGGCAGCCAGTTCGTTCCAGCTCAGCTCGCGCTGATCCTTGAACGCGAGGTCCAGCGACGCTTCGTCCATGTGAGCGACAGCCGCCAGGACGGCGCGGCTCAGGCCCCGCTCGGCCAGCCGCCCCTCGTACCAGTCGCGGTCGAAGAACAGCGCCATCAGCGTTTCGTCCCGGGGCGCCCGGCTTGGCGCCGGTCTTGCTTAACCGTTGGTGAATTCATCGCCGACGAGAGCTCCCATGCTGACCGCCGCCATCCGCTATTTCGACATCGCCGTGGTCACCCTGATCTTCACGGCCCTGACCTAGAGCCCTTTCCGACCCGATGGCTTCATCAGAGTCGGGCGAAAAGAGCTCTAAATCAAAAGTTTAGAGCATTTTTCGATCCGATAACCGTTTCACACTTATCGGAAAATGCTCTAGTTCAGGCAAGCCTTGCTGCGTAGGCCCGGTTTCGCAGCCTCGCGCGGAAACGCCGAGTGGGTAGAAGGGGGACGCGTAGTCTCCGTCCGCTGCTCGTCGCCGCTACCGCTCTTCGTCGAACCGGTTAGCCACCAACTCGCTCAGCGCTTCGAGCGCGGCGTCGGCCTCGGGGCCTTCGGCGGCGATGTCGATGGTCGAGCCGATACCAGCGGCCAGCATCATCAAGCCCATGATCGAGCGGGCATCGACGCAGGAGCCGTCTCGGCTGACCGTAACCTCGGCGTCGAAACCAGCCGCCATCTTCACAAACTTGGCCGAGGCCCGGGCGTGCAAGCCCCGTTCGTTGACGATTTCGACCGTCCGCTCCGCCATGCGACTCATTTTTCTCCAGCCAGCACGTAGGAGGCCACGGAGATATATTTCCGTCCAGCCTCCTGGGCATGGGCGACGCAGGACTGCAGGTCCTGGCGCTGGCGCACGCTGGCCAGCTTGATCAGCATCGGCAGGTTTAGTCCTGCGATGACCTCGGCCTTGGTCTGTTCCATCACCGAGATGGCCAGGTTGCTGGGCGTGCCGCCGAACATGTCGGTCAGCAGAATCACGCCGCCGCCTCCATCGACGGTGGCGCACGCCTTCAGAATGTCGGACCGACGACGTTCCATGTCGTCTTCCGGGCCGATGCAGATCGCCTTCACCGCGCTCTGCGGGCCGACGACGTGTTCCATGGCGGAGACGAACTCTTCCGCCAGACGCCCGTGCGTAACGATCACGAGCCCGATCATGCCTGATTTCTCAAACGGATCCCCATAACCCGTGGCGGCCGGGAGGAGCCGCGCGGGCGCACTTGATACGCTCGTTAGGGAGCGACTCCAAGATGCTCCAGCATGCGTCTGATTTTCACAGGGGCGGCGGGTTCCAGCGGCCACAGGTCGAAAACGGGAACGGTCACATTGCAGAGGGCCTCGAACCGAGGTTCTGGCAGGCGTTCGACGGCGCCGGGGGTGTCGATACACCGCACGACGGCTGCGATTTCGGCCAGGCCGATGGCGGGAATCTGGACGATACCGAGGCCTCTGACCTCGGTCAGGCCGGCCAGGGAATCGGGCGCGCGGCCATAGAGCCGGCCGCCTGAAGCGAAGACGGAGGTGTAGTCGTCGGCCACCAGACGAAAGCCCGATTCGAGCGCGCGCAGGGCCAGGTCGCTCTTGCCGACGCCCGAGGGGCCTTCGATCAGGGCGCCCCGCCAAAGTCCGCCCAGTCGCAGGGCGATCAGGCCGGCGTGGCGGATCATTCGCGCGATTCCGGCAGATCGACCGTAAAGCGCGCGCCCAGCAGGACGCCGTTCGCGTCGCGGCGATTCTCGGCCTTCAGCTCGCCGCCGTGAGCCTCGACGATCTGGCGGGCGATCGACAGGCCCAGACCCGAATTGCCGCCGAACGCCTTGCCCTTGGGCCGCGAGGTGTAGAAGCGCTCGAAGATCGTCTCGAGGTTTTCGGCGGGTATGCCGGGGCCATCGTCGTCGATGGTCGTCACCAAGCGGCCGCGGGCCTTGACCAGGACGACGCGGACCTCGCCGTCGGCGGGGCTGAACGAGCGGGCATTGTCGATCAGGTTGCGGAACACCTGCCCGATGGGGGTCTCTCGGGCCATCAGCCGGGCCGCTGCGCCGGGCTCTCCGGCCGAGACCGCCACCCGCACGCTGCCGGGCGCGTCGCCGGGGCGAAGTTGGGCTTCGTAGAGACTGGCGACCTCGGCCAACAGCTTGGCCAGGTCCAGGGCGCGGGGAGCCTCGCGCGACAGCTCCGCGTCGAGGCGCGAGGCGTTGGAGATGTCTGTGACCAGCCGGTCCAGTCGATTGACGTCGTTCTGCAGGATGGCCAGCAGCCGGGCGCGGGCCGCGGGGTCGGAGACCAGGTCCAGGGTTTCGATGGCCGAGCGAATCGAGGTCAGGGGGTTCTTGATCTCGTGGGCGACGTCGGCGGCGAACCGTTCGATGCCGTCCATGCGCTCCGACAGCGAATGGGTCATCTCCTCCAAGGCGCGGGACAGGTCGCCGATCTCGTCCTGGCGGCGGGCGATGTCTGGCAGGGAGATGGCGCGCGCCCCCTCCAGTCGCACCCGGTCGGCGGCCCGGGCCAGGCGCATCACCGGCTCGGCGATCAGGCGATGCAGCAGCAGACTGGAGATCAGGGTGGCCGAGATCGCCACCAGGATGAAGGGCAGCAGGGCGCGACGCTCGGCGGCGATGATCGCATCGACGTCGCCGGCTTCAAGGGTCAGCACGCCAAGGGCGGCACGCACGTGCTGGATAGGGATCGACACCGAGACGACCCGCTCGCCGTTCTCCGACATGCGGGTGCCGGCGACTGGCGCGCCGCGCAGGGCCCTGGAGACCTCGTCGGCCAGATCGTTGCGGGCCTGTTCGGACCGCGCTTCGGCGGCCGGCGTCTGGTGCGGGCTGGCGTCGTTCTCGCCAGCTTTGCGGGCCGGCGGCAGGACCTTCCACTCGACGCGGTCGGCGACCACGAAGCTGTCGGCCAGCACGGCGCCATGGGCGTCGAACAGTCGCGCCCGCTGTGAGCGCGGGATGAACAGCAGCTGGACGATGGCGCTGGCCGCCTCGGCGTTGAGCGCGGGTTCCGGCTCGCCCTCGGTGGCGAACTGGTTGATGACCCTGGCGATCAGCTCGCCCTGGGTGGTCAGGCTATCGATTCGCGCCGTGACGAGGCCGCTACGCAACTCGTTGAGCACCAGCGCTCCGATCACCAGGATCGCCAGCGCCAGCACATTCAGGCCGATGATCAGCCGGCCAAGACGCGAGCCGCGCGGCCAGCGCCATCGACGCTTCGGCGCGTCGACGTCAGGCTTCGCGATAACGGTAACCAACGCCGTACAGGGTCTCGATGGAATCGAACTCGGGATCGACCTGGCGGAACTTCTTGCGCATCCGCTTGATGTGGCTGTCGATCGTGCGGTCATCGACATAGACCTGATCGTCGTAGGCGGCGTCCATCAGGTTGTCGCGGCTCTTCACGAAGCCTGGGCGCTGGGCCAGGGACTGCAGCAGCAGGAACTCGGTGACGGTCAGGCGGACGGGGCGGCCGTCCCACAGGCTGTCGTGGCGGGCCGGGTCGAGGGTCAGCTTGCCGCGCTTCATCATCTTGGAACCGGCGAGGCCCGCGGCGATGGAGGGTTCTTCGTCCTCGGGACGGGCGCGGCGCAGCACGGCCTTCACCCGCTCGAGCAGCAGGCGCTGGCTGAAGGGCTTGTGCATGTAGTCGTCGGCGCCGAGGTTGAAGCCGAGGATCTCGTCGATCTCGTCGTCTTTCGAGGTCAGCATGATGACCGGGATCTCGGAGGTCTGGCGCAGACGGCGCAGCACTTCCATGCCATCCATGCGCGGCATCTTGACGTCGAGAATGACCAGGTCAGGCGCCTGGCTTTCGACGGCTTCCAGGCCGGAAGCACCGTCGTAATAGGCCTTGACCGTGTGGCCGTGGCTTTCGAGGGCCAGCGAGACCGAAGCGACGATGTTCTCGTCGTCGTCTATGAGCGTGATAGCGGCCATGGAGCCCGTCTGATCCCTTGTTTCCGTCCGTCGAGCGATCCTATCACCACTCGCCTATGCTTCAACGCGCGGTGCGCCCCGGGGTTTTCCCCGTAGGGGCAAACCCCGGTCATCTATAGATAGAGCATGGCAGTCGCCGAAACCGGTAACCACTTTCGGCTGCCATGCTCACGCTTTCCCGACCCGGTTTCGCCGGCCTTTGCGGCCCCAGCGTGGCGTGATTGCGGCTGGACCGCGAGACGGCGCCAAGCTTCACCACAATGCGCGCCTCAACCTCGCTTTAAGGTCTTGTATCCCATAACCGAAGCTCGGGGAGCCCTTAGCCCATGAGCGATGTCCATTACGAACTTTTCGTGCGCCGCAAGGTCGGCGCGCAGTGGGTCCTGGAAATGGCCACGGAAGTTCGCACCGCTGCGCTTCAGATTGCCGAAGAGTGCCTGACACAAGGCCGCGCGGTCGCCGTGCGCGTCAGCAAGGAAACCCTGGACCGCGAATCCGGCGAATATAAATCCATCGCCATCTTCACCAAGGGGATGGTCGACGGCGGCAAGCCGAAGAAGGAAGTCGAGGATCTCGATCCCCTCTGCGTCCAGCCCGCCGACCTCTATACCGCCCACGCCCGCGACCGGATCGGCCGCCTGCTCGAGGGCTGGCTGGCGCGGCATAACGCCACCCCGTTCGAGCTGCTGCACCGTCCCGACCTGGTCGAAAAGCTGGAAGCCTCGGGCACTGACCTGCAGCACGCCCTGCAGAAGATCGCCATTCCCGAGGCCGAAGCCCGGGGCATGTCGGTCCACGAACTGATCCGCACCTTCCAGGGCCTGGTCGAGCGCTCTGTCGCCAATCTGATGAAGGCCTTCAAGAAGGGCGCGCTGCCGGATCTGGACAAGGAAGGTTTCGCCAAGGCCGCCACGCGCCTGGCGACGGACCCCGACCGCGCCTTCCTTCTGGGGGCCGGGGTCGCCGCTTCCATCGCGCCCGGCGTCAGTTGGTCGGACAAGATCGCTCGCTTGCTGGACCTGGCCGACGCTGCTCCGACCGAGCCTGGCCCGCGCGCCCTGGCCCTACACGCCATCGAACAGCCCCTGGCCGAGATCATCGGCTCGCGGGCCGGCATGGCCGACCTGCTGGGCACGGCCGACGATCTCGGCTCGACGCTCGCCGCCATGACCCGCCTGTCGGGCGGCGCCCAGGTCGAGGCTCTGATCCGCATGCAAGCCCAGGTCCGCGCCTGCATGCCCGAGCTTTCCGGCACCGCCAAACGCCTTAGCGAATGGCTATGCGGCGACCACTTCGCGCCTGTCCGCGCATCCATCGCCAAGCGGGTGCTGACCGAGCTGAACGGCGTGCGCCGGCTGAAGCCCGGCGACGCCGAGGCCGAAATCGAATATTTGCGCGCCCTGGCCATGAGCCTGACGGCCGCCGCCGGACGCATCCTGCCGCCCGAGGACATCCAAGCGGCCTTCACCGTCCGCTCCAAGACCCTCCTCAACGGCGAGTTCATCGAGGCCCTGCTGGGTCGCGACCGCTCGGCCCGCGAGGAGATCATCATCCTGATCCGCTTGGCCGAAAACGTCATGGGCGCGGTCAACAAGCGTCAGGCCGCCCGCTGGCTCAGCGCCAACATCACCGCCCTGCGGTTCGAGAAGGAACTGCGCCAGGGGCCCGACTCGCCGGCCTCCAAGCTGGCGGCGCTGGCTGGTCTGCAGAAGACAGTCACGCGTTCGGGCCTGGTCCGCGAGGACTACGAGCCTCTGTGCAACAAGCTGGGCGACCTGGGCGCCCAGGTCGAGTCCGACAGTCGTTTGCTGACCATGCTGGCGCGAGCTCCGGCCCCCCTGGCCCAACGTCTGGCCCTGCTGGTCAAGCTGGCCACGGGCGAGGCCGGTCCTACCGGACCGGTGGCCGACAAGGCCCGGACGGAAGCCTTGAAACTGGCGCGCGCGCCCGAAGCCCGCGAGGAACTGGCCGCCTCCCCAGCGATGATGGACCTGCTCAAGGGCCTGATGCAGACGCCGCAAGCCGCCTGAAGCCCGCCTGGCCGGCTTGCGATGGGCGGAAGGACGCCTAAGCTGCGTCCAGAACCGCGCCATGAGGGCGGCGGCGATCAAGGGCGGACCGATGGTGATCTTCAGCGTGCTCTATGCGGCGATCGACGGCGCTCATTTCGACCATGACTATTACAACGCCACCCACATTCCGCTTGTTCACGAGGCCTTCGGCTCCACGGGTCTGACCGGCGTGCAGGTCCTCAAGGGCTTGTCGGCGGCGGATGGCGGTCCTGCGCCGTTCATCGCCATGGCGCATCTGGCATTCCGCGACGCCGAAGCGCTTCAGGCGTCCCTTGGCGGACCGCGCGCAGCCGAGGTGATGGCCGATGTGGCCAGGTTCACCAATGTCGTGCCCATCGCTCAGCTCAGCGCCCTGGCCTAGCGCTTCAATACCTTGTCCAGCGCCTCGACCACCCGGTCGACATCGCTGTCGGCCATGGTTGGGTAGAGCGGCAGGGTCAGGCAGCGGTCGTACCAGGCCTGGGCGCCCGGCAGGTCGAGCGCGCCGTAGCGCTTCACGTAATAGGGCTGCTGGTGCACGGGGATGTAGTGGACCTGGGTCCCAACGCCATGGGCCTTAAGCCCGTCGACCACCATCCGGCGCGAGATGCCGATGGCGTCGAAATCGATCAGCACGGTCAGCAGATGCAGGGCGGGGTTGGAATAGTCGGGGCTGGTGGCCAGCCGCACGCGGGGCGACAGTTTCTCGAGCAGTTCGACATAGCGGGCGGCCAGGGCGCGGCGGCGCGTGACGAAGCGGTCCAGCTTGGCCAGTTGCGAGATTCCCAGGGCGCATAGCACGTCGGGAATGCGATAGTTGAAGCCGATCTCCGGCATCTCGTACCACCAGGGATCGGAACCCTGCGGCCGCACCATGCCGTGGCCGCGCAGGCAGCGCGCCCGCGCCGCGAGACCCTCGTCATTGGTGGTCAGCATGCCGCCTTCGCCGGTGGCCAGCGTCTTGACCGGATGGAACGAGAAGCTGGCGAAGGCTGAGTAGGCGCCGTCGCCGACATTGTGCTTCACGCCGCCGAACGTGGCGACCGAACCCAGCGCATGCGGCGCGTCCTCGACCAGCACCGCGCCGGCCGCGCTGGCCATGCCGCGCATCGCCGGCAGGTCGCAGACGTCGCCGCGCAGGTGAACCGGCAGGATCGCCTTGACCGGCTTGTCGCCACAGCGCGCCAGAGCCTTGGCCAGGGTGTCGGGGGTCATCAGGCCGGAATGGGGATCGACGTCGGCGAACACCACCTCGGCCCCGACATAGCGGGCGCAGTTGGCGGTCGCGAGAAAAGTGATCGACGGCGCGATACAGACATCGCCCTCGCCGACCCCCAGGGCCAGCATGGCCAAGTGCAGGGTGGCTGTGCCGTTGGAGACGGCGATGGCGTGCTCGGCCCCGACCTTGGTCTTGAAGGCCGTTTCGAAGGCCTCGACCGTTGGGCCGGTGGTCAGGAAGTCGGCGCGCAAAGCGGCTGCGACCGCCGCCACGTCATCGTCCTCGATGGTCTGGCGACCGTAAGGAAGAAAGGGCGGACCCGCCATCAACCCGCCTTCTCCTCTAGCATGGCCAGCAGGTCTGGCGCCGACAGCCAATCGTCATTGTTGTCGCTGCTGTAGCAGAAACCTTCCTCTGCCGGCTTAGCGCCGTCCTCGGGGCCGAAACGCTTGCGGGGATATTCGACGAAGGTCGGCTCGATCACATAGCGGTCGGCCAGCTCGACCGTGGCCCGCGCGTCGTCGGCGCTGATCATCATCTCGTGCAGCTTCTCGCCGGGACGGATGCCGATGACCTTGACCCCGGCGGTTGGCGACATGGCCTTCACCAGATCCGGCATGGTCATCGACGGGATCTTCGGCACGAAGATCTCGCCGCCACGCATCAGGTCCAGCGACGAGAGCACGAAATCCACGCCCTCGTTCAGGGTGATCCAGAAGCGGGTCATGCGCTCGTCGGTGATCGGCAGCTCAGTGGCGCCATTGGCCAGCAGCCGCTTGAACAGCGGCACGACGCTGCCGCGCGATCCCACGACATTGCCGTAACGAACGACCGCAAAGCGCGTGCCGATGTCGCCCGACAGGTTGTTGGCCGCCACAAAGGTCTTGTCTGAGGCGAGCTTGGTCGCGCCGTACAGGTTGATCGGGTTGCAGGCCTTGTCGGTCGACAGGGCCACCACCTTTTTCACGTGGTTGGTCAGGCTGGCCCAGACCACATTCTCGGCGCCCAGCACATTGGTGTGGATGCATTCGGACGGATTATATTCGGCGGCCGGCACCTGCTTCAGGGCGGCGGCGTGGATCACGATATCGACCCCGCGCAGGGCCAGGGTCAGGCGCTCGCGGTCGCGCACGTCACCCAAGAAGAAGCGAAGTTTCGCGTAGGTCGCGTCGTCGAACTGCTCGCGCAGCTCCATCTGCATGTCGCTCTGCTTCAATTCGTCGCGGGAATACACGATCATCTTCCGCGGATTGGAGAGCCGTAGGACGGTTTCAATGAAGCGGCGGCCAAACGAGCCGGTGCCGCCAGTGACCAAGATCACCTTGCCGTCCAGATCGAGGGATTTCGGGGAAAAACGGCCCAAGTTCAGCCTCCTGCGCCCCCGCCGCGAAGATCCGCGAGGGTTGCGATTCGTGGTTAACGCTCCTTTGTCGCGCCTAGGCGTAAAGAGGACGTCAACCACGTGGCGCTAACATAGCTCATGCGCCGCGCCCTGACCCTCCTTCCGCTCGTCCTTGCCAGCGTCCTCGTGGCCACGCCGGAGCACGCTCTCGCCAGTTCCGCCCCCAAGAAGGACGACAAGGCCAAGGCCGTCACCTATTTCGCCTTCAAGCCCCTGACGGCGGTCGCCCTGCGTCGCGATGGACGACGCGGCGTGCTGACCCTGGAGGCGGGCATCGAGGCCAAGGACGCCAAGCTGATGGAACGCGCCCAGCAGTCCGAGCCCCGTCTGCGCGCCGCCTTCGCCCAGGTTCTGATGACCTACGCCTCGGGCATGCGCCGCGGCGACGCCCCGGACATCGACTATCTGTCCCGCGAAATGCAGAAGACCGCTGACAAGGTGCTGGGCAAGTCGGGCAGCCGGGTGCTGCTGGGCTCGGCGCTGCTGAACTAGAGCATTTTCCGATAAGTGTGAAACGGTTATCGGATCGAAAAATGCTCTAAACTTTTGATTTAGAGCTCTTTTCGCCCGACTCTGATGAAGCCATCAGGTCGGAAAGGGCTCTAGGTTTTCGGCTTCCCGCGTCGCTCGCGAAAGAACCCCCTAAGCAGGTCAGCGCTCTCCTGCGCCATCACTCCGCCGGTCACCTCCGGCCGCCAGTGGCAGGTAGGTTGGGCGAAGAAGCGCGGCCCATGGACCACCGCGCCGCCCTTGGGGTCCTCGGCCCCGAACACCACCCGCCCGATCCGCGCATGGCTGATCGCCCCGGCGCACATGGCGCAGGGCTCCAGGGTCACCACCAGGGTCAAGTCGGTCAGGCGATAGTTTTCCAGCTTCGCCGCCACCTGCCGCATTACCGCGATTTCGGCGTGAGCGGTCGGGTCGTGGGCGGCGATGGGGCCATTGCCCGCCGTGCCGAGAATCTCGCCGGTCTTCGGATCGAGGATAACCGCCCCGACCGGCGTCTCGCCCCGCGCGGCGGCGGCGTGGGCTTCGTCCAGGGCGAGACGCATGGCCCGCTGGTCTTGGGCCTGCTGGTCTTGATCGTCCGGAGGATCGGTGCGCATTTGCCCAAAAGCCCATCGTGAGATGCGCCCAGCCCCTCGAAGGAACGAGTATGACCGATACGCCCCACGACCCCCTATATGATCCCGGCCTCGACGGCGACCTCGACGATTCCTCGACGGGCGAGCGGGTCGCCAAGGCCCTGGCCCGCGCGGGCGTGGCCTCGCGGCGCGAGGTCGAGCGGCTGATCGAGGCGGGCCGCGTCGCCATCAATGGCAAGGTTCTGACCACCCCGGCGATGAAGGTCGGCCCCGGCGACTTCCTGACCGTCGACGGCAAGCTGGTGGCCGAGCGCGAGCCGACGCGGCTGTTCCGCTACAACAAGCCCACCGGTCTGATGACCACCCACAACGACCCCAAGGAGCGCCCGACGGTGTTCCAGGCCCTGCCGCGCGAGCTGCCGCGGCTGATCTCGGTGGGTCGTCTCGACTTGAACTCCGAAGGCCTGCTGCTGCTGACCAATGACGGCGAGCTGTCGCGGAAGCTGGAGGCGCCAAATAACGGCTGGGTACGCCGCTATCGCGTCCGCGCCTTCGGCAACACCGATCAGGCGCGGCTGGACCGGCTGAAGGACGGCGTCACCATCGAGGGCGTCCGCTATGGTCCCATCGAGGCCAAGCTCGACAAGGCCCAGGACAAGGCCGGCGGCAAAAACATCTGGATCACCATCTCGCTGACCGAAGGCAAGAACCGCGAAATCCGCCGGGTGCTCGAGCATCTGGACCTCAAGGTCAATCGCCTGATCCGCCTGGCTTACGGGCCGTTCGCCCTGGCCACCCTGATGCCCGGCCAGGTCGAGGAGGTCGGCCCCCGGGTGATCCGCGAACTGCTGGCCGGTCTGGTGGCCGAGGAAGACATGCCCACCGGCGACAAGCCGCAGTTCATGGGCGTGGCTGATCCGCTGCATGCGCCGGGCACCGCCAAGGGCGGCGAGCTGCAACGCCGGGCGATCAAGTCCGCGCCCCTGCCCAAGGTTCTCGAGCCGGGTGAGCGCACGCTGGAAAAGCCGGTCTACAAGGCCGGCTGGGCCAAGCCAAAGAAGAAGGTCGTCATCGCCGGCGTCAAGCCGATCAAGCGGGCGCCCAAGTCCATCGAGAGCAAGATGATCGGCCCCAAGCCCGACCATCTCGCGCCGCGTGGGGCCAAGACCGCCGCGGGTCCCAAGTCGTTCGGCGCCAAGGCGGCCGGTGGCGTGGCCGGGGCCAAAAGCTTCGACAAGGCGGGCGGCAAGCCCTCCTCCGCCAGGCCGGCGCGAGCAGGTTTCGAGGCGCGTTCGACGGAACCGGAGAAGGCCGGGGGCAAGCCCTTCGCCGCCAAGTCTTTCGTCGCCAAGCTGGGCGGTCCCGGCGGCGCCAAGTCGTTCGACCGGTCCGGTGGCAAGCCGCCTTCAGCCAAGCCAGCCCGGGCCGGCGGTTTCGAAGGTCGCTCGGCGGAGCCCGGCAAGACGGCCGGCAAGCCTTTCGCCGGCAAGCCTTCGGGAGCAGGCGGCAAGCCCTTTTCCGGCAAGCTTGGCGGCAAGCCCGGCCCGAAGCCGGCCGAGGCCAGGCCCGCGCGGGCCGCTCCGGCTGCGTTCGACACCAAGCCGGGTGCGCCGCGTCCGTATAGGGGCCCGAAGAAGCCGCGCTAGAGCCCTTTCCGACCTGATGGCTTCATCAGGGTCGGGCGAAAAGGGCTCTAAATCAGAAGTTTAGAGCATTTTTCGATCCGATAACCGTTTCACACTTATCGGAAAATGCTCTAGTGCTGGTCTTCGTCTTCCGACTGGATGTTGTCGCTCAACCGGATCGCCAGATGGCGGGTCCGGCGCACCACGGTGATCAGCGTCCCCACGACGATGATCGCCAGGGCTGCGACCATTATCTGACCGTTACCGCGCCATAGGAGCTCCACCACCGAGATCAGGCAGGCCACGGTCAGGGCAGCCATCCGCTGGGGCTTGGCCATCGGCCCGCGGAAGTCGGCGGGCTGGCCCAGACCGCGTCCCAGTTCGCGGACATAGGCGGTGACCACGGCCAGCACGGCGGCGAGCCAGCCGAGGGCCTCGGCCCCGTGCAACCCCGCCGTCCGCGCGAAATAGCCGGCGCCGACCAGGAAGAGAACGTCAGCGACGCGGTCGGGCAGCTCGTTCCAGATCGGTCCGGCGGGGCTGGCCTTGCCGTGCTCGACCGCGACCAGGCCGTCCAGCAGGTTGCAGACCAGCCGCAGCTGGATGCACAGCACCGCCAGGATCAGGGCGACGGCGCGGCCGGCCGGGCCAAGTCCGCCGGCCAGCATCATCAGGGATCCGCCCAGCACGGCGCAGGCCACGCCAGCGCACGAGATCGCGTCGGGGCTGACATTGGCGTGGGCCAGCCGTGCGGCGGCTGCGCGCGCCCATGACGCTGAGCGCACCTTCAGCGGGCGACGGTTTTCGAGGTCGTTGGTCATGGCGGCTCCGGACGTGTCGCTGATCCCTACAACTAGGCTATACCCCAGGTGTCGCGAATGGGACGGGCATGACGATCTTCGACAGCGTTGGTGAGTTTCTGGCCGCTCAGCCGCCCGCCCTGCTGATGGGCCTTGCAAGCGTCGTCGCCCTGCTGGGCGTCGCGGCGATCATCGCCGCCGTGCTGCCACTGCTGAAGCCCGAAAAATCCTATGTCGAGCTGCGCCTGCGGATCAGCAGCTGGTGGGGGATGGTGGCCATGCTGGCCGGCGCCTTGTTGGCCGGCTGGCAGGCGACCGTGGCGGTGTTCGCCCTGATCTCGTTCATGGGCCTGCGCGAGTTCCTGTCCCTCGCCCCCACACGGAGGGAAGACCGGTTCGCGATCCTGGCGGCCTATCTGGTGCTGGTCGCCTCCTACGGCTTCATCGCCGCTGACCTCTACATGTTCTATCTCGTCTTCATCCCGGTTTGGGTGTTCCTCGGCATGCCGTTCCTGATGGCGATGCTGGGCCAGACCCGGGGCTATTTGGCTACAGCGGCGACCTTCCACTGGGGGCTGGTCACCTGCGTTTACAACCTCGGCTTCGCGGCCTTGCTGATGCGAACGCCCGCCAGCGAAAACCTGCCAGCCGGACCGGCGGGGCTGGTGTTCTTCCTGCTACTGGCCACCGAGTTCAACGACGTGGCGCAATATGTGTGGGGCAAGCTTTTCGGGCGCCACAAGATCATGCCGACCATCAGCCCCAACAAGACCTGGGAAGGCTTCATCGGCGGCTGGATCAGCGCGGGCCTGCTGATCTGGTTCGCGGGTCCGGTCTTCACGCCGCTGTCGGGCCTGGGGCTTGCGATCCTGGCGGTGGTGCTGCCGGTGGCGGGCTTCGCCGGCGACGTGACCATGAGCGCGGTCAAGCGCGATATCGGGGTCAAGGACACCAGTCACGCCATCCCCGGCCACGGCGGGGTGCTGGACCGGGCCGACAGCCTGACCTTCACCGCCCCGCTCTATTTCCATCTGCTGGCGCTGTATGCGCTCGATAAATTCTAGGCCGGCATGACCTTCCTGCGTTCCCTGCTGCTGATCCTGATCGCCCGGCCTATCGCCCTGTTCATGACGGGCGCCGATGTCGCCAACCGTGAGAGGCTGCCGCTGAAGGGGCCGGCCATCGTCGCGGCCAACCATTCCAGCCATGTCGACACCCTGCTGCTGCTGGCGATCTTTCCGTCGAAGGCCTTGCGGCGCGTAAGGCCGGCGGCCGCCGCCGACTACTTTCTGCGCGATCCGGTGATCGGCTGGTTCTCGCGCCGGGTGATCGGCATCGTGCCGGTGGCCCGGGCAAAAGCAGGATCCGGCGAGGATGTGCTGGCTCCGGCCCGCGAAGCCCTGGCGGCCGGCGACATCGTGGTGGTCTTTCCCGAAGGCACGCGCGGCGAGGGCGAGACCGACGAGATGGGTCAGCTGAAGACCGGCGTCGCGCGTCTGGCGGAGGCTTTTCCCGACGCCCCGGTGATCCCGGTCTGGATCCAGGGGGCGGGCAGGGTGCTGCCCAAGGGTAAAGTCGTGCCGGTGCCCCTGAACTGCGCGGTGCTGGTGGGCGAGCCCCTGCATTGGCAGGGCAGCCGCCCGGCCTTCATGGACGCCCTGCGCGAAGCCTTGCTGGCCCTGAAGGCCGCCGCTCCGCCGCTGCGCTGGCGTTAAACCGCCGCAGGAGTCTCACGGCCAAACCAGCGGGTGACGACTGGCCAGCGCACCACGGCCTCGGCCAGCAGGGCGTAGCCGGCGCCGATCGCGACCACGGTGATCAGCGAGGTCCACTGGAAGGCGTGCGGCGTCTCGGGCGCCAGCGACAGCGGGCGCAGCAGCAGCAGGATGGCGATGTTGTTGGCGGCATGGGCGCCGATGGCCAGCTCGATCCCGCCGGTGCGCAGGGTCATCCAGGTCAGGCCCGCGCCCATGGCCGCCCGCACCAGGAAGGCGCCCGGATTGGGGTCGAAGTGGATCAGGGCGAACAGCAGGCCATTGACCGCCATCAGGATCGCCGGATTGCGGACGAAGGCGCCCGCGTGCTTCAGCAGCCAGCCGCGGAACACGATCTCCTCGGCCGCGGCGGCGATCACCAGCAGCACGATGGCGAAGGCGGCGTAGGTCGCGCGGTCGAAGGTGGTCGTGGCCAGGGTCAGGACTGGCGGGGGTGGCATGCTGGCGCTCAGGGTGTGTGAGGCTAGGATCAGGGTGGCCATGATCGTTCCGACCAGAACCAGGCCCGCGATCAGCAGCCGGGTGCGGAACGCTGTCTCGACCACGGCGTAGCGCCGGACCGGGCGATGGCTGATCCCCGCTCCCACGGCCACGAAGGCCAGGGCGGCGGCGGCGTTGACGCCAGCCAGCACCGCCAGCACGAACAGGGACGCCATGCCCTCGGTCTCGGCCCGGGCGGGCTGGTCGAACACCGAAAACAGGGCCGCGGCGGCCGGCGCGCCATCCAGGCCGCTGACGATCACCATTACCATCAGGCAGGCCGAGGCCGCGCCCAGCACCGCGGCGGCGGCGGCGGCCAGCAGCCCGACCGGGACCGCGACCAGCAGCCGGCGACCGTCGCGATCATAGGGCGTCAGGTCCGCAAAGAAACGTGACTCTCGCATAGCCTCCAGGATCGCCGCTATCGCCATGGTGTTTAGTCTGCATCCCTTTGTTCTTCGGGACTAAGAGAGCGCCCGCCGAAACTTGTAAAGCGTCGGCTTGCCGTGGCGATCCAAGAGCGGCACACACGCCGCGCAAGACAGGGATTGCAGCTCGATGCGCATCGTTTCCGGCCAATATCGCGGCAAGGCCATCGTCGCCCCGCCCGGCGACGCCACGCGGCCCACCTCCGACCGCGCGCGCCAGGCGGTGTTCAACATCCTGGAACACGCCGCCTGGGCACCGGAGCTGCATGGCGCGCGGGTGGTCGATCTGTTCGCCGGTTCCGGGGCCCTGGGACTGGAGGCCTTGTCGCGCGGCGCGGCCTTCTGTCTTTTCGTCGAGACCGCAGATCCGGCGCGCGGCGCGATCCGCGAGAATATCGACGCCATGAGCCTGTTTGGCGTCACCCGCGTGCATCGTCGCGACGCCACCGACCTTGGCCTGCCGCCCTCCAGCGTCGGCGCGCCGTTCGACATTGCCTTCCTCGACCCGCCCTACGCCAAGGGCCTGGGCGAGAAGGCCCTGGCCCAGCTTTTGGCCCACGGCTGGCTGAAGCCCGGCGCCATCGTGATGTTCGAACGCGGTCGCGACGAGCCAGAGCCCGCCACGCCTGGCTTCACGGTGTTGGACACGCGCGACTATGGCGCCGCGCGTGTCCTGTTCCTCAAGGTGGCCGACCAAGCGCATTCCGCCAAAGTGTGAGCGCTTTGGCGATCAGAATGCGCGCAACCGAGAAGCCTACCAGCCGCGTGCGGTGACGCGGTTGTCGAGCTGCGACCTCAAGCTGACCGCACCTTCCCGCGTAATGCGGTAGGGGCCGCCGCCACTGCTGGCGATCAGCCGCCGCTTTTTCAACGCCTTGAAGACGCCGAGATTGCAGTCGCTCAGGCGCCAGCCCTCGCGGGTGACGCAGTCGACGTCGATGAGATGGCCAGTGTCGTCGCGTACGAGATCGATGCGGGCGCCCTGCGCCAGCGCGTGCAGCGTGCGTTGCTGCGCTTTGGAAATGTTCAAGGGAATGAGTCCGGAGATCGAGGCGTGAGAACACGCGCCCTCGCGGTGCGCGCGACGGATCAGGGCCTGATCGACTTACGAACCGGAGGTTCGGAGCCTGTTAGGCCCGGGCCTCGAATACAATCTCGGACATAAAACCACCGTTGGAGTGATGGGCTATTCTACCGCTCGAAGGTGGGAACTCAAGCTCATCCAATTTCCCGCCCTGGGTTCGATCTGGGCCCCGGCTTTCGCCGGGGAGAGCGGATACAAGGGCCCTACTTCTTCTTCACCGGAGCCGCCGTGGTCTGGGCTACCTTGACCGGTACGCCTTCGCCGCGCGCATCGGCCACCAGGCCTTCGCAGTCGGCGTTCTTGGCTTCGCCGGTGGTCACGAACGGCAGCAAGGCGGCCAGCGGATTGACCAGCACGCCCAGGGCCGCGGCGATGCCGCCCTGGCTGACGGCCTTTGTGGCCTTGAATCCGACCTTCGGCTCCAGGAACGGCCCGGAAATGGTGATCGGCACGAACAGGCGCATCAAGCGCGGCTTCTTGCTGTCGCCCTCGATGCGGAAATCCATCCGCTCGGTCTCCAGATTAATCTCGCCCTTGCCGCGCACCAGCACCACCCCGGTGTCGGCCACCAGGTGGTTGGTCGTCGCCACGCCGCTACGGACCGTGAAGTCGGCCACGGCGCAGCGCACGACGGTTTCGTCGGTGTCCTTGGCCAGCAGCAGGAGCAGGCCCTTGGAAAGGTTGACGCCCATCAGCTCGGCGAAGGCCTGACGGACCGTGCCGCGCGGTGAGACGATGGTGAATGTCCCGTTGGCGCTGGAAGCCGCGCGGTGAATGCTGTTGCCCACGCCCGACAGCTTGGCGCGCGCCATGACCTGTCCCTCGACGATCGGCTTGCCGCCGCTCTGCACGGGGATGAAATCTTCCAGCCTGGCGTTGGTCAGGCGCAAATCCAGATCGGTGCGCGGGACCTTCGGGCGCGCGTCCAGTCGCACCTTCCCGGCCAGATCGCCGCGCGCGAAGGTGAAGGCGATGGGGTCCATGGTCAGCACGCCCTTTTCGAGCGTCAGATCCATCCGAACCTTCTTGAGCGGAAAGCCCGGGGCGTTCACGGCCAGGGCGCGATACTTGACCTTGGCATCCATGGCCCGGACGCGTTCGGTCTGCAGGGTGGCGTCCGGCAACAGGCGCTTGGTGGCCGCGCGCTGGTTGGCCTCGACCTTCTGGCCGGCCGAGGCGGTCTCGCCACGACCCGTGGCCGGAGCCGCGCCGACCAGGCTGCCCAGGTCATCGAAGTCCAGGCGGCGCGACTGCAGATTTGCTTCCAGGTAGGGGCGCTCGCGGTCGGTCAGCACGAAGAGATTGCCCGAGATGTCGCTGTCGCCGATCCGGCCCGACAGGCCGTTGAAGTCGAAGCGGCCGCCCTTGCGGGTCAGCTTGCCGCTGATCCGGTAGGGCGGGGTGTTGGGCAAGGTCAGACCGGTCAGGGCATAGAGCCGGTTCAGGTCGGTGCCGGACACGGTGATATCGGTGACGAAGCGGCCCAGGTCGAACGGCTTGGTGATCGAGCCCTTGGCCGAGACGTTGGTCGAGGCGGCCAGGATCTTGGCCTCGAACGGATAGGGCTTGTCGGGCGTGATATTCAGCAGCGGACCGCCGCTGACCATGGCCGTGAACGGCGAGCGGTTGAGCCTGCCCTTGCCCTCCAGCACGAACTTGCCGCGCCCGTCGCCGCTGGCATGCTCATTGGAGTTGACCGTGCCCTCGAACAATACGTCACGCTGGCGGTCGTCGATCCGCAACTGGCCGTCGTTGATGATGAAGTGCTGGATGGCCGGCAGCTTCAGCGGCTTGGCGTTGGCCTTCTTGGCGCCGAAGGTCCAGTTGGCTTGGCCCTTGGCGTCGCGGATCAGGCGCACGACCGGCCGGTCGATGGCCAGCAGCGGCAGGATGATGTCGCCCTTGAACAGCGGCAGAAGCTTGAACTGCACCGCTACGCGCTGAACCCTGGCCATCGGCGGCAGGGTCGGATCGGCCTTCATCGCCCACTCCGGCTGGCCGACGCGCAGGTTCAGAGCCTCGACCTTCGGCGAAAACGACCAGGGGTGGACGCGCAGATCCCCGACAATCTCGACCTTGCGGTCCAGCTGCGCCGAGGCGATGCGGCCGATGGGACCGCGCAGCCAGTTCCAGTCGAAGATGATCAGGAACGCGATCACCGTCACGAACAGCGCCACGGCCGCGATCGCGCCGCGTCGCGCCGAGGTGGGCATCAGCGCCCAGCGGGCGCGCAGCCGCTCGAGTGGGGCGCGTTTAGGCGCGATTTGTTCGTGATCGGACAGGACCTGACCTCCAATTGCCCATGCACAACGCGCGGGCGGGGTAATCCTGTTCCATCTCCGGCGCCAAGAAGCTTGGCAGGAGGGCCCCTAGTAGACGAGACCCAGGCTGCTGACGGCGATTGCGGCCACCACGAAGGCGGCGATGGCGATCAGTTCATAGCGCTTGAAGAAAGGCTTGGTTGGCGTGCGCATGGCTTCAGGTTCCCCGTCCCAAATTGGTTCGTCGGGAAGGGTGGCCCGCAAGGCCCGGGCCAAGGGTCAAGGCTGTTTTCCGGGCCAGACCAGGAAGCCATCGGCGTCGCGGCCGGCCACGCGGTACTCGTAGGCGCGCGACGGGCCGGGGCCGTAGCGGTTCTCGGGGCGATCCGGGGCGCGCGGATCGTAACGGACCTGGTCATAGCCTTCAGAGGCGCCGTAGTCCTCGAACCGGCGCTCCTGGCGTTGCTCGTAGATCTCTTCGGCGCGCCGCCCGCTGTAGCGGTCGGCGTGATGCGAGGGAAGGGTCTCGACCTCGAGCGGCCGGCGGCCATAGCCCCACTGGTCGAAGCCGGTCCAGCCACGTTCGGCGTCGCACTCGACGCGGTCCCAGCGATAGGCGCCGGCTGGGCCGGTGACGCGGCGCGTGACGCAGTCGCCGGGTCCGGTATTGGGCGGCAACAGTTCAGGGTCCAGCGGCAGGCCGGTACGCGATATGGGCGGCCCGCCCCGCAGGCCGTGATCGGAACCAGCGGCCATGGCGGCGCTGGCGACGAACGCGGTCGCGGCGATGGCGAGGCAAAGGGTCAGGCGAGGCAAGGTCATGAAGCGCTCCTGGCCAGAGCAAAGCATTAACGAAGATTAACGGCCTTAGGGTTCACCCGGCGCGCGAACGGAGCTTGGGCCTGGGGCGCTTGCCTCAGGTCGGGGCTGGCCCTACCGTCGGTCAAACAAACGTTTGAGGACGGCATGGCGGTCGAGGCGGTGATCTGGGATTTCGGCGGTGTCTTCACCACCTCGCCGTTCGAGGCCTTCCGGCGTTACGAGGCGCAAGCCGGCCTGCCGGCCGACTTCATCCGCACGGTCAATGCCACCGATCCCGATAGCAACGCCTGGGCGCGCTTCGAACGCTCGGAGATCGACGCAGCGGGCTTCGACGTCCTGTTCCTGGAAGAGGCCACCCGCCTGGGTCATGCCGTGCGTGGGGCCGACGTCCTGCCGCTGCTCTATGGCGACCTGCGGCCTCGTGTGCTGGCGGCGCTTCTAGTCTGCAAGGCGAGCTTCAAGGTGGGCTGCATCACCAACAATGTCCCCACCGGCCACGGGGCCGGCATGGCCTCGACCGCCGAAAAAGCCGCTGCCGTGGCCGAGATCATGAGCCACTTCGCGGTGGTGATCGAAAGCTCCAAGGCCGGGGTCCGCAAGCCCGATCCTCGCATCTATCTGATGATGTGCGAGGCCCTGAACGTGAAGCCGGAAAACTGCGTCTATCTCGACGACCTGGGGATCAACTGCAAACCGGCCGCTGCGCTCGGCATGACCGCGATCAAGGTCTCGGCCGAGGAGCAACTCCTCGCCGACCTTGCGAGGGCGACCGGTTTGGCGTTCTAAAGGGGAAACATCTTTCGGAGGTTCCATGTCCCGCCCCAAGATCGGCGCCGCCGCCGCCATCTCGCAGCTGTCTGGCTGGAGCGCCGCACCGGACTCTGCCCCTCATCGGGACGCCATCGTAAAGACGTTCAAGTTCGCCGACTTCAATGCAGCCTTCGGCTTCATGACGCGCGTGGCCCTGATGGCCGACAAGCTCGACCACCATCCCGAATGGTTCAATGTCTACAACCGGGTCGAGGTGCTGTTGACCACGCATGACGCCGATGGCGTGACGGAGCTGGATTTGGCGCTGGCGAAGTTCATGGATGAGGCGGTGGCTTAGCGGCCAACGCTGGGACGCCCCCTCCGTCATGTCGCGTATTCGCGCCCTGCCACCTCTCCCGTTTCACGGGTGAGGAGATGCAGCCTTCTCCTCCCATGCGGAGCGGGGAAGGTGGCGCGCTGCGGATACGCAGCGTGACGGAGGGGGCGTCCAGCGCTGGCCGCCAGACCAAAACCGTTTCCCTCTTCCGCCTCGCCGCCATCCAGTTCAAACTATCGTTTGAATAATCGGGAGGACGCCAAATGGCGCAGAACACGGGCCGGGTCGCCGGCAAGAAGGCCTTCATCACCGGTGGGGCCCAGGGTCTGGGCGCGGCGGCGGGACGAATGTTGGCCAGCCACGGCGCCAAGGTCAGTTTGGCCGACATCAATCTGGCCGGCGCGCAAGCCGTGGCTGACGAGATCAACGCGGCCCACGGGGCCGGCACGGCCTTCGCCTTCGAGCTGGACGTCACCCAGGAAGACGAATGGATCGCGGTGCTGGAAAAGGCGACGGAGGCCATGGGCGGCCTGTCGGTGCTGGTCAACAATGCCGGCATCGGCGGTGACGGACCAATCGAGAGCCTGGATTTCGCGCTCTGGAAGAAGGTGATGTCGGTCAATGTCGACTCGGTGTTCCTGGGCGCCAAGCACGCCCTGACACACATGCGCGCCCACCAGCCCGGCTCGATCGTCAATCTCAGTTCCATCGCCGGCCTGATCGCCAACGGCAATTCGCCGGCCTACAACGCCTCCAAGGCGGCGGTCTGGCTGCTGTCCAAGAACATCGCGCTCTACTGCGCCAAGATGAAGCTGGATATCCGCTCCAACTCGATCCACCCGACCTTCATCGACACCCCGATCCTCGACGGCTTCTCGGCGCGGTTCGGCAAGGAAGAGGCCCACGCCAAGCTGGCGCGGCAAATCCCCCTGGGCCGGATCGGCGAGCCCAACGATATCGCCAACGCCGTGCTCTACCTGGCCAGCGACGAGAGCAAGTTCATGACCGGCGCCGAGATCAAGGTCGACGGCGGCATCTCGGCGATGTGACCGAGAAGTCCCTTCTCCCCTTGCGGGAGAAGGTGTCGGCGCAGCCTTCGGGTCGCGCAGACAGAAACGCCGCGACTAGCGAAGAGGCGGTCGCGACGTCTTGCGTTCTTCAACCCCTCATCCCTCCCGCAAGGAGAGAGGGGAGCTATCGCCTACCGCGGCGCGCGTTTGGCCAGGATCCGCTGCAGGGTCCGGCGGTGCATGTTCAGCCGCCGCGCCGTCTCCGACACGTTGTGTCCGCACATCTCATAGACCCGCTGGATGTGCTCCCACCGCACGCGGTCGGCGCTCATCGGGTTTTCCGGGGGCACGGGGGCCGCGTCCTTGGCGGCCAGCAGGGCGCGGGCCACGTCGTCGGCGTCGGCCGGCTTGGAGAGGTAGTCCACCACCCCGGCCTTTACGGCGGCCACGGCGGTGGCAATGTTGCCATAGCCGGTGAGCATGATGATCTTGGCGTCGGGCCGAGCGTCGCGCACCGCCTCGACCACCTTCAGCCCCGTGCCATCCTCCAGCCGCATGTCGAGCACGGCGTGGGCCGGGGCGTGGGCCCGCAGCAGGGCCAGCGCCTCGGCCACCGAGGCGGCCAGGGTCACCACGAACCCGCGTTGTTCCAGCGCTCGCCCCAGCCTGGTGCGCAGGGGCGCGTCGTCGTCGAGTAGCAGAAGCGTCTTGTCGGGCAGGGCCGCAACCAGCTCACTAATATCCGCCATGAATCCAGCGCCTCCCCGCGCCCGCACTCAACCGAGTGTGCTCACAAAACATCATGTCGCCCTTCTCCGCCCAGCATCAAGCCCCCGTGTAGCCAGGGGCTTCAAGCGCGGATCGCGGCCAGCGTGCGGAGACCACGGCTCCGCCGCGCCGACCATTTCGGAAATCCACCGCAGCCCCTGTCCGTTCCAGCAGGGTCTTGGCGATAAAGAAGCCCAGGCCCATGCCGACATGGCCCGTTCGCGATCCCTCGGCGCCGGGCCGGGTGGTGACATAGGGCTCGCCCAGCTTGGTCAGCACCTCGGCGGAAAAGCCGGGGCCGTCGTCGCGCACTTCGATGACGATCGAGCGCTGATCGAAGCGGGCGATGACCAGCACCTCGGCGCGGGCGAAATCGACGGCGTTCTCCACGATGGAGGTCATGGCGTGGATCACCTCGGGCCGCCGCCAGATGTCTGGCGCGGTCTCGCCCGACGGACCATTGACCACGGCCTCGACGCGCACGCCGTGCACCAGGTGCGGCTCGATGACGTCCTGGACCAGCTGGACCAGGCTCATGCGCTCGTGCACGGCGTCCTTGGCCTCGGGCATCTCGGTCAGGCGCTGCAGGATCTCGCGACAGCGGGCGGCCTGGCCGATCATCAGCTCGGCGTCCTCGCGGGTGGTGTCGTCGGGGGCGTTGCGGGCCATCTCGCGCGCCACCACCGAGATGGTGGCCAGGGGCGTGCCCAGTTCGTGGGCGGCGGCGGCGGCCAAGGCGCCCAGGGCCGACAGCCTCTGCTCGCGGGCCAACACCGTTTCGGTGACATTGAGGGCCAGTTCCATCCGCGCGGACTCGCTGGCCGCCTGCCAGGCATAGGCGCCGGTGATCACGATGCCCAGGATCCTCGCCACAATGATCGAGGCCAGCACAGCCGGCACGGGCGGCGCCAGGGGCGGCTCGCCGGCCAGGGTCGGAAGCGGCATATGGAAGAAAGCCAGCAGCACGGACGAGGCGATGGCCAGCAGGCCCAGGCCCAGGGCGAAGCGCGCGGGCAGGGTGGCCGCCGCCAGGGTGACCGGCGCGATCAGCAGGACGGCGAACGGATTGAGCGCCCCACCCGTCAGGTACAGCAGGCCCGAAAGCTGCAGGATATCGAAGGCGACCTGGGCGGTGGCCTCGCCCTCGCGGGCCAGCCTCTGGCCGGTCGAGGCCAGGCCCAGCAGCACGTTCAGCCAGGCCGACAGGGCGATCAGGGAGAAGCACAGGGCCCAAGGCACCTGCAGCTTGAGCACTAGGCCGACGAACAGTAGGGCGATGGTCTGGCCGGCGACGGCCAGCCAGCGTTGCGCCAGCAGCGAACGAACCCGCAGACGTCCGCGACGCAGCCCCGGGGCGGCCCAGGACCAGTCATCGTCTTGCGCCGGGTCTTCACCCGGCCTATCGAGCCCCTTCGAACGCTGGTCGTCGGGCGCTCTTACGAACGAAACGTCAGCCATGTCGCAGGATTGTCCAGAATTTCGCGTCTGGCGAGAGCCAAAGGTAAAATGCACATGCCTCGTCACCGCATCATTCTGATTTTGGCCTGCGTCGTCGCCGCAATTTTCGCCACGGGCCTGGCTTTCCGCGCCGGCGTGTTCAAGTCCGCGCCCGCTCCGGCGGCGGTCGGCGGCCCCTTCCAGCTGGTCGATCAGAACGGCGCGCCGACCACGGAAAAGGCCCTGAAGGGCAAGTGGAGCGCGGTGTTCTTCGGCTTCACCTACTGTCCCGACGTCTGCCCCGGCACGCTGCAGGGCCTGGCGGCGGCGACCGACATCCTGGGGCCCAAGAAGGCGCAGGACCTGCAGATCGTCTTCGTCTCGGTCGATCCCGAGCGCGACGACGTCAAGCAGATGAAGGCCTATGTTTCGGCCGACTATGTACCCAAGACGACCCTGGGCCTGACGGGTACGCCGCAACAGGTGGCGGCGGCGGCGAAAGCCTATCGCGTCTATTTCACCAAGGTTGGTGATGGTCCTGGCTATACGGTCGATCACTCGACCGCGATCTATCTGATGGACCCCAAGGGCCGGTTCACGACGGTGATCCCCTACAACCTGCCGCCGGAAGACATCGCGCGGCGGATCAATGACGCCATGCGCGGGCGTTCAGCGATCTCCAGCGGGCCGTAATGTCTTGAGGCGAGCGGTCGCACGTATCTTCGATGGACTTTCTTAGGTTTCGGCATGCTATGCTGCGGCGCAACATAATGGATGCGCCATGCTCTACGCCCTTCATGAAGCGGCCTATTACGCCTCCTCTCCCCTGCGCGAGGCGGCGCGTGTCGCGCGCGACTTCTGGGGTTCGCCGCTAAACCCCGCCGCCAACACCGATATGGGCCGCCGCATCCATGCCGGCGCCGATCTGTTCACCAACGTCACGCGGCGCTACGGCAAGCCGGCCTGGAACATCGACACCATCAAGGTCGGCCAGGTCGACGTGCGGGTGCGCCCCACCGTGGTCTGGGAAAGCCCCTGGGCCCGCGTCATCCAGTTCGACCGCGACATGGCCGACATGCGCCGGGCCGGGAAGTTCAGCCTCGACCCCGCCGTGCTGATCGTCGCCCCCCTTTCGGGCCACTACGCGACCCTGTTGCGCGGCACGGTCGAAGCCTTCCTGCCCGACCACGCGGTGTTCATCGTCGACTGGGTCAATGCCCGCGAAGTCTCGATGCTGGAGGGTCGCTTCGACTTCCACGACTATATCGACCACATCATCCAGATGCTGGCCGTGCTGGGCCCGCGCCCCAATGTCGTCGCTGTTTGCCAGCCTGGACCGCCGGTTCTGGCCGCCGCCGCCCTGATGGCTGAGGAAAATCATCCCTCGCGTCCGGCCAGCATGACCTTCATGGGCTCGCCGATCGATGCGCGCCTGTCGCCGACCGTGACCAACAACCTGGCCGAGGAAAAGCCCTTCGCCTGGTTCCAGTCCAACATGATCTACACCGTGCCGCCGCCCTATGTGGGCGTGGGTCGGCGCGTCTATCCGGGCTTCGTGCAACTGGCCAGCTTCATGAGCATGAACAAGGCCAAGCACCAGGAAGCCCATAAGCGCTACTTCCAAGATCTGGTGAAGGGCGACGGCGACAGCGCCGACAAGCACCTGGAATTCTATGACGAGTATCTCTCGGTCCTCGATCTGACCGAAGAATTCTATCTCCAGACCATCGACATCGTCTTCCAGCAGCACTTGCTGCCCAAGGGCGAGCTGATGCATCGCGGCCGTCTGGTGCGTCCGGACCTGATCACCGATATCGGCCTGATGACGGTCGAGGGCGAGAACGACGACATCTCAGGCATAGGCCAGACCCAGGCCGCCCACGCCCTGACCCCCAACCTGCCCGACGATATGAAGACCGACTATGTGCAGCCGGGCGTCGGCCACTATGGCGTCTTCAACGGCCGCCGGTTCCGCGAGGAGATCTATCCCCGCGTCCGCTCGTTCATCCGCAAGAGCGACCCGAACTTCGGCGAGGAAGCCTAGCTTCTCGCCCACCTTGCATTGACGGCCTTGCGCGGACGGCCGACCAACGCGATGTAGGGACCATGGGTCCGTTCACCGCTGCGCAGCGCTTCTCCGACGGCGACCGGCTGGACGTGGCCGGCTGCCCCGTGCGGCTGAAGGTCGATGGCCGCGCGAGGCGGGTGTCGCTGCGGGTCGACCGCGCCAGATCGGAAGTCGTGGCCCTGGCCCCGACCCCACGCCGCCTGTCGGAAGCCGTCGCCTTCGCCCATGAGAAATCCGCCTGGATCGCCGGCCAGCTGGCCGCCCTGCCGGGCCGGACCAGTGTCGCGCCTGGCGGGACCTTGCGCCTCTACGGTCAGGCCTATCGGCTCGAGACCGGTTCTGGCCGCGCGCGCAAGGAGGGCGACCGCCTGATCGCGCCCGACGACGCCAATTGGGGCCTGAAAATCCTGCGTCTGGCCAAGCGCGAGGCCTTGGCCGTGCTCACCGAGCGCACCGCTGTCCATGCCACTGCCCTCGGTCGGCCTATGCCAAGCGTGGCGGTAGCCGATCCCAAGGCGCGCTGGGGCTCGTGCCGTCCGGCGCGAGGGGCCAACCTCGCGGCGATCCGCTACAGCTGGCGCCTGATCCTGGCCCCGGCGCCGGTGGCCGACTATGTCGCCGCCCATGAATGCGCCCACCTGATCGAGGCCAACCATGGTCCGAAGTTCTGGACCCTGTGCGAGCGGCTGGCGGGCGATCCCGCGCCACACCGGGCGTGGCTGCGGGCGCATGCGGCGGAATTGCACGCGGTCTCGGCTTAGGTGCTTTCGGCATTGGCGCCGGCGGACAAAAAAATCGATCAGGCTGTCGGAGTTTGTCGATCCGGTCCGTCCTTGGGTCAGGACCACAACGGGAGGACGCCGTGAGAGACCTGATCTTGAAGATGGCCATGTCGATCGACGGCTTCGTGAGCGACATGGATGGCGCAAACACGTGGATGTTCGGCGCCGATCAGGAGGCGAAGACCTTGGGGTGGAGTTCATAGGCAACGCCAGCCTGCACATCATGGGCAGTCGCAGCTTTCAGGGGATGGGCGCCTACTGGCAGACCTCCGCCGACCCGTTCGCGCCGCCGATGAACCAGATCCCCAAGGCCGTTTTCTCACGACAGGGGCCGGCGATCCTGGGCGGCATGAACACGACTGCGGTGCTCGACGCCGCGGAAATCGCCAAGCTGAAAGCCCAGGAGGGCAAACCGATCATAGCCCACGGCGGCGTCAGCTTCGCTCGCAGTCTCGTCACCCAGGGACTGGTCGATCAGTTCGCCCTGATCGTGGCCCCCGTGGCGCTGGGCAAGGGCCTGCCGCTGTTCTCCGAACTCGCCGCGCCGGCTCCGCTCAAGCTGATGAGCTCGCAGGCCTTTCCGGGCGGCGCGGTGGCGCAGATCTATCGGTCGGCGTGAAGCCTGTCGTCCCCAGCATCACCTCGGCGATCTGCACGGCGTTCAGGGCCGCGTCCTTGCGCAGGTTGTCGCCGCTGACGAACAGGACCAGGCCGTGAACCACGGTCGGGTCGGGACGGATGCGGCCGACGAAGACCGGGTCCTGACCCGTCGCCGCCAGCGGGTTGGGGACGTCGTCCACCACCACCCCCGACGCGGCGGCCAGCAGGGCGGTGGCCTGCTCCACCGAGATCGGCCGCTCGAACTCGGCGTTGATCGACAGCGATCAGTCGCTCCTCGCCCGCAATCGCTGAAGGAGCCTACCCCTACGATGGGCGAGCTCAAACGTCGGCCACGGGTGGCGGGTTCAACTGATGGCCGCAAGTTGACATTGGAAACGAGGCAACCCGGGACGGCTATCGCTAGGTCGTCAACGCCATTATCAGCGGGTCAATCTCGGCATAGCTGGCCACTACGTGGTCAGCCCCAGCATCCTCCAGACGTCGCCAATGGCCGTCCAAAATATGAGAGCCCGCGCAAGGGCCGATGGTCTTCATGCCCGCTGCCTTCCCAGCCATGACGCCCGGTGGGCTGTCCTCGATGACAAGGCAATCGGCGGTGGAGGTGTTCAGAGTGGCCGCAGCTTTCAGGAAGAGGTCTGGATGGGGCTTGCCACGTGGCACATCGTGACCGCTGAAACGGTGTTCGAACCAATGGCTCATGGCCATCCGATCCAGAGACTGCCCGATGTAGTCGAGCTTGGATGAAGACCCGATGCAGCGCGGTATGTCTGCATGTCGGTGCAGGAAATCCAGCACGCCAGGCACAGGCGTCACCTCGGCCTTAAGCCGCGCATGCACAGTAGCAATATGAGTTTCTAGAAAACCCTCTGGCAGAACACTCCCGAGGCACTCTTCCATGATGGGCGCGCAGTCGAGCCAGCGGCGGCCCATATATAGACGTATGGCATCCTCTGTGGTCGTAGGGGCGCCAATCGCCGTCAGACTCTCGGCGAGAATTTCATTTGCCGGCGCCTCACTGTCGGCGATCACGCCGTCGAAGTCGAAAATGATCAGTCGCATCGAGAGAAAGCGTAGCTATTTCGCCTCGTTCCGCAAGCTGGCCTGGATGTCGCATGATGGCCGAAAGCGGAAGCTGGCTTCGGGCCGGATTCTTGACGTTCGCGCCAGCCTAACCCGCCTGCTGACCCAGCCGCTCCCAACCCTCGAAAAACGGAAACCGCTTCTCCCAGAACGCCGCCAGCCTCGGATCGGCGTCCACCCGCTTGACCACTTCGGCCATCCTCGGCGCGACCTCGTAGAACCGCACCCGGCGTGGGCCCCAGCGGCTGACGACGGCGACATAGAGGTCCAGCACCGTCATCTGGTCGCCAAACAGGTACCGGCCGGGCGTCAGCTGACTCTCCATCATCCGCCAGCAGTCGAGGATGCGCTCGGCGGTGGCGGCTTTGACCTTGGCCTGCATCTCCGCGTTGTCGCCGACCAGACGAGAGGGCTCGTCGCGAACCCAGAACAGCGAATAGAGCGAGGCCGGGATGAAGGTCATCCAGCGCAGGAACTGGGCGCGCTGTGGCGAGTCCAGCGCAGGGGACAGCCCCTCCTCGGGGTGATTGTCGGCCAGCCAGATCAGGATGGCTGCGCTTTCGGTGATGGTCTCGCCGGCCGGAGTGACGAGGGCCGGGATCTGCCGCAGTGGATTGACCACGGCCACCTTGGCCTGCTCGGCCTCGCCTTCCCAAGTGGGCGCCTCGACGATGTCATAGGGCAGGCCGATCAGCGTCATGGCCGCTTCGACGGGCACGCCGCCCGACCCGAGAGCGCTGAATAGGCGAAAAGGTTTTTCCACAGGCTGAGCTCTATCTTGTGGATGTGGCGCATCGCCACACCATATCTGGTGTGTAGCGTCTGGACAGCGAACCGATCCGTCTGGCTTACTGCCTCACGTAACGTATCATAGCCTGTCCGCTCGATTCTCGCCCCAAGGGTTGCCTCATGTCCGCCAAGCTGATCACCACGCCCGGCCTCCTGACCCCCTCTGGCGCCTACAAGCCTTTCCGTTATCCGTGGGCCTACGACTTCTGGAAGAAGCAGCAGCAGATCCACTGGATGCCCGAGGAAGTGCCGCTGGGCGAGGACCTCAAGGACTGGGCCGTAAAGCTGAACGACAAGGAACGGAACCTGCTGACGCAGATCTTCCGCTTCTTCACCCAGAGCGACATCGAGGTCGCCGACAACTACATGGAACGCTACGGCCGGGTGTTCAAACCCACCGAAGTGAAGATGATGCTGTCGTCGTTCGCCAATATGGAGACGATCCATATCGCGGCCTACGCCCTGCTGCTTGAAACCATCGGCATGCCGGAGAGCGAATTCGGCGCGTTCATGGAATACGAAGCCATGCGCGACAAGCACGACTTCATGCAGAAGTTCGGCGTCGAGACCAATGCCGACATCGCCCGCACCCTGGCCATGTTCGGCGGCTTCACCGAAGGCCTGCAGCTGTTCGCCAGCTTCGCCATGCTGATGAACTTCCCGCGCTTCAACAAGATGAAGGGCATGGGCCAGATCGTCTCGTGGTCGATCCGCGACGAGAGCCTGCACTGCGAAGGCATCATCAAGCTCTACCACGCGTTCAACGCCGAGACCGGCTGCGTGACCAAGGCCGTGGCCGACGACATCGTCGACTGCTGCAAGACCGTGGTCAGTATGGAAGACAACTTCATCGACCTGGCCTTCGAGGCCGGCGAGATCCAGGGTATGACCCCGGCCGACATCAAGAAATATATCCGCTTCATCGCCGACTGGCGCCTGCGCCAGCTGCAGCTGCCGGAAGTGTACGGCATCAAGGAAAACCCGCTGCCGTGGCTGCAGTCGCTGCTCAGCGGTGTCGAGCACGCCAACTTCTTCGAGGCGCGCTCCACGGAATATTCCAAGGCCGCGACCAAGGGGCTGTGGCACGGCGGCGAAGGCGTGTGGTCCAGCTTCGACAACATGTTGCAGAAGCGGTCGGAGCCGTCGCTGCCGGCGGAATAGTTCTCCTCCCTCGCGGAGCGGGGGAGGTGGCAGGGCGCGGATACGCGACATGACGGAGGGGGCGTTCGACGGGAGATCGTCGCGCGCCCTTTCTCGTTTCAGAACCTTGCTTGAGGCGTGGTAAACGCCCCCTCCGTCACGATGCGTATTCGCATCGCGCCACCTCCCCCGTTTCACGGGGCAGGAGAAGACATCAGCGGAGTCCTTCATGACCAGCATCGCCCTGATCGGACCCGGCGCGGTCGGCGGTACGGTGGCCGCGTGGCTGGCCCAGAACCCGGCGCTGTCGGTCACGGTTTGCGCGCGGACGCCGTTTCAGGGGCTGGAGATCCAGACGCCCGGTGGAGCGATCTCCGCCAGCCCGACCGCGCTGACCGATCCAGCGAACGCCAGACCCGTCGACTGGGTGCTGATCGCCACCAAGACCTACGACACCGCCTCGGCCGAGGCCTGGCTGGACGCCCTGGTCGGACCGCAGACGCGGCTGGCGGTGTTGCGCAATGGCGTCGAGCATCTGGAGCCGTTCCTTGACCGCCTGCTGGCGACACGCATCGTCCCGGCCGTGGTCGACATCCCCGTCGAGCGTAGCGCGCCCGGCCGTATCCTGCAGCGCCGCGACGGTTCGATCCTGGTTCCCGACAACGCGGTCGGGCGGGACTTCGTCGCCCTGTTCGCTCATACGCCGATCGCGGTTTCCACGACGCCGGACTTCAAGACGCAGGCCTGGAAGAAGCTGGCGCTCAACTGCGCCGGCGCAGTCAACGCCCTGGTGCTGAAGCCCTCGGCCGTCGCCCACGACGAAGCCGTCGCCGAGGTGATGCGAACCCTGGTGCGCGAATGCGTGGCGGTGGGCCGGGCCGAGGGCGCAGACCTGTCAGACGATCTGCCCGAAGTGGTGATCGCCGGCTATCGCAGCGCCGCGCCAGAATCGGTCAATTCCCTGCAGGCCGACCGGATGGCGGGCCGGCCGATGGAACTGGACGCCCGCAATGGGGTCATCGTCCGCCGCGGAGCCAAGCACGGCATCGCCACGCCGGCAAACGCCGCGGTCGTGGCGCTGATCAAGGCTGCTGCCGAATAACAGCGTTTTCCAAGCTCGATTCTTTCCCGCCTGAATGGTATCGATAAGGTCAAGCTCAACTTTCAAGGGCGAGGCCGCGGGCGGGAGAAATGTCATGGCCAAGAAGACGATCAGAATTCTGGGGGTCCATGGCCTAGGCGATCAGCGCAGTTCGCCGTGGAAGGACGACTGGGAGCGGTGCGTCAGGAAAACCTTCGCCAGCGACGCCGATATCACGCTGGAATTCCGGTTCGTCACCTACGACCCCATCTTCGAAACGACCAAGATCAGCTTTGCCGAGACCATGAAGGCGCTTTGGAAGCTGTCGCGCAGCGGCGTTTCCCAGATCGGCCGACGCGAGCGCGGTCTGGTCTCAGATGTCTCCGACAAGGTGCGCTGGACGGCCGGCTATGTGGTGGCCTGGGTTGAGGACAAGGCGTTCCAGGCCCAGACCCGTCAGCTGATGCTCGACACGGTCAAGGATTTCGCGCCGGACGTGATTCTGGCCCATAGCCTGGGCTCGCTGGTCACCTACAACGCCTTTTCGCATGAAGACGCCAGGCAGGCCGATGTGGCCAAGCTGTTGGCCAATGCGCACTACGTCACCTTCGGCTCCCAGATCGGCAATCCGTTCGTGATCGGCAATCTCAGCCAGGGCCGGGTCGAGCCGCTGGCCGTGCGGCACTGGCACCATCTCTATAACGAGCATGACGACGTCTTTACCGCCCGGATCCAGCTATCAGGCACGCCCAACTTCACCCAGCTTCAGACGGCCTTCGACCTGCCCGGCGTGGGCGACCACGACGCGGAGGCCTATCTGGGTCACAACGTCACCGTGGGATCGCTGTGGCGGCCGCTGGGCAATCAGGCGGCTGGAGGCAAGGCCTTCGGCGCGGCGACCGACCCCTGGCGCAAGACGCCCAGGCTCAAGACCGACAAGACCCGTCGACGCGCGCTGCTGGTGGGCATCAACGACTATCCCCGCGAGGCGGATCGTCTGGCCGGGTGCGTCAACGACGTCTTCACGATCAGCGCCGCCCTGCAGGAGTGCGGCTTCGCCCCGGGCGACATTCGCACCTGTCTGAACGATCGCGCCACGGCGGCGGGCATTCTGGAGCGGTTGCGGTGGCTGCTCGACGACGCCCAGCCGGGCGACGAGCGGGTCTTCTATTTCAGCGGACACGGTGCCCGCATTCCCGAATATGGCGACGAACTCGAGCCCGACCGGCAGAACGAAACCCTGGTGCCCTGGGACTTCGACTGGTCGCCGGAAACCTCGATTACGGACGATCAGATCTTCGATCTATACAGCCAGCTGCCCTACGATTCGCGCCTGGTGCTGATCTTCGACTGCTGTCATTCGGGCGGGGTGCATCGTCAGGGCGGACCGGCAGCCCGGGGAATTTCGCCGCCCGACGACATCCGGCATCGGGAGCTGAAGTGGGACACCGTCAGCCAGATGTGGGTGGAGCGCGACTTCAAGCGCCTGAACGCAGACTTCTCCACCAAAACCAAGTCGAACGCTGATTTCTTCGGCCAGAAAGGCTCGACGGCCCGGCTTGGTCGCGCCTCAATGCTGCGCCTGACCACAGCGAACGAATATGTTCAGGCCAGGAAGAAAACCGACGACAAGATCGTCGGCCCCTATCTGCCGCTGATCATTGAGGCCTGCGGCGAGACGCAACTGTCCTACGAGTATCGGCACGGCGCGACCAGCTACGGCGCCTTTACCTTCTGCTTGGCCAGCCTCTTGCGTGAACGCAAGTCCATCTCGTTCGAGGCGCTGGTCGATGCGACCCGGGAGAAGCTGATCGAGCTGCAATACGATCAGACGCCGCAAATCCTCGGCCCGACGCAGATCGTCAAGGCCAAGGTGCCGTGGAACACCGGCGCCGTGGCCGGGAAAACGCCGTCAAAACCCAAGCCCGGCGGATCGACGCCCCGGCTGTCGGGCTGAGAGGTCGACGACCGGCCCTACGGCCGGTCCTTCTTGGGGATCGCCGCGATTTCTTCAGGCGTCAGCTTGGTGATGGTCTTGGCGCGGATCGGAATGGCGAAGCCCATGCCGTCGGAGACCCGTAGATCCAGATCGATCGGATTGCAGATCCGGTCGCTGCCACGCACCACGCTGACGATGTGCGAGCCGGGCGAGCCCAGCTGGTTGGAACCGCGCGTCAGGTCCAGGCGATAGACGTCCCTGTTGCGCACCTTCATGTACAGCACGTCGCGGCTGGGCGAGCTCCAGCCTTGCCAGTCCGACAGCGAGAAGCAGGCGCGGGCCGGTTTGGCTTTGGCTTGAGCGCCGTCCTGGGCCTGGGCGGTCGAGGTGAAAAGGCCGGCTACAGCCAAGGCCATCAGGCCGGCGCGGGCGACAGGCATGAACTTGCTCATCGTTGTCATCCTTATCAGTCCCCGCCTTGAAGGATTGGGCTTTGACAGGCCCATGTCAACGATCATATCCAGTAATTACTATATGGATGGCGGAGGCCGAACGAAAACGGCCTGCCTCGAGGTCCGAAGCGGGCCGTTCGATCTTGATCGATTGCGGAACAATCAGGCCTTGGCGCGTTCCACGTCATCTTCGGGCATGTCGTCCAGCTCGCCCTCCCACTTGGCGACCACGGCGGCGGCGACGCTGTTGCCAACCACGTTGGTGGCCGAGCGGCCCATGTCCAGCAGGTGGTCGACGCCGAGCACCAAAGCGATCCAGGCTTCGGGCAGGCCGAAATAGGTGAGGGTGGCCATGATCACCACCAGCGAGGCGCGCGGCACGCCGGCGATGCCCTTGGAGGTCACCATCAAGAGCAGCAGCATGAAGATCTGCTGCTGCACCGACAGATGCACACCATGGGCCTGCATGATGAACATGGTGGCGAAGGTGCAGTACAGCATCGAGCCGTCGAGATTGAACGAGTAGCCCAGCGGCAGGACGAACGAAACGATGCGGCGGCGCACGCCCACCTTGGGCAGGCTGTCGAGGATGCGCGGATAGGCGGCTTCGGACGAAGCGGTCGAGAAGGCCAGCAGCGCCGGGTCGCGGATCACGCCAAACAGCGGGATCACCCGCTTGCCCAGGACCAGGGCGCCGGCGACGAACAGGATCAGCCAGAGCACGCCCATGGTGGCGTAGAAGCCCAGCACGAACTTGCCGTAGACGGCCAGCATCGACAGGCCCTGGGTGGCGATGGTCGAGGCCAGGGCCGCGAAGATGGCCAGCGGGGCCAGCTTCATGACAAAGCCCGTGACCTTCAGCATCACCGCGGCGGCCTGCTCGGCCAGTTCCAGGATCTGAGGGGCCTTGTTGTCCAGCGAAGCGACGGCGGTGCCGACGAACAGCGAGAAGACGACGATCTGCAGAATCTCGTTCTTGGCCATGGCGTCGAAGATCGAGGTCGGCACCAGATGGGTCAGGAAGCCCCTCAGGGTGAAGGCCTCGGTGGTCGCGGTGGGCGCGGCCGAGGTCGACAGCTCGGTCAGGTTCAGGCCGGCGCCGGGTTGCAGCAGATGGACCATCAGCAGGCCTAGCAGCAACGAAACTGCCGAGGCGCTGATGAACCAGAACATCGTCTTGGCGCCGATGCGGCCAACGGCGGCGGCGTCTTCCATGTGGGCGATGCCAGCCACCAGGGTGGTGAAGACCAGCGGCGCGATGATCATCTTGATCAGGCGCAGGAAGACGTCGGTGATCATCGAGAGATTGCTGGCCGCGGCCTTGGCCTGGACCGGGTCGAGATACTGGTTGCAGGCCCAGCCCGTGGCGACCCCAAGGATCATGGACGCGATGATCAGATAGGCGAAACGCTTGTTCATGAAACTCCCCTGGGACGCCGCCCGGCGTGAGTAGTCTTTTTGCGCCCTGGCCGTCTGGCGCAGCGCGGGCATGAACCCGTCATTGCCTGCCCCGGTCTTGAGCATGTCCGCCCTTGTGGCCGACGCGGGCGGGTTCGTCCATGCCCTTCGCGCCCGGCAAGGGGGCAGTCTCGCCAATGTCGCTAAACGCCGCTATAAGAGCCCATGTCGAACCAAGAAAAAGCAATCGCTGTCGTCGAACAGCTGAACCAGGAATACGAGCGCGCCGTGGGCGCCCTCCGGACCGCCCTCAAGGCCTATCTCGAAACCGGCGCGCGGCCCGATCCGCAACAGCGCTTCGACGGGACGTTCGCCTATCCCGAGCTGCGCCTGACCTATGATCCCGAGGCCCTACCGCCCAAGCTGGCCCGCTCCTACGCCCGGGTCAGCCGTCCCGGCGTCTATGCCACCACGGTCACCAAGCCGAACCAGTTCAAGGACTATCTGGTCGAGCAGCTGACCCTGCTGCTGAACGATTTCGACGTCGATGTCGAAGTCGACCGCTCGCGCCAGGAGATCCCCTATCCCTACGTGCTGGACGCCAGCATCGACCTCAACCAGGCCGATGTGCGCAGCGAGGACATCGCGCGGTTCTTCCCGACGACTGATCTGGCCTTCATCGGCGACGAGATCGCCGACGGCGTCTGGGACGCGGCGCTGGAAGAGACCCGGCCGCTGGCCCTGTTCGACGGCCTGCGCACCGACTTCTCGCTGGCGCGGCTGAAACACTATACCGGCGCCCCGGCCGAGCACGTTCAGCAGTTCATCCTGTTCACCAACTACCACCGCTATGTCGACGAGTTCGTCCGCTGGGGCATCGAGCAGCTGGGCCAGGAGGGCACGCGCTTCGAGGCGATGTCGTGCTCGGGCGGGCTGATGATCACCGCCAATACGGCCAATCCCGAACTGGCGGTGGCGGAGTCGACCTGGCGCAAGCACCAGATGCCGGCCTACCACCTGATGGGTCCGGGCGGCACGGGCATCACCCTGGTCAACATCGGCGTCGGCCCGTCCAACGCCAAGACCATCTGCGACCATCTGGCCGTGCTGCGTCCCCAGGCCTGGCTGATGATCGGCCATTGCGGCGGCCTGCGCGACACCCAGACGATCGGCGACTATGTGCTGGCCCACGCCTATCTGCGCGACGACCATGTGCTGGACGCCGTCCTTCCGCCGGAGATCCCGGTGCCTTCGATCGCCGAGGTGCAGCGCGCCCTCTATGACGCCTCCAAGGTGATCAGCGGCGACAGCGGCGACCAGCTGAAGAAGCGCCTGCGGACCGGCACGGTGGTGACCACCGACGACCGCAACTGGGAGCTCCGCCACAGCCTGTCGGCTCTGCGCTTCAACCAGAGCCGCGCGGTGGCCATCGACATGGAGTCGGCCACCATCGCCGCCCAGGGCTATCGTTTCCGGGTGCCGTACGGGACGCTGCTGTGCGTGTCCGACAAGCCGCTACACGGCGAGATCAAGCTGCCGGGTCAGGCCAATGCGTTCTACGAGCGGGCGATCAGCCAGCACCTGCAGATCGGCATCCTGACCTGCAAGCTGCTGTTGGAAGAGGGCTCGAACCTGCACTCGCGCAAGCTGCGGGCGTTCGACGAGCCGCCGTTCAGGTGATTGGAGAAGGATGGGACGATTACTCGCCCCCACCTGACCGGTTCGCGGTCGTCCTCCCCCATAGGGGCCAGACAAGATCATCTTCCCCCTTATCGGGGAGGAGGATGCGCAGCATCCGGACGGCGCAAGGCCGCCGCCTCTACATCCGCTCCACGATAATCGCCGGCGCCATGCCACCGGCCGCGCACATCGTGATCAGCCCGCGCTTGAGGTCCCGCCGCTCCAGCTCATCGAGCATCGTGCCGATCAGGATCGACCCCGTCGCGCCGATTGGGTGACCCAGCGCCATCGCGCCGCCGTTCACATTGACCTTGTCGCGGTCCAGACCCAGGTCGCGGATGAACTTTTCGGCCACTACGGCAAAGGCCTCATTGATCTCCCACAGGTCGATGTCGTCCACCGTCAGCCCGGCCTTGGCCAAGGCCTTGCGCGCGGCGGGGACGGGGGCGTTGAGCATCAGGGTTGGGCTGTCGCCGATATTGGCCATGGCCAGCACCCGAGCCCGGGGCTTGAGGCCATGCTTGCGGGCATAGTCCGGCGAGGCCATCAGGATCGCCGCCGCGCCGTCCACGACGCCTGACGAGTTTCCGGCATGGTGGATGTGCTCGATCTTCAGGTCCGGATAGACCTGACGGATCAGCCCGCCATAGGTGGTGCCGGCCTCATCGAGCGCGAACTCGGCCATGGCGGCGAAGGCGGGCTTGAGGCCGGCCAGGCCCTCGGCGGTGGTTTGCGGACGCGGAAACTCCTCGCGGTCCAGCGCCAAGGAGCCGTCTTCCTTGAACACCGCCACCAGGCTCTTGTCGAAATGGCCGCCGCGAATGGCGGCGTCGGCGCGCTGCTGGCTGACCAGAGCCAGGTCGTCGACGGCCTGGCGGTCGATGCCTTCCAGCGTGGCGATGGCGTCGGCGCAGACGCCTTGGTGCGACTGGGGATGACGGGCTCTCAGGCGCAGGTTGCCGTTGTCCATCATCGGGATCACGCCCGGCGTCGCCGAGGCGGCGGTGTAGGACATCATCTCCGTCCCGCCGGCGATGACCAGATCTTCCATCCCCGACATGATCGAGGCGGCGGCCAGGTTGGCGGTGGTGATGCCCGAGCCGCAGAAGCGGTCGAGCGTCATGCCGCTGGCGCGGATGTCATAGCCGGCGTCCAGCGCCGCCATCCGGCCCAGATCGCCGCCCTGCTTGCCGCGCTGGCTGGACGTGCCCCAGATGATGTCGTCGACATCAGCGGTGTTGAGGTTGTTGCGGCTGGCCAGAGCGCTCAGCACCGAGGCCGCCAACTGCTGGGGATGGATGTCCGCCAGCGCGCCCTTGCCGACCTTGCCGATGCCGCGTGGCGTGCGGCAGGCGTCGATGATCCAGGCTTCGGCCATTCGCTTACTCCCATGTCTCGCCGATCGGACGCCGGCTGTCGGGAGGGAGTAAAAAGGAGATGCCGTGGGGGCAGTCAGTAAAAAATAAGAATTGTCATCCCGGCCAAGCGCGAAGCGCGCCGAGCCGGGACCGCAACAAGCACGGAGCTTGCCGTGGTCCCGGCTCTCCGCTTGGCTGCGGCCGGGATGACAAGGTCTTGGAGGGCGGCCCTAAGCCTCCTCCACCCACGCCTTGATCAGCTGATGCGCGATCGCCAGAGCCGGCGGGGCGAAGGCGCCCTCGAGCTCGCCCTTGATCAGCGCTCCGGCCTCGTCCTTGGTGAACCAGCGCACCTCTTCCAGCTCCGTCTGGTCGGGGCGGGCCTCGTTGCTGTCGACCTGGGCGATCAGGCCCATCATCAGCGAAGACGGCCACGGCCAAGGCTGGCTGGAGTGGTAGCGCACCGAGGTCGCCGTCAGGCCGGCCTCTTCCATCAGTTCGCGGGCGCAGGCCTCTTCGATGGTCTCGCCGGGCTCCAGAAAACCGGCCAGGGCCGAGAACATGCCTTCGGGCCACGCGGCCTGGCGACCCAGCAGGCACTTGTCCTCGTGGACGGCCAGCATGATCGCCACCGGATCGGTGCGCGGAAAATGCTCGGCCTTGCAGGCGGGGCAGATACGCTTCCAACCGCCGTCGCCGACTTCCGAAGGCTGGCCGCAGGCGCTGCACCAGCGATGGCGGCGGCGCCATTCGAACATCGAGCGGGCAGTGGCGAGAATCCCGGCATCGGCCGGCGGCATGGAGGCGGCGATGCCGCGCAGTTCCTCGAACCGGCCCAGGCCCTGCAGTGGGCCTTCTACAGGATCGGCCGACCCGTCCAGATCGACAGCGAAGACCGCGATGTCCTTCCACAAGCCGAGGAACAGAAGCTTCTCGGAACCGCCGGCCAGTTCCTGGGCCATGTCGGCGCGCAGATAGGCGATCTGGACGCTGGTGGGTTTGCCATCCTCGCCCACCACGTCCTCGACCAGCGGCTTGCCGTTCCAGACCGCCACGGCCAGTGAACCGGCGTCGGCCAGCTTTTCGGCCAGCCAGGACGGATCGCCCCGTCGTTCGCTGGAGCGGTCCAGGGGGTTGCCGGCGAAGGTGTTGGTGATGATCGAGAGGGCCATGCGATTTCTGTAACCCAGCCTTGAAGAGTCGTCACGACGTCGCACGGACTTGCATGGCGTCTTGCATATGGCGCGATGACTCGCGATATAGGCCTCGGAGATCGGTGACGGGCGGAGCCCTCGCCAATCTGGTCAGGGCCGAGAGGCAGCAGCCACAACGAGCCAAGCTTCGGGTCGTCCGCCGGTCTCCACCTTTCCCCAAAAATGATTAGCCCTTAAATCTGTCAGCAGACGGCCGCCGGGCGCGACCGAGCCTTTTGCTGCGCGCTCCGGCGCACTACAGTTGTCGCCATGGCCGACCACGACGACCTCACATCCGATTCCGCGCCGCCGTGGGAAGAAGAGCCCGCCGAGCGGGACGCGAACACCGCCGACATCTTCGGCGCGCCGCCTGCTGAGCCTGCCGCCGTTCCGGTCGTCGCTGCGCCGGCGCCGGTCGTTGTCGAAGCGCCGAGCGACCTCTCTTCAGAGGAAGCCGGGGCCGCCTACACCGTCCTGGCCCGCAAGTACCGCCCGCGCACCTTCGAGGACCTGATCGGCCAGGAGGCCATGGTCCGCACACTGGCGAATGCGTTTTCCAGCGGCCGCATCGCCCACGCCTTCATGCTGACCGGCGTGCGGGGGGTGGGCAAGACCACGACCGCTCGCCTGCTGGCCCGCGCCCTGAACTACGATAGCGACACCGTCCACCAGCCTTCGGTCGATCTCACGGTCGACGGCCGCCACTGCCGCTCGATCATTGAGGGCCGGCACATGGACGTGCTGGAACTGGACGCCGCCTCGCGTACCAAGGTCGACGAGATGCGCGAGCTATTGGACGGGGTGCGCTACGCCCCGGTCGAGGCGCGCTACAAGGTCTACATCATCGACGAAGTGCACATGCTGTCGACGGCGGCGTTCAACGCCCTGCTGAAGACGCTGGAAGAGCCGCCGCCGCACGCCAAGTTCATCTTCGCCACCACCGAGATCCGAAAAGTTCCGGTGACCATCCTGTCGCGCACCCAGCGCTTCGACCTGCGCCGGGTCGAGCCCGACGTGCTGGTCCGGCACTTCGACAAGATCGCCGCCAAAGAAGGCGCGCGGGTCGACGCTGACGGCCTGGCCCTGATCGCCCGCGCCGCCGAAGGGTCGGTGCGTGACGGCCTGTCCCTGCTGGACCAGGCCATCGTTCAGGCCGACCGCGGGGCCACCGTTTCCGCCGCCGTGATCCGCGACATGCTGGGCTTGGCCGATCGCGGCCAGACCATCGCCCTGTTCGAGGCCGTGATGAGCGGCAAGCCGGCCGACGCCCTGGAAGGCTTCCGCGCCCTGTGGGGCTTCGGCGCCGATCCGGCGGTGGTCATGCTCGACCTGCTGGACCACTGCCACGGCTCGGCTGTCGCCAAGGCCTTGGGCCCTGATGCCCTGACCCTGCCCAAGGAACAGGCCGCGCGGCTGGCCGCCATCGGCGCTCACACCTCGGCCGGCACGTTGTCCCGTCTCTGGCAGATGCTGCTCAAGGCCCATGATGAGGTGCGACGCGCGCCGGACGCCAAGGCGGCCGCCGAAATGGCTCTGATCCGCCTGTGCTACGCGGCCGATCTGCCAAGTCCCGAAGAAGCCTTGAAGGCGATGCGCGACGGGACGACTGCTCCCGGCGGCGCGCCCGGCGGAGGCTCGCTGGGTGGCGGCGGCGGGTCCGGCGGCGGCGTCAGCGCCCAGATAGTCTCGATGGCCTCGCCTGCGGCCCAAGCCCTGCCGGTGCTGGCCTCGTTCGACGACGTGCTCGCCCTGATCGTCGCCAAGCGCGACATCGGCCTGCGGCTGGATGTCGAGCAGTTCGTCCGCCCGATCAGCTTCCGGCCCGGCGCCATCACCTATGAGCCCGCCCCGGGCGCGCCTGGCAATCTGGCCGGTCGTCTGGTTCGTGCGTTGAAGGAATGGACCGGTCAGCCCTGGCTGGTCGCCGCCGAGGGCGGCGGCGGGGCCGAGACCCTGATGGAGCGCGAGAGGCGCGAGAAGATCGAAGCGATGGCCCAGATCAGGGCCGACCCGTTCGTGGCCTCGCTGCTGGCGGCCTTCCCGGGCTCCGAGATCGAAGTCCGCAAGATTCCCGGGCCCGAGGCGGCCCCGATCGAGCCGGACGAGGTCGAGGACTAGTCGTTAAAGCTGTCATCCCGGACGAGCGCGGAGCGCGAAAATCCGGGACCGCGACAGGTTCTGAGCTTTCTGTCATCCCGGCTCGGCGCGCTGCGCGCTTGGCCGGAATGACAGCCATTTAAAATGGAGTGACACCATGAAAGACCTCGGCGGCCTGATGAAGCAGGCCCAGGAGATGCAACAGAAACTGGCCGACGCCCAGGCGCGGTTGGCCGAGACCCTGGTCGAGGGAACTTCGGGCGGCGGCATGGTCACCGTCACCCTCAGGGGGACCGGCGAGCTGGCCAGGGTGGTGTTGGACGAGAGCCTGATAGAGCCGGGCGAGGGCGAGGTGATCTCTGACCTGATCGTCGCCGCCCACGCCGACGCCAAGAAGAAGCTCGACGCCACGCAGGCCCGGCTGATGCAGGAAGCCGCCGGGCCGATGGCTGGCATGATGGGCGGTCTGCCCGGCATGAAGTTCTAGATTTGCCCGCTTCCGCCGGACCCGAGATCGAGCGTCTGATCGCCTTGCTGTCCAAGCTGCCGGGTCTGGGGCCGCGCTCGGGTCGGCGGGCGGCGCTGGCCTTGCTCAAGAAGCGGGACACCCTGCTGGCTCCGCTGACGGCGGCCATGGTCGACGCCCAGGCCAAGGTGCGGACCTGTTCGATCTGCGGTTCGCTGGATACGACGGAGCCCTGCGCCGTCTGCGCCGACGAAACCCGCGATGGTCGGCTGATCTGTGTAGTCGAGGAGGTCGGCTCGCTGTGGGCCATGGAGCGCGGCGGCCAGTTCAAGGGCCGCTATCACGTGCTGGGCGGCCTGCTGTCGGCGCTGGACGGGATCGGTCCCGAGGCCCTGCGTATCGGCGAGCTGCTGGCGCGCGTTCAGGGCGGGGAGGTGGCCGAGGTGATCCTGGCCCTGCCGGCCACGGTCGATGGCCAGACGACGGCGCACTATCTGGCCGACCGGCTGGCGACATCCAATTCAAGCGTGTCGGTGACGATGCTGGCGCGCGGAGTCCCGGTCGGCGGCGATTTGGACTGGCTGGACGATGGCACGATCGCCCAAGCCCTGAGGGCCCGGCGACCCGCCTCGTCTTAGAAGATCGCCCGCACCGCGAAGGCCAAGCCGACCCAGAAGGCCAGGCAGAAGGCCAGCATGCCGATCCGGCCCCAGGCAAGGCGAGGGGCGGCGATCCTGGAAATGCGGCCGGCGGCCGGCGCCTGATCGAAGCTGATATAGGCCATGGCTTCCTCCTCGCCTCTCTATTGGAGGCTCAACGCGATCGCGTCAGGGGCCATGCAACGCTCTAGACACTTAACCAACCCTTACTGTCGTTGGAGCGCAGCCGTAACGCGTCAATGCGTCCCATGCCAGGTGCAATTTTGGAATAATTTCCCCAAAACTGTCAGTCCTTCCAAACATTAGGGTCGCTTTAACCGCATTTGCTCCATTCTTGTGCAATCTCACCCCAATTGTGGCGAAGGGTTCGAAGGCTCGCCGTCCGGAGCATCGACGGTGGGCTCCCAGCGCTCGGCCTGGCTGGTTCCCGACCCGCTGTCGGTGTGGCGGACCACCTCGTCGACGTCGAACGCCTCGGTTTCGGAGGCCGTCAGGGCGCCGACCTCGAACTCGACATGCTGCGGATAGAAGGCCACCCGGCCGCCGATGCCGCTCGCGGCGGGATAGGGGTCCTCGTAGGACCACATCGCGTTGTCGATCACCTTGCCGTCGCGATAAATGGTGAAATAGGCGGCGTCACCCTTGTAGGGGCAATGGGTGACTTGGTCGGTGCGGCGCAGGAACATCATCCGCACGTCGTCGCGCGGAAAATAGCGCACCGGCGGATAGCCGGCCTCGCGCAGTGCGACCACGTCGCCGCTGTCGGCGATCTCATGGCCCTGGAACAACACCCGCACGCGGGAGCGCTCGCGCTCGATGGTGATCGGGTGGGTTTCGTCCGGGGTCTTCATACTGTTTCTCCAGCGCGTGAGGCGCTCGCTTAGCAAACGCGCGGGAGGCCAACTCGGCTCCCGGCTGGCAAGCCATTGCTTGTTAAACGCATTGTCGCGTGATCTTCTCCCCGCGAACTGGGGGAGGCGAGGGCGAAACGACCATGGCGGCGTCCCGATCCCTCGACTGCGTCAAGGTTAGTGAATGAACATCGTCATCGCCCTGGGCATTCTGGTCACCCTCGTGACCGGCATCCCCGTGCTTATCCAGCTTCTCCGACAGCATCCCAAGGGGCTGTTGATCCTGTTTTTCGCCGAGATGTGGGAGCGTTTCTCCTACTACGGCATGCGGGCCATCCTGATCTTCTATCTGACCCAGCACTTCCTCTTCGAACCGAAGGTCGCCTCGGCCCACTATGGCTCCTACACTTCGCTGGTCTATCTGTTGCCGTTGATCGGCGGCTTCCTGGCCGACAAGTATCTGGGCACCCGCAAAGCTGTCGCGTTCGGCGCGATTCTGCTGGTTGCCGGCCACCTGGCCATGGCCATCGAGGGCAAGCCAGCCGTCCAGACCCTGACCTATCAAGGCGCGACCTATGAGTTCCAGGCCGATGGCCGGGGCCAGGACCGCGTCGCCAAGCTGGTCGTGGCCGGAAAGCCCTATGACGTCGCAGCCACCAAGACGGGCGATTTCGAGGTCAAGGGCCTGCCTGCGGACGCGCCGCTGCCCGCCATCCTGGCCAAGACCGACTACAAGCTGGATGTGACCGGTCGGGATCCGACCTATCTCAACATCTTCTGGCTGGCCCTGTCGCTGATCATCGTCGGCGTCGGCTTCCTCAAGCCCAACATCTCGACCATCGTCGGCCAGCTGTATCCGCAGGGCGACCCGCGCCGCGATCCCGGCTTCACCCTCTATTATTACGGCATCAATCTGGGCTCGTTCTGGGCCTCGATCATGTGCGGCCTGCTGGGCGTCACGGTCGGCTGGTGGGCGGGCTTTGGCCTGGCCGGGATCGGCATGCTGGCCGGCTTCGTCGTCTTCGTGCTGGGCAAGCCCCTGCTGATGGGCAAGGGCGAGCCACCCGAGCCCCAGGCCCTGAAGGCCAAGGTGCTGGGTCCGATCAATCGCGAGACGTTGATCTACGCCCTGTCGCTGGTCGGCGTGATCGGTGTGTTTTTCCTGGTGCAGCGCAACCCCGTGGTCGGCGCGGCCCTGATCTTCGGCATTGTCGCGTCCCTGGGCTACATCCTGTGGTTCATGTTCGCCAAGTGCGGCAAGGAAGAGCGCGAACGCCTGGCCCTGGCCGTGTTCCTGATCTTCGGCGCGGTGGTGTTCTGGACCCTGTTCGAACAGGCCGGCTCGTCGCTCAGCCTGTTCGCGGCCACCAATGTTCAACTCGACCTGGTCTCGGCGCCGGTGCAGTGGTTCAATGGCGCGATAACCTTCGCCACGCCCGAACAACTCGCCGCCGCCAACTTCGCGCCCGGTGCGACCTTCTGGATCAATACCAGCTTCAACGCCCCTCAGACCCAGGCGCTGAACGCCGGCTGGATCCTGATCTTCGCCCCGGTCTTCGCCTTCCTGTGGACCTGGCTGGGCAAGCGCGGCCGCGACCTGAACCCCGTCGTCAAGTTCGGTCTGGCCCTGATCCAGGTCGGCGCCGGCTTTCTGATCCTGCAGATCGGCTCCACCTTCGCCGACGGCGCCTTCCGCATACCGCTGGTCTTCCTGGTGGTCATGTACATGCTGCACACCACGGGCGAGCTTTGCATGTCGCCGGTCGGCCTGTCTCAGATGACCAAGCTGTCGCCGCCCACCGTGGTGTCGTTCATGATGGCCGTCTGGTTCATGGCCGTGGCCATCGCCCAATATGTCGGCGGCTTCATCGCCGGCCTGACCGCCACTGAGACGGTCGGGGGCCAGGTTCTCGACCCCGCCGCAGCGTTGAAGACCTCGCTAGAGGTGTTCAACGTCATCGGTCTGGTTTCGATCGGGACCGGGATACTGTTCCTGGTCCTGGCGCCCTGGCTGAAAAAGTGGTCGCACGGCTCGGACGACACCGACGCCGCGCCCGTGGATAGCGCCACCAAGATCCATTAGGATCTCCAGACACAGAAAAGGCCCCGGAGCGATCCGGGGCCTTTTTTATTGGGCGCCGCAGGGGCTCAGCCGAAGGTCTTGCGCACGCGCAGGAAGAAGATGCGGCCAAACTCCAGGTTCTGGGTGTCGGTATAGGCCAGGGGGGCGGTGGTGCGGGGGCCGGAATAACCCTGGTTGATCCGCACGAAGTTGCGAGCCGTCAGATTGTCGATCTCGGCGCGCAGCGTGATGTCTGGCCGCGGCTTGTACTCGACATAGGTGATCACGAAGGTGCGCAGCTTGTAGGTCTCGACCTCCGAGAACCGGTAATAGGTCTCCCGCCATGCGCCGTAGGCTTCCAGGCCCCATTTGACGCCCTTGGCCGGGAGGTCTTGGCTGAAGGCCAGTTCCCAGTCGATCGGGTGCTGGCCAGACTTGCGCCGCGCCTTGCCGGTGGTGGGATCGGTAACCTCCGAGCGCGTCCATGTGCCTTCGCCCTTCAGCAGGCCGCCTTTGACGCCGAACTTCTCCAGCGGCAGGTTCAGGGTGACGCTGACCGAGTCGTCGGTTCCATCACCGATATTGGCGGGCGAATCATAAACGTCGCCGCTGGCGGTAAAGATCGGCGCGCGGTCGATCACGTCGGTCAGTTCGGCGTGGCGCAGGGTCAGGGTCGCAACCCCATCCTTCCAGAACCGGCGCTCGAGGGTCAGCTCGCCGTTCCACGACTGTTCGGGATCAAGATCCGGATTGCCTGCCCGGACCTGGCCCGTGGTCAGGGCCGAGTCGGCGACGAAGTCCCCGAAGTCCAGCTGGCTGACCTTTCGCTCGATACTGGCGCGGATCTGGGTCTGGGCGATCGGAGCCCACGAGATTGAAAGGCGCGGTTTTAGGAACTTCAGGTCCTTTTCCAGCGCCACGTCGCCGGTCGAGCTGATGGTCGACTTTTCCAGGCGCAGGCCCGCCTCGGCGGTCAGTTTTGGCGTGGCCCGCCAGGTGCCGGTGACAAAGGCCTGGGCGCGCTTTTCCTCGACATCGACATTGGCCGAGGGCAGGGCGACGGCTAAGCCGTTCTCGGCATAGGCGGTCTTGCCCTCCAGGGTGTTGATCGCCGTCTCGGCTCCGCCCTCAAACGAGAGGGTGGCGGTGGGGCGGAATTTCCAGACGCCGCGAACGATGTCTTCCTTGGTCAGGCTGTGCTGGCCGAACTCGGCGACGAAACCGCCCGAGCGGAAGTCGGCGTCGAACTGCTCGTCTTCCTCCTGATGCAGGAACACGGCCTCCAGCGAGTTGCGGGGGCCCAGGTCGCGCGTGTAGCGCAGGCCGATCTCGCGCTCGTATTCGTCGTTGAAGTTCTTCTCGATGTCCGTTCCGGCGGCCGACTTGTCGACCTGCTTGAAGCTGAAGCGCTCGCTGTTGTAGCGGCCGTTGATCCGCAGCTTGCCGCCATAAAGCGGCGTCTCATATGAGCCGCTGGCCAGGTTCTGGACGCCGTCGCCGTCGGCATCGACCTCGCCCACGCGCACGGGAACACCCGAGGCGTCGCGGCGCACGCGCGTGCCGTCGCCGGCCCCGTCATCGACGAAGCCGCCATAGACAAGGGTGCCTTCCAGGGTCTTGCCGTCGAAGCGGGCCGAGCCTTCCAGGCGCGCGCCGGGCAAGTTTCGGCCATCATAGACCGCTTTGTTGGACACCGCGGCCAGGCCCTTCATGCTCGTGCCGGTCTTCAGGACCACATTGGCGACCACGGTCTTGCCCTGCATGTCGATGCCCGGCGCGCCGCCACGGATCAGTTCGACGCGCGCGACTTGCGAGGCGGGCAGGCGGCCCAGCACGTCCTGCAGGCGGTCGCTCTTGGACGAGGGCCGCTGGCCGTCGATCAGCACGTTGCCCGCCGCGCCGTCGAGGCCGCGCACATCGGCGCCGCCGTCGAAGCTGAAACCCGGCACGCGGGCGATCAGGTCGAAGGCGCTGTTGGGCTGGTAGGCGTCGAAGAAGGCGCGTTCATAGACGATTACGCCCTGGGTCTGCGCCGCCTGGGCGGTGGTCGCGGCGGCCTGGGCCGCCAGATAAAGTTCGAACACGCCTGTTTCCCCCGGGCACGACAGCCAGCCGACCGTGGTCGTGCGTGACACGCAGGAAAAGTTACAACCTTGAAATGTAGATTAAATCGGCGACAGGTTTCTTGACTGGCGAGTGAAGGTTCCTAGACCGCCGTGCCGCCCACTGTCAGACCCGTGATCTTCAGCGACGGCTGGCCGACGCCGACAGGCACGCCCTGGCCGGACTTGCCGCAGACGCCGATGCCGGGGTCGAAGTCGAAATCGTGGCCGATCATGGTCACCTTGGTCAGGGCGCTGGGACCGTCGCCGATCAGGGTGGCGCCCTTGACCGGGGCGGTGATCTTGCCGTCCTCGACGAGGTAGGCCTCGGTGCACTGGAAAACGAACTTGCCGTTGGTGATGTCGACCTGGCCGCCGCCGAAATTGGCGCAGTAGAGGCCGCGCTTCATTGAGGCGATCATCTCGGCCGGATCGTCATTGCCGGCCAGCATCCCGGTATTGGTCATGCGCGGCATCGGCATGTGGGCGTAGGACTGGCGGCGGCCGTTGCCGGTGGCGTGCATGCCCATCAGCCGCGCGCTCATCCGGTCGTGCATATAGCCTACGAGAATGCCGTCCTCGATCAGGATGGTGCGCTCGGTGGGGGTGCCTTCGTCGTCGACGGTCAGCGAGCCGCGACGGCCGGTCAGCGAGCCGTCGTCGAACACCGTAACGCCCTTGGCGGCGACCCGCTCGCCGATGCGGCCGGAAAAGGCGCTGATGCCCTTGCGATTGAAGTCGCCTTCCAGGCCGTGGCCGACGGCCTCGTGCAGCAGCACGCCGTTCCAGCCCGAGCCCAGCACCACGTCCATCTCGCCAGCGGGGCAGGGGACGGCGTCGAGGTTCACCAGCGCCTGGCGCAGGGCCTCGTCGACCTGGCCCTGCCACTTGTCGGGACTGATCCAGGCAGAGAAGCCGGCGCGGCCGCCCGCCCCGGAGGAGCCGCTCTCGCGCTTGCCGTCCTTCTCGACCGTGACTTGCACATTGACGCGAACCAGCGGGCGGACGTCGCGAACCAGCTTGCCGTCGGCGCGCAGGATCTCGACGATCCGGCGCTCACCCATCATCGAGGCCATCACCTGGACGACGCGCGGATCGCGAGCCCGGGCGAAGGCGTCGATTTCCTGAAGCAGGGACACCTTGTCGGAAAAAGCCGGCGAGGCGAGCGGATCGTCCTCGCCATAGAGCCGCGCGTTGGTGGCGCGGGGACCTTCGGCGCTGACGCCGGCATAGCCGCGCTTGGCGAGGCTGGCCGAGGCTGCCGCCCGGCCGATGGCGGCTTCGGAAACCTCGGCGGCGTGGGCGTAGCCGGCCGTCTCGCCCGCCACGACGCGAAGGCCGAAGCCCTCGCCCGAATCATAGGAGGCCGATTTCAGGCGGCCGTCGTCGAAGACGAAGGCTTCGCTCTCGGATCGCTCGACGAAGAGTTCGCCGTCGTCGGCGCCGGCCAGGGCCTCGCCAAGGATCTTGCGGGCGCGGTCGGGATCGACGCCGGCGGCGTCGAGCAGGGAGGGGGCGGAGATCGGAGCGTTCATGGCCTACAGGTAGGCGCTCGAAGCCGTTCCGTCACCCCGCCCCTTTGTCACCCCTCCTCTTTAAGCGGAGGAGCGCAGCGCCCGATTTCAGTAGGAGTGCCGCACCGACCCCGACCCGGTGACGTTGCTGACGACACTGGTGGCTTCGCTCTCCAAGCTCACATCGCCGCTGCCGGTGATGTCGATCTTGACCTTGTCGCTGGGTGAGATCTCGACCCCGCCGCTGCCGAGGATCGCCACGTTGGCGTCCTTCGTCTTGAGGTCTTCCAGATAGGCCGAGCCCGAGCCGTTGGTCTTCACTTCGACGGTGTCGACGCGGCCATTGGCCGAGACGTCGCCGCTACCGTCGATGGTCACCGACAGGCTGGACTGGTTGAAGCCCTGGATCTCCAGGTCGCCGGAGCCCGACAGTTCGAAGCGACGCACGCCGGGGGCGGTGACGACGATCCTCAGCCGGTCGGAGCCACTTTGGACGCGGATGCCGTGGCGGTCGATGGTCAGGCTTTCGCCCTCGATATTGTCGGCCACGTGGATGGACCCGCCCTCAATGGTCAGGCGGTCGACCATCGACTTGGGGCCCGTGACCTCGATCTTGCCGACCGGCCCCTGGATGAATTCCACGTTCGATGGCACGTCCAGCTTCAGAAAGTCGCCGCCGCTCCAGGCGAACTCGCGGCTGACGGTCGGCGAGGGCGTGGAGCCCTTGACGGTGACATGGTGGCTGGAGCCGCCGACCTTGACGTCGAAATCGGCGTCCTCGTCGAAGGGAATGGTCCAGCCTTCCTTCATGATGGTCGGACCGGCCAGGGCGGCGACCCCAGCGAAGCAGCCGAGCATCAGCACGAAGCTGGCGCCGGCGATGATGAGCGCATTACGGATCATGACGGCCCCTCAGCCTTGGTTTTCGATGGCCGGCTTGAGCAGCCGGAAGTGCAGTCGGGCGTACCAGACGACCGCGTTGAACAGGCCGACCGTGGCCAAGGTGAGCAGTGCGCCGAGGAAGGTCGCGCCGGCCATCAGGCCCACGCCGGCCAGGAAGGCCGTCATCGGTCCGCCGGGAGGCGCGGCCAGCGGCCCCATGGCGAAGACGAAGCCGCCGGAGACGAAGAGAGCGACGACGGCGACCAGGAAACCGAAGATCGTGGCCAGCACCCCCATCAGCAGGGGCAGCAGGAACATGATGTCGATGGCTCCCAGGCCTATCAGGGCGATGATCGCGGCGCCGGCGTTGGACGGTGACTTGGTCTCCTCCCACCGCTTCAGCCCCGCGTCGGCGCGCAGTTCGCGAGCCAAGCGGTCGGGATCGCCCAGGGCGGCGGCGGCCTCGGCTTCGCTGCGGCCTTCAGCCAGGGCGTCGGCGAAGTGGGCCTCGTGATCGGCGACGATGTCGGCGATTGTGGTGGGCGCCAGGCCGGAGAGACCCCGGCGCAGCCTGGACATGAACTCGCTTTGAGTCATGGGACGGGTCATGCGGCGGCTCCCAGTATGGCTTCGACGGCCGTCGTGAAGGCGGCCCATTCGGCTTTCTGTTGCGTGAAGCTGGCGCGACCAGCCGACGTCAGGCGGTAATATTTGCGCGGCGGACCGCTCTGGGATTCGACCAGATAGGTCTCCACCAGGCCGTCCGATTGCATGCGCCGCATCAGTGGATAAATTGTCCCCTCCCCCATATCGATGTCCTTCGCGAGCTTGCTTGCGATCTCGTAGGCGTAGCTGTCGGCTCGCGACAGCAGGGCCAGCACGCAGAGCGCCAGCACGCCTTTCTTCAGTTGTATTTCAATGGCTTCCGGCACGTTGTCCTCGCCGCGGTTGATGCACTCTTCTACGGCAAGGTACTGAGTGGTGCAAGGTACCTGTCAATGAATGTTACGTAATGATCCTGAGCCCCTGAGCGGACCTTGTTGAAAGTCGCTCGCAGCTGGGCGCCGGAGCCGTTGCGCTGGTGGGTTTGGCGGGGGTTTCAGGCGCTTGGCAACCGCAGGCGATGCGCGTATGCAGCCAGCGGAATGGTCAGTCGGGCGGGCGCGACCGCGACTCTCTTCTTGAGTCGATTGCGCGACACCGTGGTCTTGGCTGTAATGTGCATGTCGGCGCGACGTGACGTTGATCAGGTCAAATGATTGACGTCGGATCGCCGCCGAAACGGGCCGTGAGGAATATGAAGGCGCAATTTCAGGGGATTCGGCGGATGTTGACGGGCGCTAGCGCCCTCGCCGCTACGGTGATGTTCGCGGGGCAGGCCCTCGCTGAGGATCTACTGGGTCAGCCGACGCCGGGGGCGATCGACCTCCAGCCGGCCGCTTCGGTGCTCAAGCACGATGCGATCTGGTTCCACAATGTGATCCTGATGCCGATCATCACGATCATCACCTTGTTCGTGGCGGGTCTGCTGGCGTGGATCGCGATCCGCTACAACAAGAAGGCCAACCCGATCCCGGCCAAGTTCAGCCACAACACCACGATCGAGATCATCTGGACGGTCGTGCCTGTGATCATCCTGATGGTGATCGCGATCTTCTCGTTCCGGCTGCTGTTCGCCTATAACGACATGCCCAAGCCTTACATGACGGTGAAGGCCACGGGCTACCAGTGGTATTGGGGCTATGAGTATCCCGACCAGAAGATCAGCGAGATCATCTCCCTGCCGCTGACCCAGGCCGAGGCTAAAGCCAAGAAGGTTCCCTACCTGCTGGCCGCCGACAAGCCGCTGGTCGTTCCGGTCAATCAGGTGGTCCGCGTGCAGGTCACCGGCGCCGACGTGATCCACGCTTTCGCTTTGCCGGCCTTTGGCCTGAAGACCGATGCCATTCCCGGCCGACTGAACGAAACCTGGTTCAAGGCCGAGAAGGTCGGAACCTATTACGGCCAGTGCTCTGAGCTGTGCGGTGTTGAACACTCGAACATGCCGATCGAGATCAAGGTCGTATCGCAGAGCGAATTTGACGCCTGGGTGCTGTCCAAGACCGCGCCGCCGCCGTCTACCGCCCCCGTTGCTGACGCCGCCGCTCCGGCTGCTGTCGCCACGCCGGTCGCCGCCCCCGCCTCCACCCCGGCTGCGGCGCCCGCCGCGCCGGCGGTCTAAGACACGATTGCAGGATTAGTCCGATGGCTTACGCCGCAGACACCGATCATCACGACGCAGCGCACGGCGCTGACGACAAGCCGCCCTTTTTCCAGCGCTGGTTCTTCTCGACGAACCACAAGGACATCGGCACCCTCTACATCCTGTTTGCCATCATGGCCGGGATCGTGGGCGGGGCCCTGTCGGGCCTGATCCGCTGGGAACTGATGGAGCCGGGCATCCAGGTGTTCTCCGACACCGGCGTCCTGGCCCAGATGGGTCTGTTCAAGGGCAAGCACGGCTACAACGCCGTGGTCACCGCCCACGCCCTGATCATGATCTTCTTCATGGTCATGCCCGCCATGATCGGCGGCTTTGGCAACTGGTTCGTGCCGATCATGATCGGCGCGCCGGACATGGCCTTCCCGCGGATGAACAACGTCTCGTTCTGGCTGCTGATCGCCGCCTGGATCCTGCTCTGCCTGTCGATGTTCGTCGACGGCGGTCCGGGCAACGGCTTTGGCGGCGGCTGGACGATCTATCCGCCGCTGTCGACCATCGGCCACAAGGGTCCGGCCATGGACCTGGCGATCCTGTCGCTCCACCTGGCCGGCGCCTCGTCGATCCTGGGCGCGATCAACTTCATCACCACGATCTTCAACATGCGCGCGCCGGGCATGACCCTGCACCGCATGCCGCTGTTTGCCTGGTCGGTGCTGATCACCGCCTTCCTGCTGCTGCTGTCGCTGCCCGTCCTGGCCGGCGCCATCACCATGCTGCTGACCGACCGCAACTTCGGCACCCACTTCTTCGATCCGGCCGCCGGCGGTGACCCGGTGATGTTCCAGCACCTGTTCTGGTTCTTCGGTCACCCGGAAGTGTACATCCTGATCCTGCCAGGCTTCGGCATCATCAGCCACATCGTCTCGACCTTCTCCAAGAAGCCGATCTTCGGCTATCTGGCGATGGCCTACGCGATGGTCGCCATCGGCTTCGTCGGCTTCGTCGTGTGGGCTCACCACATGTACACCGTCGGCATGAGCATCAATCTGCGCGCCTATTTCGTGGCCGCGACGATGATCATCGCCGTTCCGACCGGCGTGAAGATTTTCTCGTGGATCGCCACGATGTGGGGCGGTTCGATCAGCTTCAAGACGCCCATGCTGTGGGCGATCGGCTTCATCTTCCTGTTCACGGTCGGCGGCGTCACGGGCGTCGTCCTGTCCAACGCCGGCATCGATTACAGCCTGCACGACACCTATTACGTCGTGGCCCACTTCCACTACGTGCTGTCGCTGGGCGCCGTGTTCGCCATCTTCGCCGGCTTCTTCTACTGGTTCGAGAAGATGTGGGGCGTGAAGTACAACGAGTTCCTAGGCTGCCTGCAGTTCTGGATCATGTTCGTCGGCGTCAACCTGATCTTCTTCCCGCAGCACTTCCTGGGCCTGCAAGGCATGCCGCGTCGCTATGTCGACTATCCGGAAGCCTTCGCGAAGTGGAACTACGTCTCGACGGTCGGCTACATGATCACCGTCGTCGGCGTGATCGTGTTCCTGATCATCCTGATCGAGGCCGCTGTCCGCCGCCGCAAGGCCGAGGCCAATCCGTGGGGCGAAGGCGCCACTACCCTGGAATGGACCCTGTCCTCGCCGCCGCCGTTCCACCAGTTCAGCGAGCCGCCGGTGATCAGGGAAGACGATCACCGCTGATCGCTTCGCCAGAGCATGGCAGCCGAAAGTGGATGCCGGTTTCGGCGCCTGCCATGCTCTAGATGTTTAGATTAGAGCCTGTTTATCCCCGCCGAAGGCGGCGTGGACAGGCTCTAGACCAAAGCCTGAAACGCGGGGGCGCGGTCTGGACCACTTAAGGGTCCGGGCCGCGCCCTTCGCCCATCAAGATTGCTATAATCCCGCACGATGTCGAAGACCGCCGCCATGACCCCGGAAACCGCCCAGCCCCAGACGGCCCCCGAAGCCGCCCGCTGGCAGGATTTCTTCCAACTGCTGAAGCCGCGCGTCATGTCGCTGGTGGTGTTCACCGGCCTGACCGGCCTGCTGGCCGCGCGCGAGCCCATGCACCCGGTGCTGGCCGCCGTTGCGGTGCTGTGCATCGCCGTCGGGGCAGGGGCCTCAGGCGCCCTGAACATGTGGTTCGACGCCGATATCGACGGCCTGATGCGCCGCACGCGCGGCCGCCCCGTGCCCTCGGGCAAGGTGCGCGGCGACGACGCCGCCGCCCTGGGCGTGGTGCTGGGCCTGCTGTCGGTGATGCTGCTGGGTATGGCCGTCAACTGGCTGGCCGCTGGCCTGCTGGCCTTCACCATCATCTTCTACGCCGTGGTCTACACCATGTGGCTCAAGCGCTGGACGACCCAGAACATCGTGATCGGCGGCCTGGCCGGCGCCCTGCCGCCCGTCATCGGCTGGGCCGCGGCCACGGGCTCGGCTCCGCTGAACGCCTGGCTGATGGTGGCCATCATCTTCCTGTGGACCCCGCCGCACTTCTGGGCGCTGTCGCTGTACATCACCACCGACTACGCCAAGGCTGGGGTTCCCATGCTGCCGGTGGTCAAGGGCGCGAAACACACCCGTCTGCAGATCCTGATCTACAGCCTGATCCTGATCCCGGTCTGCCTGTCGCCCGTCCTGACGGGCTTGGGCGGTCCGATCTATCTGGCCGTCTCTGGACTGGGTGGGGCTGTGTTCCTGCTGCTGGCCTTCCGGGTGTTCCTGAGCAAGGCCGGCGACGCCGCCGATCCGCGCGCCGCCGACCGCGACCTCTATGAGGTCGCCGAGGATGGCTCTTCTTCACCGGAGGAGGCGGCCGGCGCCAAGGCGGCCCGCAACCTGTTTGCCTTCTCGATCCTCTATCTGTTCGTCATGTTCGCCGCCCTGCTGGGCGAGGCGGTGTTTGGCGTCAAGGCTTTGGAGCTTCTGCAATGAACAAGCTTGTCGAGGACAACGCCGCCGGCAAGGCGCGCAAGGGGCGCAATATCGCCCTGGGCCTGGGCCTTGTGGCCTTCGTCATCCTGGTGTTCGTGGTTACCGTTGTGAGGCTTGGCGCCAATGTCGCAGACCGTCCCTTCTGATCCCGCCCCCGGTCCCAAGGATCTGATGGCCAGGCGCAATGCGCGCGTCGGCCTGATCTGCGCGGCTGCGTTCTTCGGCATGGTCGGCGCGGCCTATGCCTCGGTGCCGCTGTACAAGCTGTTCTGCCAGATGACCGGCTTCGACGGCACGGTGCGCAAGGCCGACCTGGCCCCGACCAAGGTGCTGGACCGCAAGGTTACCATCCGGTTCGACGCCAATATCCGTAACCTGCCCTGGGAGTTCACCACCGAGCAGACCAGCCAGGACATCCGCATCGGCGATACAGGCCTGGCTTTCTTCAAGGTCACCAACAAGAGCGACCGGGCGATGACTGGCCGGGCCATCTATAACGTGGTGCCGGAACAGGCGGGTCCCTACTTCCAGAAGCTGGAATGTTTCTGCTTCAGCAACCAGACGATTCGGCCCGGCCAGACGGTCGAGTTTCCGGTCGTCTACTTCGTCGATCCGCAATATGTCGACGACCCCGAGACCAAGGGTAAGGGCGATATCACGCTCTCCTACACCTTCTTCCCGGCGGTCGAGGACGGCTCGGCGCAAAAACAGGCGGTTTCGACTACGCCTCGCATCGTTCAACCCCTTGGCGGCGCGCCGTCGAGAGGGCTATAGCGTTCAGCACGGAGCGTTTCGGCGGGGGGACCTGGTCGGCGCGCTTGAAGCCTGTCCCTTTGGAATCTGCCCAAAGGAATAAAACGGGCTTCAAAACTTTGGGTGAGGGCGTGATGGCCGCCGAAACCGGCGACCACTTTCGGCTATCACGCTCTAGAGGGAATAAGGGTTAGCACCAACATGGCCCACGGCGCCGTCAAACACGATTATCACATCCTGCCGCCCAGTCCGTGGCCCCTCGTGGGCTCGATCGCCGCCACCGTCATGGCCATCGGCCTGATCGGCTGGGTCAAGGGCGTGCTGGGCATCGAAAAGGGCAACTGGGCGATCTTCGCCGCAGGCTTCGCTGGCGTGCTCTACACCTTCTTCGGCTGGTGGCGCGACGTGGCTAAGGAAGCCAAGGCCGGCGACCACACCCCGGTCGTCACGATCGGCCTGCGCTACGGCATGATCCTGTTCATCGCTTCGGAGGTGATGTTCTTCGTGGCGTGGTTCTGGATGTTCTTCGAGATGGCGTTGTTCCACGAACACCGCACCTTGTCGGCGATCGAGGAAGTCCGCACCGCCTGGGCCAGCTGGCCGCCGGCCGGCGTCGAGACCGTCTCGCCCTGGCACCTGCCGCTGGTCAACACCTTGACCCTGCTGCTGTCAGGCACCACCGTGACTTGGGCGCACCACGCTTTGCAGGTCGGTGATCGCAAGGGCGCCAAGTGGGGCCTGATCCTGACCATCCTGCTGGGCGCGCTGTTCACGGCCATCCAGTTTTACGAATACGCCCACATCAATCATGAACAGCTGTTCTATTCGGAAGCCGCCGTGAATTCGGGCCTCTATGGCTCGACCTTCTTCCTGGCGACCGGCTTCCACGGCTTCCACGTGTTCGTCGGCACCCTGTTCCTGATCGTCTGCCTGATCCGCCTGCAGAACGGCGCCTTCACCCCCAAACAGCACTTCGGCTTCGAAGCTGCGGCCTGGTACTGGCACTTCGTCGACGTGGTCTGGCTGTTCCTGTTCGCCTTCATCTACGTGATCTTCGGCGCTTCGGCCCACTAGATCCAAACTTCCGAGGGGCCCGGAACGCAGACCAGCGTTCCGGGCTTTTTCATTTTTGGCTTCCACTCACGCCCGGCGACGGGAGGGTGTAAGGACGGCCTCATGGCTCATGTGAACCCATTCCTGGCCGGCGCCGGCGGTCGCTGCCCCAAGTGCGGCGAAGGCTTTCTGTTCGAGGGCTTCCTGAAGATCGCGCCGACCTGCGAGGCCTGCGGCTTCGCGCTAGGCCGCCACGAGACCGGCGACGGAGCCTCGACCTTCATCATCCTGATCGCCGGCTTCATCGGAGCCTTCGGGGCGCTGTTTTCGATGTTCGCCTGGAACTGGCCGATCTGGCTGCTGCTGCTGGTCTGGCTGCCCGTCACCCTGGCGCTGAGCCTTGGCCTGATGCGGCCCGCCAAGGGCCTGATGGTCGCCGCCGCAATCGCCAACAAGGCCTCGGAGGCCGGTCGTCGCGATGTCTGAAATCCTTCCCAAGTTCGACTTCACGGAGCGGCGACGCTTCCCCATCGGCCTGACGGTCGCCGTGGCTATCGCCTTTGGCATCCTGTGCTTCCTGGGCGTCTGGCAAATGAAGCGCATGGCCTGGAAGGAAGATTTGCTCGCGCGGATCGAAGCCCTGAAGACCGCCCCGGCCGTTCCGATCGGCCCGGTTCTGGCCGACGCAGCGAAGGGCAGCAACGTCGCCTGGACGCGGGTCGAGGTCGCCTGCCGCCCGGCGTCCCTGCCGCCCCTGTCCCTGGCCTATGGCATACGCGACGGTGACATGGTCTGGCGCGCCCAGGCCCTGTGCGGCGTCGAGAGCGGTCCCTATGACCTCATCCTGGTCGATCGCGGCGTCGTTACCGAATTGACCGGTCAGGTCGAAGCCCCGGCCCGGGCCTTCGCCGAACCAGGACAGGTCACGGGCGTCCTGATCCCTCTGGCCCAGCTGGGCGGCGACCGCGCCAAGGCCGTGGCCGGTCTCGCCGGGCGCAAGCCGGCGCCGCTGGCGCTGATGGTCGAGCGCGAGACCCCGGCGCCGTCCGGCGTCGCGCCCGCGCCGCTTCCGGCAGAAATTACCAATCGACACCTCGAATACGCCCTGACGTGGTTCGGTCTTGCCGTGACCCTGCTCTTTATCTATGCCGCCATGCTCTGGCGGAGACTGAGACCCTGATGCGCTACGTATCAACCCGCGGCGAGGCCGCCCCGATCGGATTCCTCGACGCCGTGCTGGCGGGCCTCGCCCCCGACGGCGGCCTCTATGTGCCGGCCGAGTGGCCGACCTTCACCAAGGCGGAAATCGCCGCGTTCGCCGGCCAGCCCTACGCCCAGGTCGCCGCTGCGGTGATGGGCAAGTTCGTCGGCGACGACATTCCGGCCGAGGTGCTCTCCGACATGTGCGCCGAGGCCTATGCCAGCTTCGCCCACAACGCGGTCGCGCCGCTGAAGCAGCTGGGCTCCAACCGCTTCCTGCTGGAGCTGTTCCACGGCCCGACCCTGGCCTTCAAAGATGTTGCGATGCAGGTGCTGGGGCGGCTCTACGACTATGTCCTAGAGCGCCAGTCGCGGAAGATGACCATCATCTGCGCCACCTCGGGCGACACCGGCGGCGCGGCGGTCGAGGCCTTCCGGGGCCGCAAGAACGCCCGCATCGTCGCCCTCTTTCCCGAAGGCCGGATCAGCGAGGTCCAGCGCCGGTTCATGACCACGGCGACCGACGACAATGTCGCTTGCGTCTCGATCCAGGGCTCGTTCGACGACTGCCAGGCCATCGTCAAACAGGCCTTCCAGGACGACCGGTTCCGCCACGCGGTCGATCTGTCGGGCGTCAACTCGATCAACTGGGCGCGGATCGCGGCCCAGAGCGTCTATTACTTCACCGCCGCCGTGGCGCTTGGCGCGCCGGAGCGACCGGTCGCCTTCGTGGTGCCGACCGGTAATTTCGGCGACGCCTATGCCGCCTTCGTGGCCACCCGCATGGGCCTGCCGATCGCTCAGATCATCTGCGCGACCAATTCCAACGACATCCTGGCCAGGACCTTCGAGGAGGGTCGCTACGCCAAGGGGACGGTGGCCGCGACCCAGAGCCCGGCCATGGACATCCAAGTGGCCAGCAATTTCGAGCGGCTCTATTTCGAGGCCGTGCGCCGTGACGGGGTCGAGACCAGCCGGGCTTTCCGGGGCTTCACCGACAGCGGCCTGATCGACATCCCGCCCAGCGCCTTCGCCATGATGCGCGAGTTGTTCCGCGGCGTGGCGGTCAGCGAGGCCGACACCGCCAAGACCATGCTCTCGACCCTGAACGAGACCGGCGAGGTCATTGATCCGCACACCGCCGTGGGCGTGGCCGCCGCCGCCGGCGTCAAGCTGGACGATCCGACCACGCCGGTGGTGGTGCTCTCCACGGCCCACCCGGCCAAGTTCCCGGAAGCCGTTCTGGCCGCCTGCGGCCTGACGCCGGCCACGCCGCGCACCACGCCGGACCTGGCCCACAAGCCAGAGCGCTTCGACCGCCTGCCCGCCAGCGTCGAAACGGTAAAGGCCTTCGTGCGCACCTTCGCGGCCACTTCGTGAGCAAGCACGTTCAGGTCCTCCCCCTAGCGGGGGAGGTGTCGGCGAAGCCGACGGCGGGGGAAGTTCTGCTGTCTCAGTGCGTACTACCCCCACGGGCCTCCGGCCGCCTCCCCCTTCAGGGGGAGGGTTTCGCATGACCGCCACCCTCACCGCCCTTCCCAACGGTGTCCGGGTCGTCTGCGACCCGATGCCGGGTCTGGAAACCCTGGCCCTGACCGTCGTCGCCGGTCGCGGCGCGGCCCATGAGGACGTCCCCCGCTCGGGCTGGTCGCACCTGCTGGAGCACATGGTCTTCAAGGGCGCCGGTTCGCGGACCTCGCGCGATATCGTCGAGGTGATCGAAAGCCAGGGCGGCTCGATCAACGCCGCCACCGGCTATGAGCGCACCAGCTTCCAGGTGCGGGCCCTGAAGGGCGGGCTGGAGCTGGGCATGGAGGTCATCGCCGACCTGTTGCTGCGCCCCACCCTCGACGAGGCCGACCTGACCCGCGAGAAGCAGGTGGTGGCCCAGGAGATCGCCGAGGCCGCCGACGCGCCCGACGACTATGTCTTCGACCTGATCCAGCGCGCCGCCTGGGGCAAGCATCCGGTGGCCCGACCGATCCTCGGCTCGGTCGAAAGCGTTAATTCCGCCACCAACGCCGCCCTCTCCGAATGGCGCGGCGCGCTCTACGCCCCCGACCGGCTGGTGGTCAGCGCCACGGGCGCGGTCGGCGAGGCCGAGCTGCTGGCCGCCGCCGAGCGCGCCTTTGGCGGCGTTCCCGCTCACAACGGTCTCGCCGAGTCTAGTCCCGCACCGTTCGTCGGCGGGCACGAGGGCGAAGTCCGCAAGCTGGAACAGTCGCACCTGGTGTTCATGCTGCCGGCCTGCGGCGCGCGCCAGCAGGACTATTTCGCCTTGCGCATCTTCGCCGAATGCCTGGGCGGCGGCATGTCGTCGCGGCTTTTCCAGGAGGCCCGCGAGAAGCGCGGCCTCGCCTACAATATCGACGCCTATTCTGACACCTATGCCGATCACGGGGCGCTTGGTATCTACGCCGGCTGCGCGGCCGGCAACGCCGTAGAGACGGCCAAGGTCTGCGCCGAGCAGCTGGTGGCCCTGGCCCGTCACATCGAGCCCAGCGAACTGGCCCGCGCCAAGGCCCAGCTGAAGGCTCACATGTTCATGGCCCGCGAGGCGGCGCTGTCACGCGCCGAACAGGCGGCCGGCCAGGTGCTGCTGTTTGACCGCCTCTATCCGCCGGCCGAACTGGCCGCCGAGGTCGACGCCGTCACTCCGGCCGATGTCGTACGTCTGGGTGAACAACTGCTGGGTTCCGGGCGTTGCGCCACCGCCATTCTCGGCGCGAAGTCGGCCCTGAAAGCCGGCCCGGCTTTCGAGAAAGCCTTGTTCGCGGCGGCCTGAGGGCCGTCCTTCCGCCGAGGACCTTGTGTCGACCCTTCTGAAGATGTTCCGCTCCGGACCCGGCCTGAAGCTTCAAGGCAGTGGCGTCTATCTACGCGCCCCGCGCGTGTCGGACCATCGCGCCTGGGCCGAACTGCGGCGCGGCTCGCGGAAGTTCCTGCAGCCCTGGGAGCCTGCCTGGCCGGAGGACGATCTAGGCCGCCGATCCTTTCGCGCCCGGCTGGGCGCCTATGCCCGCGAACTGGAGACCGGAGAGGCCTGGCCGTTCTTCGTCTTTCGCAAGAGCGACGATGTCCTGATTGGGGCGGTACGGCTGTTTCACGTGCGGCGGGGCGTCTCGCTGAGCGGCACGGCCGGCTATTGGGTCGGCCAGCCACACGCCCGTCAGGGCCACATGACCGACGCCGTCGACACGGTGATCCGGTTCGCGTTCGAAGGTCTTGGGCTCCATCGGCTGGAAGCTGCCTGCATGCCGGAAAACACCGCCTCGGCCGCTCTTTTGCTGAAATGCGGCTTTTCCGAAGAGGGTTACGCGCCTGCTTATTTGAAAATTAACGGCGAATGGCGAGATCATCGTCTGTTCGGACTTGTCGCGCGATCCTAGCGCGGAGGTCCTGGCGAGAAACGCCACAATGGCGTGGGATCGAGTATGTCGTTTCGGGCTACGGACCGTAAGATCTGGGATACGACCGCCACGCTGGAAGCGCTGGGCGCGGCCGACGTCGCCCTGTGGATCTGGGAGCCTGAAGCCGACCGCCTGCGCGTCAATGGCGCCGCTCGCGCCCTGGGTCTTGGCCCGCTGGCCCCTGAATGCTCCTCCGCCGCCTTCCGCGCTCTGGCCCTGCCGCAGGATCGCGCCCAGGCCGAGGAAGTCCTGAAATTCCGCGAGCCGGGCTCGGAAGTCGTCGCCCGCCTGCGCATGCGCGGCTTCGAGACCTGCATCTGGCGGGGCGTGTGGCTGGAGGAGGGCGTTCGCGCCGCCGGCGTCGTCGCCCCCGAAGTGAAATTCGCCGCCTCCGAGCGCTGCGACCTGACCGGCCTGCTGGACCGCAAGAGCTTCATCGCCCGTGCCCGCGAGCGCCTGACCCATGACGGCGTCCACGAGCTGGTGGTTGCCGACGTCGATCGCCTGCGCCGCCTGAACGAGGCCCTGGGCCACGAACGCGCCGACCTGGTGCTGGCCGCCTTGGGCTCGCGCCTGGCTGCGGCCTTCCCGGCGGGTTCGATCATGGGCCGGATCGGCGAAGACGAGTTTGCCGTGCTGTGCGAACCCCAGGGCTTCGAGCCGGCCGAGATCCTGCGCAAGGCGCTGGAACAGCCCTTGCGGGTCGCCGGATTCGATATCCATCCCACCCTGTCCATCGGCGCCGTGTCGGCAGAGGGCGGCGAAGACGCGCCTGAGGCCACCGAACTGCTGCGTCGCGCCGAACTGGCCGTCGAGGCCGCGTCCTCGGCCGGTCGTGGCGGCGCCGCCGCCTATGGCCGCTCGATGGAGACCGACGGCCTGTCGCGCCTGGCCCTGGAGGCCGACCTGCGCGGCGCCATCGCCCGCGGCGAGATCACCCCCTATTTCCAGCCCGTTGTGCGGCTGTCGACCGGCGCGCTATCGGGCTTCGAGGCCCTTGCCCGCTGGCTGCACCCGCGCCGCGGCATGCTGCCGCCCGACGAATTCCTCCCGCTGATTGAGGAAATGGGCCTGATGAGCGAGCTGGGCGAGCACATGATGCGCACGGCCGGCGCGCAGCTGGCCGCCTGGCGCCGCAGCCATCCGGCCGTCGGCGCCTTGACCGTCAGCGTCAATCTTTCGACCGGCGAGATCGATCGTCCGGGCCTGGTTCACGACGTGGCCGAGGTGCTGCGGGTCAACAAGCTGCCGCGTGGGGCCCTCAAGCTCGAGGTCACCGAAAGCGACATCATGCGCGACCCCGAGCGGGCCGCCGTGATCCTGCGGACCCTTCGCGACGCCGGCGCCGGCCTGGCGCTGGACGACTTCGGCACCGGCTTCTCGTCGCTGCAATATCTGACGCGCCTGCCGTTCGACACCCTCAAGGTCGACCGCTACTTCGTCCGCACCATGGGCAGCAATCCGGGCTCGGCCAAGATCGTCCGCTCGGTGGTCAAGCTGGGTCAGGACCTGGACCTGGAAGTCGTCGCCGAAGGCGTCGAGAACGCCGAAATGGCTGCGGCCCTGCAAGCGCTGGGCTGCGACTACGGCCAAGGCTTCGGCTACGCGCCGGCCCTGTCGCCGCAGGAGGCCGAGGTCTATTTGAACGAGGCCTATGTGGATGGCGCCGCGCCGGTGAAGGCGCGGGGCTAATCCTTAGGTTGACCTATGGCGACACGGATCTATTTTGACCGTGTTCAACGCTGGCTGAACCCATGGAAACGCCGATGCGGACCCGGTTTTTCGCCGATCATCGTAAGGTATGTCAGTGGCTCCTCATTGGCCTGATCGTGGCAATGTTTGTTGCCAGTTTCCTCGTCGGCCACGAGTTTCACTCTGCGCCTGACAAGGCTGCCGGAGCCACCTATCCGGTCATGTCGGATTCTGGCGTGGTCTATACGACCGGTGTCCCGGCTCTGATTTCCTGGTCCAAGTTCGTGCTATTTGGCCTGCTGTTCCTGCTCCAGTTCGGTCCGAACAAGAGCTCGCGCGCGGACTAAGCCCGACCCGCTTGCGCCGACAGGTGATCGGCCGAAATCCCAAGCTTCGCCAGCGCCCGCGTCCACTTGTGCTCGTGGTCGTCGTCGAACAGCAGCTCTTCGTCGGCGTCGCAGACCAGCCAGATATTATCGCGGACCTCCTGCTCCAGTTGCCCCGGACCCCAGCCGGCATAGCCCAGGGCCAGGATCGCCCGGCGCGGATGGCGGATCTCGCTGCCCATGGCGTCCAGCACGTCCCGCGTCGCCGTCAGGGCCAGGCCGTCGTTCAGGGCCAGGGTCGAATCGGGCGAATTGAAATCGTCGGTGTGGAGGACAAAGCCGCGCTCCAGCTCCGCCGGACCGCCCATCAGAACCAGATTGGTCTGGGTCTTGATCTCGGAGCGCACCCCCAGCTTGTCGAGCAGTTCGAACACCGTCAGGCCCTCGACCGGGCGGTTGACCGTGATGGCCATGGCCTGCTCGGCGTCATGGGCGCACATGTAGAGGACCGCGCGCTCGAACCGCTCGTCCTCGATACCCGGCATGGCCACCAAAAGGCGACCGGCCAGGAACTCCGCGTCTTCCTGGGTGACTTGGTCCATGGCTAGAGGATCGGGGCGGAAGGCGACAGTTTCAAGTCCAACCTCTGACTTGGCGCGTTGTCATACGACCTATATTCGATTTTACGCACCCTCAACGAACAGGACCAAGCCCATGACGATCAAGGTTGGCGATACGCTTCCAGCGGCCACTTTCATGACCAGCACGGCTGAAGGCCCTGCGCCGGTCAGCTCCGACACCCTGTTCAAGGGCAAGACCGTGGCCCTGTTCGCCGTCCCCGGCGCCTTTACCCCGACCTGCTCGGCTAAGCATCTGCCGGGCTTCAAGGACCACGCGGCCGAAATGAAGGCCAAGGGCGTCGATACGATCGCCTGCGTTTCGGTCAACGATCTGTTCGTGATGAAGGCCTGGGGCAAGGACCAGGGCATCGACGGCGAAGTGCTGCTGCTGGCCGACGGCAATGGTGACTTCACCCGCGCGATCGGCCTGGAGTTCGACGGCTCCAAGTTCGGCATGGGCTCGCGTTCGCAGCGTTATTCGCTGATCGCCAAGGACGGCGTGGTGACGACGCTGAACGTCGAAGAAGGCGGGGAATTCAAGGTTTCGTCGGCTGACTACATGCTGGATCAGCTGTAGGCTTTAGATCCTCTCCCTGATGGGAGAGGTGTCGGCGCAGCCGACGGAGAGGGAGGTCTGGCTGGATTTCAGCTGCACTTCCCCCTCCGGCGCTTCGCGCCACCTCCCCCGCCAGGGGGAGGATTTCTGCCCGCCCTAAGCCCCCAGCATTTCCGGCGTCGCCGCCGCCAGATCCGCCGCGCCGATCATCACGCCCGCAATCTGCCCCGGTACCTGGGCCAGCACCGCCTCGGCATAGAGCCGGGCCAGGGCCAGCTTCGTCCCCAGCCATCCCGCGTCGCCTTCGCCAGCCGCGATAGCCGCCGGGGCCGCCAGGGCGCCCTTGGCCAGCATCCAGCCGCCAACCACGTCGCCCAGCAGTTTCAGATAGGCCGTGGCCCCCGACAGCGCGTCGGGCATGGCCCGCGCCCGGCGCTCGATCAGCCAGGCGGTCGCGGCGCTGGCCGCGTCCAGCGCGGTCTCCAGGCGCCTGGCCACGGTTCCGAAAGCCGGATCACCAGCCGCGTCCAGAGCGTCGATCGTGTCGCGGATGTCGTCCATCAGGTCGCCGATGGCTTGGCCTTCGCCAAGGCTCAGCTTACGGCCGACCAGGTCGATGGCCTGGATGCCGTTGGTCCCCTCATAAATCGGAGCGATGCGGGCGTCGCGATAGTGCTGGGCCGCGCCGGTCTCCTCGATGAAGCCCATGCCGCCGTGGATCTGCACGCCCTGCGAGGCGACCTCAACGCCGATATCAGTCGACCAGGCCTTGGCAATGGGGGTCAGCAGCTCCTCGCGCAGCTTTGCGGCGGTGCGCTCTTCCTCGGTCGCGCCGTGGCTGGCCAGGTCTGCGGCGACGCCGGTCGACAGGCAGATGCCCCGCGCCGCCTCGATCTTGGCCTTCATCAGCATCAGGGTGCGGCGCACGTCCGGATGGTCGAACAGCCGGGCCGCGCTTTCGCCCGTCCAGGCCGAGCGGCCCTGGCGGCGCTCCAGCGAGAAGACCAGGGCCTGCTGGTAGGCGCGTTCGGCGATGCCCACGCCCTGGGCTCCGACCTGCAGGCGGGCGGCGTTCATCATCGTGAACATATGGGCCAGGCCCGAGCCCAGCTGGCCGACCAGCTCGGCCTTGGCGCCCTCGAACAACATCACGCAGGTGGGCGAGCCGTGGATGCCCAGCTTGTGCTCCAACCCGCCGACCCGCAGGGCATTGGCCGCGCCCAGCGCCCCGTCCTCGCCGACCAGGACCTTGGAGGCGAGGAACAACGAAATGCCCTTCACGCCGGGCGGCGCATCGGGCGTGCGGGCGATGATCAGGTGGACGATGTTGTCGGCGACGTCGTGGTCGCCCCAGGTGATGTAGATCTTCTGACCCGACAGGGTCCAGCCGCCGTCGCCATCCGGCGTGGCCATCGTCGTGATTGCAGCCAGGTCCGAACCGGCCTGGGGCTCGGTCAGGTTCATGGTCCCGGTCCACTCGCCTGAGACCAACTTGGGCAGGAACAGGGTCTTCTGGCGTTCGGTGCCATGGTGGGCCAGGGCCTCGATGGCGCCCAGGGTCAGCATCGGGCAGAGGCCGAACGCCATGTTGGCGGCGTGGACCATCTCGAAGACGCCAATCTCCAGGCTCTTGGGCAGGCCTTGGCCGCCGTGATCGGGACTGGCCGCCAGGCTGTTCCAGCCACCCTTTGCGAACTGCGTGTAGGCGTCGCCAAAGCCGGGCGCGGCGCGGACCACGCCGTTTTCCAGCTTCGCGCCGACCAGATCGCCCTGACGGTTCAGCGGGGCAAGGATGTCGCCAGCCAGGGCTCCGGCCCCTTCAAGAACTGCCTCGACCGTGTCGGCGTCGACTTCGGGGAAGGCGGCGGACAGGCGGTCGAAGCCGGCCGCGTGCCGCAGCGAGAAGGCGATGTCGCGGACGGGCGCGCGGAATGTCATGGGGGAGAAGCTCCAGATTATCGGCGTTCTGTTTAGGCGCGTCAGCGGATCGCGCCAAGCGGTCACGACTTTGTGATGTTGTGGCCCTTCATCTTGAGCGTGGACTTCTTAAGTCGGATAAATCGTAACTGCAGCGATCACAGTTTTGGAGCTCCCTGATGACTCGCCCCTTCGCCTATGCCGCGCTCGCCGCTGCCCTGCTAACGGCGTCCGCCGCCTCGGCCGCGCCAGGCGTCACCTCGACCAAGCCCGCCGACCTGCCGGCCGGCAACTACGTGCTCGACAAGACCCACGCGGTATTGACCGCCAAGCTCAAGCACATGGGTTTCTCGAACTACACCCTGCGCTTCACCAAGCTGGACGCCAGCTTCACCTATGATCCCAAGGCGCCGGAAGCCTCGAAGATCACCGTGACGGTCGATCCAGCCTCGATCGACACCTCCACAGGAGCCGACGCCTTTGGCCTGAAGTTCAACAAAGAACTGGTTGGCGACGGCTGGCTTGAAACCGCCAAATATCCGACCATCACCTTCGTCTCGACCAAGGTCGATATCGGCGATGGCCACACGGGCAAGGTGACCGGCGACCTGACCTTCCACGGCGTCACCAAGCCGGTCGTGCTGGACGTCACCTTCAACGGCGTCGGCGGCAGCTTCGCGCCGCTCAGCGTCAAGACCGGTTTTTCGGCCTCGACCACGATCAAGCGCTCGGAGTTCGGGGTTTCCAAGTACGTCCCGATGGTTTCCGATGACGTCGTGCTGAACATCGAAGTCGAGTTCGACAAGAAGTAAGCCACCAAGCATCTTCGTGCGAACTGGCCTCCGGTTCGCACGAAGAAATGCGTAAGCTTGAGAGCAGAGGGAATCTGGAGAGCCTGATGGCCGCGACACGCACGCGCTATACGACGGTAGCGATCGTCATTCACTGGCTGATCGCTGCGGCCATCATCTTCCAGATCATTCTGGGCTGGAGGGCGGGGGACGGTCCCAAGGGACCGACGACCTTCGCCCTCTTTCAGCTGCACAAGTCCATCGGCATCACCATCCTGTTGCTCAGCCTGTTCCGGCTGGCCTGGAAGCTGACCCATAGGTCGCCGCCTCCTCCGATGGGCCAGCCCAACTGGGAGAAGATCGCCTCGCACGTGGTGCACGCCGGCTTCTACGTGATCATGATCGGCCTGCCCCTGACTGGCTGGCTGATCGTCTCGACCAGCCGGACCAACATCCCGACCCTGCTGTTCGGCGCGATCCCCTGGCCGCACCTGCCGCTGCTGCCGGACCTGGCTGCGGGCGCAAAGGGCGTCTGGCACGAGATCGGCGAGATCGGCCACGGCGTGCTGGTCAAGACCACCTATCTGCTCCTGCTGCTGCACCTGGGCGCGGTGGCCAAGCACCAGATCCTCGATAAGGACGAGGTGCTGAGCCACATGGCGCCGGGCGCCCGACCGGGCTGGAAGGAGCCGCGGGCCTGGCTTGCCGCCGCGGGTCTCGCGGCCGTGATAGCCGCCGGCTATCTATACATGCCGACCGTCAAGGCCGCCCCAGCCTCGGCGGTCGTCGAGGACATCGACCGACCTGTCGCCGCGCCGGTCACCCCGGAGGCGACGACGCCTGCCGATGCCGCCGCTCCGGTCGCTGAATCGGCGCTGAAGGACCCCGTGGCCTGGACGATGTCGAAGGGCGGCAAGCTCGGCTTCACCGCCACCTGGTCAGGCGAGGCGCTGGAAGGCAGCTTCACCCGCTGGACCGCCGATATCCTGTTTTCGCCCGAGGCCCTGGACCGCTCGAAGCTGACCGTTTCCATCGACACCGCCTCGGCCCGGACCGGCGATGAGCAGCGCGACCAGAGCCTGCCCAGCGCCGACTTCTTCGATAGCGCCACCCATCCGAAGGCGATCTTCACAGCCACCAAGTTCCGCAAGACCGGGGAGGGTCGCTATGTCGCCGACGGCACGCTGGCCCTGCGCGGGGTCAGCAAGCCTCTCAGCCTGCCGTTCTCGCTGAAGATCGACGGCGACACGGCCACGGCGCGCGGTGTAACCACCCTAGACCGGACGACGTTCGGGGTTGGACAGGGTGAATGGGCGTCTACGGATCAGATCGCGGCGAAGGTGCGGGTGAGTTTCTCGCTGACCGCCAAGCGGAAATAGAAGCCGCCGCACGGGCTCTGGCGGCTGGCGGGCTGGTGCTGCTGCCGACCGAGACCGTCTATGGTCTGGGCGCCGACGCTTCGAATCCAACCGCCGTGGCGGCGATCTTCGAGGCCAAGGGCCGTCCGCGATTCAACCCGCTGATCGCCCATGTCGCCGATGTCGAGACCGCCGCGCGGATCGCCGTCCTCGACGACCGCGCCATGACCCTGGCCAAGGCCTTTTGGCCGGGCCCGCTGACCATCGTCGCGCCGATCCGCGAGGCTGCGGCGGTCTGCGACCTCGCCCGGGCCGGCCTCGACACTGTGGCCATCCGCGTGCCCGGCCATCCACTGTCGCGCGCGGTGCTGGCGGCGTTCGGCGGACCGGTGGTCGCGCCGTCGGCCAATCGTTCGGGTCGGCCCAGCCCCACGACCTTCGCGGACGCCTTCGGCGAGACCGGCGACAAGGCCGCAGTCGCGCTCGATGGCGGCCCTTGCGAGGTCGGCCTGGAATCCACCGTCGTCGCCGTGCTCGACGGCCCGCCGCGCCTGCTGCGTCCCGGTGCCGTCACCCGCGCCCAGCTTGAGGCCGTCGTCGGTCCTCTGGCCGAGGCCGAGAACGACGCCAGGCGCTCACCCGGCCGGCTGGCCCTGCACTACGCTCCCGACGCGCCCGTGCGGATCGACGCCGCCGCGCCGGAAGCTGGCGAGGCGTTCCTGGCGTTCGGACCGTGGCCGGACGGGGAGCGCGTGTTCAATCTCAGCCCAACCGGCGATCTGGCGGAAGCCGCCGCGAACCTCTTTTCGTTTCTGCGCGCCGCTGATCGGACTAAACCGGTCGGCATCGCGGTGGCGACCATTCCGGGCGAAGGCCTGGGCGAAGCGATCAATGACCGGCTGCGTCGCGCCGCCGGGTACGTAGGATAGGCCGATGAAGTTCCGGATCATGTATCTCGAGGACAAGTCCAAGGGCTTGAACGGCCCCGCCCGAATCGGCCGCGTCGGCTCCTCCAAAACCGGCGAGACCCTTTACTATGCGGGCCGGTCGTTCGAAGCTCTGCGCGGCTCGGGCCTGAAGGCCAATTTCCGCGACCTCGAAACCGGCCAGCCCTTCTGGATCGCCAAGGCCCGCAAGGACGGCGGCGACCGCCTCTACAAGGGCGCGGGCGATCCGGCCGTGATCGACGACGACGTGCGCGAGGAATACTGGCGCGATATTCGGGGCGTTCCGGATCCGGCGCTGGGTTAGTCGAGCGCCGAGCGGACGTCGGTCTGCGGAAAGTCGTCGCCCTTGTACAACAGCGGCGCGTCCAGCGCCTTGGCCAGGGCATAGGCAAAGCAGTCGCCCATGTTTAGCCCGGCCCGGTGCACGCCCTTGCCCCATCGCATGTAGGCGTCGAGGGCCTCACGTTCGTTGACGAGGTCGGACGATACTATGTCCAAGTCTTCGAGCCAGCGATGATACTCGTCGGCAGTGAAGCGCTTCTCCCGCAGGATGAGGATAATTCCGGCTTCCATCAAATTGACCGGTGTCGCCAGAAGGGTGTCTGTTTGCGCTACGATCCGCTCGAACGATGAACGTTCAAGTTCCGCGAGCGCCATGGCCACCAGAGCGGAAGCGTCCACCACGACCGTCACAGATTGTCGATCTCTGGTATGCCTGTCGGCCAAAGCGCATCCCACTCCGCCTTGGAGACGGGCGTCGATGGTAGCTTGTCGAGGCCTGTCGCGCGACGAAACCGGTCGGTGGCCGCTCGAATTTCCTCAAGGGTCTTCTTGGCGCGTGGCGCGCTGACTTCAGTCTTCAAGGCCTGATCAAGCGCTTGATCGATAGCCGCAGTCAGCGTGGAGCCGCGGCGGTTCGCGAGTTCACGCACCTTGCGCTCCGTTTCGGGGTTCTTGATGAAAATGCCCATCAGGCGTCTCCGGTATATATCGGCGTATATCCTATTTCCGCCCTCGCTCAAAAGCGTATCCTCCGGCCCCATGACCAAGCCCGTTCCCGCCGATACCCTGTCCCGCCTGAAAGCCGTGCTCGGCGAGGACGGGTGGAGCCAGGACCCTGATCGCCTCGCCCCCAAGCTCCTCGAATGGCGCGGGCGCTGGCGGGGGCAGACGCCTCTGCTGGTGTTGCCGCGATCCACGCAGGAGGTGGCCGCCGTGGTCGGCATCTGCGCCGAGGGCGGCGTGGCGATCACCCCGCAGGGCGGCAATACCGGCCTCGTGGCCGGCCAGATTCCGCAGGGCGAGATCCTTCTTTCCACCGAGAAGCTGCGGGCCGTGCGCGACGTCGACGGCCTGGACGACGTGATGGTGCTGGAGGCGGGGGTGACCCTGTCCGAGGCCCATGCCCAGGCCGCCTCCGTCGGCCGGCGCTTCACCGTGGGCGTGGCCTCGGAGGGCTCCTGCACCATCGGCGGCCTGGTCTCGACCAATGCCGGCGGTACGGCGGTGCTGCGCTACGGCATGATGCGCGAGCAGGTGCTGGGCCTTGAGGCCGTGCTGCCCAATGGCGAGATCTGGCGGGGCCTGAAACGCCTGCGCAAGGACAATACCGGCTATGATCTCAAGCAGCTGCTGATCGGGGCCGAGGGCACGCTGGGCGTGGTCACCGCCGCTAGCCTGAAGCTGCACCCGCTGCTGGCCTCGCGCGCCGTGGCCATCGTCGGCTTGGGCTCGCCGGCCGACGCCATCCAGCTGCTGGCCCGCGCCAAGGACGAGACGGGCGGAGCGGTCGAGGCCTTCGAGCTGATGGGCCGGTTGGGCTTCGAGCTGACGTTACGCAACGTGCCGGGCCTGCGCGATCCTCTGCCGTCGATCCATCCCTGGTACGTGCTGATCGAGATCGCCAGCGGCGAGCCCGGCGCGGCCGAGGCGGCGCTGGAGCGCCTGCTGACCGGCGCCCTGGAACGCGGCCTGATCAGCGACGCCGCCGTCGCCCAGACGCAAACCCAGATGAAGGCCTTCTGGCATATCCGCGAGGGCCACTCCGCTGGCCAGAAGCCGGAAGGCGCGGCCTGGAAGCACGATGTCAGCGTGCCGGTGTCGCAGATCCCGGTCTTCATTGAGCGGGCCAACGCCGCCATCGCCAAGGCCTATCCGGGAACCCGCATCGTCGCCTTCGGCCATGTGGGTGACGGCAATGTGCACTACGATGTGCTCAGGCCCGTTGGCGGCGACGAGGACGCTCACGAGGCCCTGCGTGATGCAGGGGCGAAGATCGTTCACGACATCACCGCCGACATGCACGGCTCGATCAGCGCCGAGCACGGGCTTGGCGCGATGAAGACGGCCGAGGCTATTGGCTACAAGGATCCGGTCGAGCTGGCGGCCCTGAGAGCCATCCGCTCGGCGCTGGATCCCCAGCGGATCATGAACCCCCGGGTCTTGTTCTAGAGCCCTTTCCGACCTGATGGCTTCATCAGGGTCGGGCGAAAAGGGCTCTAAGTCAAAAGTTTAGAGCATTTTTCGATCCGATAACCGTTTCACACTTATCGGAAAATGCTCTAGCCCGCAGCGCGGCCGCGATGGCGATCACGGCGCCCAGCGGGATCACCGCCTTGTGGAAGCCGGGTGCGTGGCCGGGGCCCAGCAGGTTGATCGCCAGCGGGATGAAGCCCCAGCGGCCGGAGCTGATCTCCATCCAGAACGCCCCGACGCCGACCAGGCTGACCAGACACCACAGAACCCGAAACCGCAGCGCCCGCGTCGCGGCGACCAGGATCAGGGCGGCGACCATCGGGACCGGCCAGGCGAGGGCGGCCAGGTGGCCGAGGGCTTGGGGTGTCATGGGCGCGGGATAGCGGGCGGGCGCGGCGGCGTCGAGGGGGTGAGTGGACGCCGGGCGAGGTGCCTCGGGTGGGCTTGCGTCATTGTCCTGCGCCCAGTCGGAGGATAAAATAGAGCATGGCAGCGCCTGGGCCCTCATTGCCCGATCACACAGCACGCGATCAGGCGACGCTTGGCTTCTACGCCAATGAGGCGCCGGTCTACGCGGCCAGCGGACCGGGCGGCGCAAGCCGGCACTTGGATTCGTTTCTTCAGCTTTTCGCGCCAGGAGCCCGCATTCTTGAACTTGGTTGCGGCGGCGGTCGAGACAGCGAAGAAATGCTGGCCCGAGGCTTTCAACTCGACGCTACGGACGGCGTCCCAGAGATCGCCCGCAAGGCTGAGGAACGGATAGGTCGCCCAGTCCGCGTGATGCGGTTCGATGAACTCGATGGGGTGGACGAATACGATGGTGTCTGGGCGCACGCCAGCTTGGTACACGTGCCCCGTCCCGCACTTCCAGGTGTTCTGGCTCTTGTGTTTCGCGCCCTGAGGGCTGGTGGGGTCCACTTCGCCAATTTCAAAGGCGGCGGCTGCGAAGGGCGTGACGCCTTCGGACGCTACTTCAACTATCTGACGGCCGACGAAGTCAGTGCCGCCTATAGGCGCTCGGCCGAATGGGACATTCAATCAGTCACGGAATATTTGGGCGGCGGGTATGATGGTGGCCAGGGACCGTGGGTCGGAATCACGGCACGCAAGCCAGTCTAGTGGTCGCGGCTCTAGCGAGTGGCTACTGAACAGTCCGGCGAGTCTCGCCGGGAGATTGAAGGATGGCCCCCTTCGGCGCGTACGTGGGCTTGCGCCCTAAAGTCGTGTCATCCCGGCCGTAGCACAGCGGAGAACCGGGACCGCCGGAAACGCGGAGCTTGCTGCGGTCCCGGATAGCCTCTGCGAGGCTTCCGGGATGACAAGTTTTCTGGAGCGGGAGAGGGGATTGGCTGCCCTCCATCCCCACACTTTTCGAAAAAAATATCAGTCATCTCAGCGACTTGTAAAATTCTTCATCGCGCCAATCCTCGGCGCCGAAACCGCCCGCATAATCAATCTCACCTGACAGCACGGGAAGGGCGTCCGGCCGGCGACCAGCGACGGCTGTCAGGGGTGATCGAGCGGGGTTTGCCGGAGTCGCGTGAGCGGGGCCGGCGGACTTAAAGGAGGACAGGGGACGTAAACCTGTCCATCGGGGATCTGCCAGGGTCTCCGCCCGTCCGAAGGTTCGCTCCGGGTTTCCGGGAGAGCCGAGGCTGCAGCTCAAGGGCTGGGTCCGGCTACGAAGGAGGAGAAACCCGGGTGGGGCAAAAGGTTGAACCAGACCTGCGCACCCCGGCCAGAGGGATAACGATCACGCGGAGCGTTCGTCTTCGTCGAAACGGTATTCAGCTACTCACACATCCGGGCGAGGCCCGGACGCTCCGCGACCCTTCCCACCAACTCGGCGGTTTTCCGCGTGAGGTCGCGAAGCCATGCCGCCAGACTTGCCCCCTACGGGCTGCTACGCAGCCGTCCGCCCCCATAAGGGGGAAGATGAAACGCGCTGACCTCATCTTCCCCCTGTGGGGGAGGACGACCGCCCCCCGGGTCGCGCGAAGCGCGCGCCCGAGGACAGGCTCCGCGGTCAGGTGGGGACAAGTGACGATCCATCACCTCGCCGCTGGCGATCCCCCTCAGGACCCTCTATCTCCCGCTCATGCTGATGGTCATCTCCCCCGCCAAGTCGCTGGACTTCACCGCTCCGGAGCAGGTTCTGCCCCTGACGACGCCCGAGCTGAAGGGCAAGATCGCCGAACTGGCCAAGGTGACGCGCAAGCTGACCGCTGCCGACCTGCGCCGACTTATGCACATCTCCGAGAAGCTGGCCTCGCTGAACCGCGAGCGTTTCCAGGCCTTCGATCCCGAGGTCGAGGAAGGCCTGCAGGCCGTGATCGCCTTCAATGGCGACGTCTATGCAGGGCTTGCGGCGCGGGAGCTGGATCGGCCGGCTCTGGAGTGGACGCAGGACCATCTACGGATCCTGTCAGGCCTGTACGGCGTGCTGCGGCCGCTGGACGCCCTGCAGCCCTATCGTCTGGAGATGGGCACGCGCCTGAAGACCAAGCGCGGCGCCAATCTCTACGATTTCTGGGGCGAGACGATCTCCAAGACCCTCAACGACGCTGCCGAAGGCCATGCCGACAAGACGCTGGTGAACCTGGCCAGCCAGGAATATTTCGGCGCCGTCGACGCCAAGGCCCTGAAGTTGCCGGTGGTCACCTGCCACTTCAAGGAAGAGAAGGCCGGGATGCTGAAGGTGCTGGGCTTCTTCGCCAAGAAGGCCCGGGGCCGGATGGCGCGCTTTATCATCGACAAGCGCGTCGAGCACGCCAAGGACCTGAAGGCGTTCGATCTGGACGGCTACAAGTTCCGCCCCGCGCTCTCTACCGACACCGACTGGGTTTTCGCTCGCCCGCAGCCCTGAATTCATCTAGTGATGAATTTATAAGCGCTCGCCCTTCGCGGAGGCGAGCTATATGCTGCACCGCAACATTTACTGGGGCAGCTAGATCAGGGAGCGCGCATCCATGGCCGTCGATTTCGGTTTGCAGGGTCAGGTCGCCATCGTCACGGGCTCGACCAGCGGCATCGGCCACGCGCTCGCCGACGCCCTTGCCGCCCAGGGCGTCAATATCGTTCTCAATGGCCTTGGCGAGATGAACGCCATCGAGCGGACCCGCGCCGAGCTGGCCGAAAAACATGGCGTCGAAGTGCTCTATAACGGCGCCGACATGACCAATCCCGGCCAGATCACCGACATGGTGCTGGCCGCCAAGGCAGAGTTCGGCGAGCTCGACATCCTGATCAACAACGCCGGCGTCCAGCACGTGGCCCCGATCGAGGACTTTCCCACCGACAAGTGGGACCAGATCATCGCCATCAACCTGACCTCGGCCTTCCACGCCACCAAGGCGGCGGTGCCGATCATGAAGGCGCAAGGGCGGGGGCGGATCGTCAATATCGCTTCGGCGCACGGTCTGGTCGCCTCGCCGTTCAAGTCGGCCTATGTGGCCGCCAAGCACGGGATCATGGGCCTGACCAAGACGGTCGGGCTGGAGGTCGCGACCTTCGGCATCACCTGCAACGCCATCTGCCCGGGCTTCGTGAAGACCCCGCTGGTCGAGGCCCAGATCGCCGACCAGGCCAAGGCCCGCGGCATCAGCGAGGAGGCGGTCATGCGCGACGTCATCCTGGCCAGCCAGCCGACCAAGCAGTTCGTCACCTTCGACCAGCTGGCCGGCATGCTGCTCTATCTCGTCTCCGACGCCGGGGCCTCGGCCAACGGCTCGGCCTTCCAGATCGACGGCGGCTGGACCGCCCAATAGGGAAGGAGCGGGTCATGTCCTTGGGTTTGTTCAAGAATAAGCCCGCCGACCCCCGGCTCTTGAGCCTGGCCCTGCAGGGCGGCGGCGCGCATGGCGCGTTTCTTTATCGCCGGTTACTGGTCCACGCCATTACCGCCGACGGGCCGCTGGCCGACCTGGCGCTATCGACCAAGTTCAACACCGAGTGGAGCTTCCTGCTCGGCCTGAAGGAACGAGGCCGCAAGGCCGCCGAGACCTGGCTGACCGGCTGCGGAACCTGTATCGGGGTCAAATCCAGCATCGACCTGAAGACCGGATTCCCATGACCTTTCCCGTGCCCACCGTCGGCGTGATCTGCCTGCGCGGCGACGAGGTGCTGCTGATCAAACGCGGCACGGCGCCCCGATTGGGCCAGTGGAGCCTGCCGGGCGGTCGCATGGAGTGGGGCGAGACCACGGTCGCGGCGGGCCTTCGCGAACTGAAGGAAGAGACCGGTGTCGAGGCCGAAATCCTGGGCCTGGTCGATGTGATCGACGGCGTCTTTTCGGCTCGACCCCTTCTCGATGGAAAGGTCGGCGAGGTCACTCGCCACTATGTGCTGATCGACTATGCCGCACGCTGGATCTCCGGCGAGCCGGTGGCCGGCGACGACGCGGCCGAGGCGCGGTTCGTCACGCGTGACGAAGCCATGGCCTTGGTCGAATGGGACGAGACCCGCCGGATGATCGCTGAAACCTATGAGCTGTTTTCGCCTCCCCTGGGCAACGGAGGAGACGAAGGGACGTAGCGGCGCCCTTGACGGGAGCGTCGCCTCCGCCTCTCCTTCAAACAAACGTTCAAGGGAGAAGCGTCATGGCCTATGCGCCGTTCAATCTGGCCGGCAAGGTCGCCCTGGTCACCGGCGGCAATCGCGGTATCGGCCTGGGCATGGCCTCGGCCTTGGCCCAGTCGGGCGCGGATATCGTCATCTGGGGCTCCAGCGCCGAGCGAAACCAGGCTGCTGAGGGAGAGTTGCTGAAGCACGGCGTGCGGGTGAAGGCCCAAACGGTCGACGTGTCCGACGAGACCCAGGTCGCCGACGCCATGGGCGAAGCGGTCGCCTCGATGGGGCGGATCGACTCGGTGTTCGCCAATGCCGGCGTGAACTTCGCTTCGCCCTCCTTCGTCGACATGCAGACCGAGGTCTATCGCAAGGTCCTGGCGGTCAATCTGGACGGCGTGTTCTTCACCCTGCGCGAAGCCTGCCGCCACATGATCGACCGGGCCAGGTCGGGTGATCCGGGCGGCTCGCTGGTCGGGGTCGCTTCGCTGGCCGCCATCGAGGGCGCGGCCCGCAATGAGGCCTATGCCGCGACCAAGGGGGCGGTGATCTCGATGATCAAGTCGGTGGCCGTCGAGCATGCCCGCTACGGCGTCCGCGCCAACGCCATTCTGCCCGGCTGGATCGCCACCGAGATGACGGCCGGGGCCCAGGGCAACGCTGCCTTCGCCGAGAAGGTCATTCCCCGCGTTCCGGCCCGCCGCTGGGGCGAGCCGGCGGATTTTGGCGGCATGGCGGTCTATCTGGCCTCGGACGCCTCCAGCTACCATTCGGGTGACACCCTGGTGATCGACGGCGGCTATTCGATCTTTTGATTTCTGGACTCTGGAGTCGAAGAAAACCCTTGAGATACAAGGCGCTTGCGGAAGCCGCTGCGCGGTGAGAAGCTTTTCTCGAGAGCAGCCTGGACATCAGATCCGGGCGCCTTCGAGGAAACGAACCATGACCCCGCAAGACCTCGTCAGCCTGGCTCCACCGCGCGGTATGCTGGCCCTGATCGCCATGATGCTGACGGCCATGGCCGCCTGCTTCTTCACGACTGAAGCCACCGTCGAAGCGGTGCGCAGCGACCGGGGCTGATCCGGCTGACCTCGCGGCAGGCTTGCTAGCCTGCCGATGCGACGCCCACTCTCCCGGAAAAATAACGGGAGGATGGGTTCCATGGCGCTGCACACACCCCTTTGCGATCTTCTGCACATCGAGCACCCGATCCTGCTGGCCGGCATGGGCGGAGTCTCCTACGCGCCGCTCGCCGCCGCCGTGTCGAACGCCGGCGGCTATGGCGTGCTGGGCATGGCCGGAACCTCCCCCGACTTCATCCGAGAGCAGATGCGTCAGGTCCGCGCCCTCACCGACAAGCCGTTCGGCGTCGACCTGCTGGCCGCCACGCCCGACGCCCTGACCGCCAGTGTCGAAGTGATCATCGAGGAGGGCGCTAGCGCCTTCATAGCCGGGCTTGGCGTGCCGATGCCGATCATCGCGCGGCTAAAAGCGGCGGGCCTGAAGGTCATGGTCGTCTGCGGGGCTGTGAAGCACGCGGTCAAGGCCGAGCAGGCCGGCTGCGACGCGGTGATCTGTCAGGGCGGCGAAGGTGGCGGCCATACCGGTTTGGTCGGCACCCTGCCGCTGGTCGCCCAGGCCGTGGACGCCGTGAAAATCCCCGTGGTCGCGGCCGGCGGTCTGCATGACGGCCGAGGTCTGGCGGCGGCTCTCGCCCTGGGCGCTCAAGGCGTCTGGATGGGCACGCGGTTCATCGCCTCGACCGAAGCCCATGCCGGCGACCTTTACCGCCAAGCCGTGGTCGAAGCCGCCGACGAGGACACCGTCCGCACCCGCTGCTATTCGGGCAAGCCGATGCGGGTGCGCAAGAACCCCTATGTCGACGACTGGGAAGCCCGGCCGGCCGACATCCAGGGCTTCCCGCAACAGGCCATGGTCTCGATCCAGGCCGGCGCCATGGGCGGCATCGGCGGTCAGATCGAAGGGCTGGACGCCGATAGGTCCTGCTTCGCCATGGGCCAGAGCGCTGGCGGCATCCGCGAGGTGCTGCCAGCCGGCGTGATCGTAGACCAGCTGGTCGCCGAGGCCCGCGCCTCGATCAGCCGGATCGCCGCGCTCAATCGTTGATATCGACCTCGGGCAGCAGTCGCTGAAAGTGGCGTTCTACCGCGTCATGGCATTCGCAGGCCCGCTTTTCGAGGCCTGGGCGGTCGAGGATCTCGATCCGGCCGCGGCCGGTCGCGATCACGCCGTCGTCCTGCAAGGCCCGGGCCACCGCCGTCACCGTGGTGCGCTGGACGCCCATCATCTGGGCCAAGGTTTCCTGTGTCAGGCGAATCGGCTCGTCGCTGGCTCGGTCATGGGTCGACAGCAGCCAGCGGCAGTAGCGCTGTTCGACGCCGTGCAGGGCGTTGCAGGCCGTCGATTGCATCATCTGGGCCAGTAGCACGTCGGCATAGCGGGAAAACAGGTCCGCCAGGGCCGGCGACTGGCCCTTGGCGTCTTCCAGCCGAGCGGTGGGAATGCAGAAGGCGAAGCCCGGCACGCGGACCACGGCGCGGCCATAGGCCGGCTTGAAGCCCGCGCTAACGATGCCGCCAATGGCGCCTTCGCGGCCGACATTGGCCACCTCGACCTCCTGGCCCTCTTTGGAAACGACCAGCAGCGAGATCATGGTGGTGTGGCAGGGCAGGTGCGTCATGGTGACGTCTTCGCCGCAGTCGAACAGCAGGGTGTCGCGCGCCAGATCAACCTTGCGCAGATAGGGCGCCACCCGCTCGAGCTCGCGTGGGCGCAAGGCGGCCAGCAGGCGGTTGGCGATAAGTTCGCCGCGCGGCGCATGGGGCTCGCGCAGCACCTGAGGTTCACCTGTATCGGCCATCATCGATCCTCCGCGATCGCAAGCTTGCGTGGCCATAGCGCGCGAAGCGGCGCTTTAGTTTCCCATCGACGCGGCAAAGCTTCCAAGGCAGGCTCGCCAGCATCGATGGAGAGAGCGGCATGCGCACCGGCTATGTCCTGAAAACGCGGCTCAGCGAGTATGGAGCCCTGTGGCTGGCGTCGTTCGTGACGGTGCTGGCCGGGGTGGGGTTTGTCGCCTTCGCTCTCGGGCGCGACCTGATCGATGTCGCCGACATGGTTTTGCCGATCAGCTTTGCCATTCTCGGTCTGGCGATGGTGGTCGGCGTTGGAGTCACCGTGGCCTCGCGGACCAGCCTGATCGCCAAATGCCTGGTCACGCTGCTGGCCCTGCTGCTCATCCTGCCCTTGCTGTGGTCGCCGGTTCTGGCCGTGCTGATCATCGCGGCGATCGGTCAGGTCGCGATCGAATATTCAGAGGCCTACGCCCAGTTCCGGATCGTGGTCAGCCAGATGATCTATCCAGTGGTGGCGATGCTGGTGGAAGGGCCGCTGGTCGCCGCCGTCTGGAGCGCTTTCCAGATCGTCGCGTCGATCGTCGGCTTCGTGGCCTCGGCCCTGCAGGTGTGGCGCGTGGTCAAGCCGTGGCTGGCGCGATCCGCCGCCGAGGCGTGACGATCAGCTCAGCAGGGTGGGAGGCGGCAGGGTGAAGTCTTCTTCCTGCACCGCCAGCAGAACCGGCATGCCGACCCCGGTGGATTGCTCGGCCAGGCGAGACACCGCCTCGGTGGCCTGATGCTGGGTCGCGTAGTGCCCGAACCGCAGGTGCTCGCCGACGATGGACCAGTAGTTTCCGACGCGTACGACGCCATAATGCACTTCAGCCATGATCGACCTCCTTGCAGTGAAAACACCGTCGCGCCGATCCGAGGCCATCGCAAGGCCAAAGACGCCATCAGATCGCCACGGATTCGCGCGAGGGGCGCGTGGTCGTGACATTGCAACGCGAGCCGGGAATACTGCACGCATGCTTCGGTTGCCTGTCGCCGCCCTGATCATCGCTTGCATCGCCACCTCGGCCCTCGCCCAGGAGCGGGAGCCGGATGAGCGCCAGCGCCTGCTGGACCTGGCCTATACGCTGGGCGAGAGCCATGTCCTGCGCCAGACCTGCGAGGGCCTTAACGACCAGTTCTGGCGCTCAAGGATGGTCCGCATGACCGAGGTGGAGCAGGCTGATCAGGGTTTCGACGCCCAGATGCGCGAACGCTTCAACACTGGTTTCGCCGCTCGTCAGGGTGAGTTCCCGCTGTGCGACGAGGCAAGCCGTAAAGCCGAGCAGCAAACAGCGCGCAAGGGCCAGGCCCTGGCCCTGAAGCTCTCGCAGTCGATACGAACGGTCCGGCGTGGCGAGACCGCGCCGGATTCCGTAGCGGAGGTCGCCGCGCCGCGCTAACCTACGCCTGTCGGTTGTGTTGGGAGCGTCGTCTTGGCCTCATATCTGGTTCCGCTTGTCCTTCTGGTCCTGGCGCTATTCATGGTGATCAGCGTCATCAAGATCGTGCCTCAAGGGCGCGAATTCACGGTCGAGCGGTTCGGCCGCTACACTCGCACCCTAAAGCCCGGCATCAGCATCCTGACCCCCTTCATCGAGACGATCGGGCGAAAGGTGAACATGATGGAGCAGGTCCTCGACGTGCCCCAGCAGGAGGTCATCACCAAGGACAACGTCTCGGTGAAGGTCGACGCCATCGTCTTCATCCAGGTGATGGACGCCGCCCAGGCGGCCTACAAGGTCGACAACCTGATGTACGCCATCACCCAGCTGGCCCAGACCAACCTGCGCACCGTCGTCGGTTCGATGGAGCTGGACGAGGTGCTCAGCCAACGCGACCAGATCAACACCCGCCTGCTGTCGACCATTGATCACGCCACCGGGCCGTGGGGCGTTAAGATCGCCCGCATCGAGATCAAGGACCTGACGCCGCCGGCCGACATCACCAACGCCATGGCCCGCCAGATGAAGGCCGAGCGCGAGCGCCGCGCCGTGATCACCGAGGCCGAGGGCGAAAAGCAGGCCGCCATCGCCCGCGCCGAGGGCCAGAAGCAGTCGGCCATCCTTCAGGCCGAAGGCCGCAAGGAAGCCGCCTTCCGCGACTCCGAGGCCCGCGAACGGGAAGCCGAGGCCGAGGCCAAGGCCACCGCCTTCGTGTCTGAAGCCATCTCCAAGGGCGACGTCAACGCCATCAACTACTTCATCGCCCAGAAGTATGTCGAAGCCTTCGGCGAACTGGCGCGATCACCCAATGCCAAGACCGTGATCGTGCCCGCCGATTTCGCCGGCCTGACCGGAACGGTCGCGGGCGTCGCCGAACTGGTCAAGACGCTGGGCGGTGGTGGAAACACCGTCGCGCCGACAGCGCCCCTCCCACGCACCACCAACACGCCGACCGGCGGCGCCAAGCGGGTCTGATCGATGGACGCCCTGACGAGCTTCTATGCGATGCACCCCTTCTGGGTCTGGCTTGCCATCGCCGCGATCTTTCTGGCGATCGAGGTCGGAACTGGCAGCGGCTGGCTGCTGTGGCCGGCGGCCTCGGCCGCCGTGGTCGGTGTGCTGGCCCTGGCCGTGCCGATGAACCTGCCGGTCGAGATCGCCCTGTTCGCCGTTCTGACCATCGCCACCACCTATCTGGCGCGCCGCTTCCTGCGCCCGGCCCTGGAAGGTGACGCCCCTGACCTCAACGACCCGCTGCTGCGCCTGATCGGCCGGGACGGCGAGGTGCTCTCCACCTTCGAGGCCGGCATGGGCAGGGTGTTCGTCGACGGCAAGGAATGGCAGGCCCGTCTCGACGGCGGACCGCCGCTTCCGGGCCAGCGCATTCAGGTGGTGGGTGTTGACGGCGCCACCCTGACGGTGCGCGCCTATTAACTTGGCAGTGTGACGGGGCGACGGCTGGCGCCGGGCTAACGGCGTCCCCATCTGGCCGTCACACCGTCGCTTGCATCGCGCGGGATCTTCAGGGGGACCCGTGACGGGCATCATATCGGTATCGGGTCTGACCAAGACCTATGCTTCGGGCCATCAGGCCCTGAAGTCGGTGGATCTCGACATCCGCCAGGGCGAGATCTTCGCCTTGCTGGGTCCCAACGGGGCCGGCAAGACCACGCTGATCAGCATCATCTGCGGCATTGTCAATCCCAGCACGGGAACGATCCTGGCCGACGGCCACGACGTGGTCCGCGACTATCGCGCCGCCCGTTCCAAGATCGGCCTGGTTCCGCAGGAGCTGAACACCGACGCCTTCGAGACGGTCCGGGCCACGGTGCGCTTCTCGCGCGGCCTGTTTGGCAAGCCGCGCAACGACGCCCATATCGAGAAGGTGCTTCGCGACCTGTCCCTCTGGGACAAGAAGGACGCCAAGATCATGACGCTGTCGGGCGGCATGAAGCGGCGGGTGATGATCGCCAAGGCGCTCAGCCACGAGCCGACCATCCTGTTCCTCGACGAGCCCACCGCCGGCGTCGATGTCGAGCTGCGCCGCGACATGTGGGAAATGGTCCGCGCCCTGCGGGCCAGCGGCGTCACCATCATCCTGACCACCCACTATATCGAGGAGGCCGAGGAGATGGCCGACCGGATCGGGGTGATCAGCAAGGGCGAACTGATCCTCGTCGAGGACAAGGAGGTTCTGATGCGCAAGCTGGGCAAGAAGCAGCTGACCCTGCAGCTTCAGAGCCCGCTGACCGCCGTACCCGCCGCCCTGTCGGACTACGCGCTGGAACTGGCCGCCGACGGCCACGAGCTGATCTACACCTTCGACGCCCAGGCCGAGGAGACCGGTATCGCCGAGCTCTTGCGCCGCCTCGGCGAACAGGGCGTCGACTTCAAGGACCTGCACACCAGCCAGAGCTCGCTGGAAGACATCTTTGTCAGCCTGGTGAGGGACGCGGCATGAACCTCTACGCGATCAAGTCCATCTATCGCTTCGAGATGGCGCGGTGGTTCCGCACCTTGGCCCAGAGCATCGTCTCGCCGGTGCTGTCGACCTCGCTCTATTTCGTGGTGTTCGGCTCGGCCATCGGATCGCGCATGCAGGCCATCGACGGCGTCAGCTACGGCGCCTTCATCGTGCCCGGCCTGATCATGCTGTCGCTGCTGGGCGAGAGCATCTCCAACGCCTCGTTCGGCATCTACATGCCCAAATGGGCGGGAACGATCTATGAGCTGCTGTCGGCCCCGATCTCGTGGGTCGAGACGGTGATCGGCTATGTCGGCGCCGCGGCGACCAAGTCGGTGCTGCTGGGCCTGCTGATCCTGGCCACGGCCCGGATCTTTGTGCCGTTCGAGATCGCCCACCCGTTCGTGATGCTGCTCTTTTTGGTGCTGACGGCCATTACCTTCAGCCTGTTCGGCTTCGTGATCGGGGTCTGGGCCGACGACTTCCAGAAGCTGCAGATCGTGCCGCTGCTGGTGGTCACGCCCCTGACCTTCCTGGGTGGCAGCTTCTATTCAATCAGCATGCTGCCGCCGATCTGGCAGAAGATCACCCTGTTCAATCCGGTCGTCTATCTGATCAGCGGTTTCCGCTGGAGCTTCTACGGCGTCTCGGACGTCGGGGTCGGCGTCAGCCTGGGCATGACCGTGGTGTTCCTCGCCATCTGCCTGACGGCGGTGTGGTGGATCTTCAAGACGGGCTATCGCCTGAAGACGTAAAGTCTTCCGAAGAGGCGCCGGCGTCTGCCGGCGCCTCGACTTGGGCTCTCGGACGCTGAAAGCGCTTGGCGACCATTGAGGCCTCCGCCGTGCGGACCATGCCGCGCTCGCCGTTGAACGTCGCCAAGGTCTGCCAAGCGCCAAAGAAGCCGGGAGCGGTCCGCGTGTCGATCGCCGGCTGCAGGACGATAAGGTGCAGGTCTCTGGCTTTTAACCGCAGCACGATGTCCAGCAGATCGACCATGGCCCCAGCCAGGGCGTGAAAGCTGGGCACGGCCAGGGTTCCGCCGGGCTCCAAGGCCGCCAGCGCTCGCTCCAGCCCCGGGCGCACAACACCGCCGGCCAGGCACCGGTCGCTGAACACTTCCTGGCAACCCAGAAACAGCAGCCGCTCTTCCTGGGCGGGGCTGAAGAAGACGCCCCGAACGGGCGGCAGGCGGTAGTAGCCGACGAGATTCATCCGGGCATTTTGCAAACCGGCCGGCCGTTGGCGAGGGGTTTTCGGCGCGGGCGGCAGGCCGCCCACAATTTCCGTCACTTCACGGGCTGCGGGGGTTTGCGAACCACGGTGCGTTGACGATCACCCAGCGTTCCCCAAACCGACCGAGATGGAAGTAGTCGACAAACCAGGGCGTCTCCACGCGCGCCGACGCCACATTTTCGGTGATGTCGAGGACCCTCACACTGCGGTCCCATTTTTCGCGAGGCGTCCTCAGGGCCCCTTGCCGGGTCAGCTCCACCAATTCGTCGCGGCTCATGCGCCGCAGGCCCAGGGCTTCGTCCGGATCAGGCTTGGAGCGCACGGCGCGTTTGGCAAGGTCCGGGTGCAGAGAGCGGCGAACCCGCGCGGGATCACCCTCCAGTTGGCCGTCCACATAGTCATAGACAGTCGCCTCGATGGCCCTGATCGATCGCTGGATCGAGCGCTTGCGGCGCGGTCCTCGTAGCCGTTGCGGCGATCGTGGGTGATGTGGCGGCGGCGGGCGGCAGGACTGAACCGTTGAGGGCGAAGGCTGCGAACAGGGCGAGGATCATGGAAATCTCCGATATCGTTGCTCACGCGCCGAGGCTTACATCAGGTGCGGGTTTCGCGCAGGCCTTGGTTTGCCAGTTCGTCGGCCCGTTCGTTTAGCGGGTGGCCTGAGTGGCCCTTGACCCAACGCCAATCGACCTCGTGCCGATTGCGGGCAGTGTCGAGACGCTTCCACAAGTCGTCGTTCTTGACCGGGCTCTTGTCAGCCGTGCGCCAGCCTCGGGCCTTCCAGCCGTGGATCCACTGGGTCACGCCCTTCATGACGTACTGGCTGTCGGTGTGCAGCTCGACTTTGCACGGCTTGGTCAGGGTCTCGAGCGCCATGATCGCGCCCATCAACTCCATGCGGTTGTTGGTGGTTGGTGTCTCGCCGCCGCAGATTTCTTTCTTCTTGTCCCCGTACATCAGCAACGCGCCCCAGCCGCCGGGACCCGGGTTCCCCTTGCAGGCGCCGTCCGTGTAGACGATGACCTTAGGCGTCATGCGCCGGCTCCGAACAGGGTCAGGCCTTCACGGTGGACGGCCAGCTTGCGCTCGTATTCCAGCGGATCCTTCGGCTTGACCAGAGCGCCCTCGGGCGTCGCGCCCCAGTCAGCCAGACGGGTCAGGAAGAAGCGCATCGCCGCGCCGCGCGCCAGGATCGGCAGGGCCTGTTTCTCCGTGGGGCTCAGCGGACGGCGGCGCTGATAGCCCGTCAGCAAGGCGTGGGCGGCGGTGATGTTGAAACTGCCGTCGGCCTCGAAGCACCAAGCGTTCAGGGTCGCGGCGATGTCGTAGGCGTAGCTGTCGTCGCAGGCGAAATAGAAGTCGATCGCCGCGGCGAACTTGCCGTCGGGGTTGAAGAAGACGTTGTCGGGAAAATAGTCGGCGTGGATCACGCCCGACGGCAGGTCGCGCGGCCAGGCCAGCGCCAGCTGCGCCAAATCCTTGTCGATCGTCGCGGCCAGACCCGGTTTCAGGCCCTCGGCGGCGGCGCGGTGCTTGGAAAACAGCGGCGCCCAGTGCGGCTGGCCCAGGTCATTGGCGCGGCGGCCGGCATAGCCTTCGCCGGCCAGGTGCAGATGGGCCAGGCCTTCGCCGGCCTCGCGACAGTGGGCCGCCGTGGGCCTGCGCACCGACAGGCCGGACAGGAACTCGACCAAGGCGGCGGGCTTGCCACGAATGGTCTTCAGCGTGCGTCCCGCGCGATCGGCGATCGGCGTGGCGCTGGGGAAGCCCTTGTCAGCCAGCCAGCGCATCAGGTTCAGGAAATAGGGCAGGTCCTCGGGCGCGGCGCGCTTCTCGTAGACCGTCAGGATGAACCGTCCGGCTTCCGTCTCCAGCAGGAAGTTAGAGTTCTCCACGCCCTCGGCGATGCCCTTGAACGCCAGGGCTTGCCCCAGGTCGAAGTCGGCCAGGAAGGCGGCGAGTTCTTCGTCGGTGATGTCGGTATAGACGGCCATGCTCGGGGGATGCGGGACCGGGCGCTGGTGGTCAAGGGGGCGAGGGTGCGTCGGCCATGTTATGATGCGCCTAAGGAGGCCCGGCATGGACGACGCGACAGATGACCCGACGTGCCCGCCCCCGCGTCCGGAAGTAAGCGCCGACGTTCGTCGGTCGGACGCCGAGCTTGAGCGACGGTATAAGCTCGGCCTCGAAATTCTTGATCGCTATCGAAAGACATTCGAGGCGCTGGCGAAGTGAGCGGCAGAAGCGCGCTGCCTCTATCGCGCCAACCTTAAAGGTCCGCTTGCGACGGACGTGACCGCTATTCGTAAACCTTAGCCGCGAGTAGGACAGTGGCGAGGAGACGCCAGGGATTGGCAGCAGCGTCGTTGCCCATATTCAACACGTACCCATCGAAGTCAGAGGAAAATGCCGCAACGCCTTCAAGGTAGCTCTCGAGCTTGTCGTTTTCCCATTCACGTTTGCGCTTCTTATAATTCTGCGAAAGCAGTTTAGCGAATTGGCTGAAATCTTCCCTAGTTTCGATAGTGCTCGCCCGTTCAGCGAGGGCCTCTCCATCAAAATTTGCCTTCGACTTGCCACCAAACATCTTGTCTCAGTGCCCCTGCTAAGCTTTGGCGCAGCTAACGCAGATCCCAAGCTCTGAGCAATGTCCGCTCCCCAACTTAGGCCGTCAACAGTCTAGGCAGCTTGAAGGTCACGGTCTCGCGGGCCTCGATCAGGTCCTCGATGGTGACGTCGAAGCGGGCCGAGATGGCGTCGATGACGCCCTGCACCAAATCCTCGGGCGCCGAGGCGCCGGCTGTCAGGCCCACGCGGGAGACGCCCTCGAACCACGACCAGTCCAGGCCGGCGGCGTCGTCGATCAGCCGGGCGTCCTGCGCGCCGGCCTTCAGGCCGACCTCGGCCAGGCGCACCGAATTGGACGAGTTGCGCGAGCCGACCACCAGGATCAGCTCCGTCGAGCCGGCCAGATGCTTGACCGCGTCCTGACGGTTGGTGGTCGCGTAGCAGATGTCTTCCTTGTGCGGCGCGGCGATGCCGGGGAAGCGGACCTTCAGCAGATCGACCATCTCGGCGGTGTCGTCGACCGACAGGGTCGTCTGAGTCAGGAAGGCCACGTTCGAGGCGTCCTTGGGGATCCAGGCGCGGGCGTCGTCGATGTTCTCGATCAACGTGACGGTGCCTTCCGGAAGCTGGCCCATGGTGCCGACCACCTCCGGGTGGCCGGCATGGCCGATCAGCACGATCTCGCGACCGGAATTGAAGTGCTTCTGGGCCTCGACATGGACCTTGGAGACCAGCGGGCAGGTGGCGTCCAGATAGATCATCTCGCGAGCCTTGGCCTCGGCCGGCACCGACTTGGGCACGCCGTGGGCCGAGAACACGATCGGGCGGTCGTCGGGGGCCTCGGACAGCTCCTCGATGAACACCGCGCCCAGGGCCTTCAGGCGATCGACAACGTGGCGGTTGTGGACGATCTCATGGCGCACATAGACCGGCGCGCCGAATTTCTCGATGGCGCGCTCGACGATCTGAATGGCGCGATCGACCCCCGCGCAGAAGCCGCGAGGGCTGGCGAGCACGACGGTGAGCGGCGGACGGATCGGCATGAGGGCGTTCATGAGCGGAACCTAAGCGTTCGGCGGCCCCCGCGCCAGCGCCGGCAGGCGAGTCCGCGCTGCAAAGCAGTACATTGCGACGTCACGCATATGCCTTTATCAGGCTCCATGACGCCGTCTGGGGCATGCGCCCCTTCAGGCTCCTCATTTTTCTGACCGGACGTTTCATGCGCGCCCATTTCACCGCCGCCCTCAGCGCCCTGATGGCTGTTTCGATCGCCGCGACGGCGACGAGCGTTCACGCCCAGGCGCGCGGTCGCGGCCAGGACCAAGGCGGTCAGGACGAAGAGCAGGCCGGCAAGAAGAAGAAGCGCGACGAGGAGTGGAACCAGTCCAAGGCGCCGCTGGCCCAGCTGCGCAACGCCGGCCCGTGCCCCTATGTGAAGGTGCTGTACGACGCCAGCCGCTTCGTCGAGTTCAAGGACGGTCGCGAGAACCCCGCCGCCGTGGCCTATACGGGCGAAATCCAGGGGATTTCTTCGGGCTGCGCCTACAAGAGCGACGACCCGATCACCATCCGCGTCGAGGTGTTGTTCCAGCTGGGGCGCGGTCCGCAGGCCGCCGACGCGCAGCGCACCTATCGCTACTGGGTCGCCGTCACGGAACGAAACCAGGCCGTGATCGCCAAGGAATATTTCGACCTTCCGATCACCTTTCCGGCTGGCCAGGACCGCGTGTTCGCCACCGAGCAACTGCAGACCATCACCATCCCGCGTGCTGACGCCAAGGTCAGCGGCGGCAATTTCGAAGTCCTGATCGGCTTCGACGTGACCCCGGAAATGGCCGCCTTCAACCGCGAGGGCAAACGCTTCCGGGTCAATGCCGGCCAGACGACGGCGCAAGCAGGGACTCCCACCAAGCAATGAGCGATTTGAAGCGGTCCTTGAGCGAGGCGGCCGCGGCCGCCTTCGAGGCCGCCGGACTATCTCCCGAGTTCGGGCGTGTCACGGCGTCCGACCGACCCGACCTTGCCGACTTCCAGTGCAATGGCGCCCTCGCTGCCGCCAAGAGCGCCAAGCGCAATCCGCGCGAAATCGCGGTGCAGGTCGCCGATCACCTGAAAGGCGACCCGCGCTTGGCCTCGGTCGAGATCGCTGGCGTCGGCTTCATCAATATGCGGGTCAGCGCCGAGGCCCTGTCGGCCCGCGCCAAGGAGATCGCCGCCGATCTCCGCGTCGGCGCCGCCCTGGTCGAAGAGCCGCGCCGCGTGCTGATCGACTATGCCGGCCCCAATGTCGCCAAGCCGATGCACGTGGGCCATCTGCGAGCCTCGATTATTGGCGAGTCGGTCAAGCGCCTGTATCGCTTCCGCGGCGACGACGTGGTGGGCGACGCCCACTTCGGCGACTGGGGCTTCCAGATGGGCTTGCTGATCGTCGCGGTGATGGACGAGCATCCCTTCATCCAGGCGCTGATGGAAAAGCTGCCGGAAGCGCCGCGCGGCTTCACCAAGGCCGACGAGGACAAGGTGCTGGCGGAGTTCGTGTCGCTGATCAGCCTGGCCGATCTGGACCGTCTCTACCCGCTGGCTTCGACCCGCCAGAAGGAAGACCTTGAGTACAAAGAGCGGGCGCGCCGCGCGACTGCCGAGCTGCAGAACGGCCGCTTCGGCTACCGCCTGCTGTGGCGCCACTTCGTCAATGTCAGCCGCGTGGCCCTGGAGCGCGAGTTCCACGCCCTCGGCGTCGATTTCGACCTGTGGAAGGGCGAGAGCGACGTCCAGGAACTGATCGCGCCGATGGTGCGGCAGCTGGAGGTCAAGGGCCTGCTGGTCGAGGACCAGGGCGCCCGGATCGTTCGCGTTTCCCAGGAAGGCGACAAGCGCGACGTGCTTCCGCTGTTGGTCGTGTCGTCGGAAGGCTCGGCCATGTACGGCACGACCGACCTGGCCACGATCCTGGATCGTCGCAGCTCGTTCGACCCGCACCTGATCCTCTATTGCGTCGATCAGCGTCAAGCGGACCACTTCGAGACGGTGTTCCGCGCCGCCTATCTGGCTGGCTATGCCGAGCCAGGCACGCTGGAGCATATCGGCTTTGGGACAATGAACGGCAGCGACGGCAAGCCGTTCAAGACCCGCGCTGGCGGCGTTCTGAAGCTGCACGATCTGATCGAGATGGCTCGCGAAAAGGCCCGCGAACGCCTGCGTGAAGCCGGCCTCGGCGCGGAACTGCCGGAAGAGGCCTTCGAGGACACCGCCCACAAGGTAGGGATCGCGGCCCTGAAGTTCGCCGACCTGCAGAACTTCCGCGGCACGTCCTACGTCTTCGACCTCGACCGCTTCACCAGCTTCGAGGGCAAGACCGGCCCCTACCTGCTGTACCAGTCAGTGCGGATCAAGAGCGTGCTGCGCAAGGCGGCCGAGGCCGGGGCGCAAGCCGGGCGGATCGTCATCGGCGAGCCGGCCGAGCGGGACCTTGCCATGCTGTTGGACGCCTTCGAGGGCGCGCTGTCGGAGGCCTATGACAAGAAGGCCCCCAACTTCGTGGCCGAGCACGCCTACAAGTTGGCCCAGACCTTCTCGAAGTTCTACGCGGCCTGTCCGATCATGAGCGCCGACGACGAAGCCACCCGCGCTTCCCGCCTCAACCTGGCGCAGACGACCCTGCGTCAGCTGGAGCAGGCCCTGGAGCTGCTGGGCATCGAAACGCCGGAGCGGATGTAGATGGGTCTTGGTGATGCGGCTAAGGCAGCGCAATGTACTGGTATGAGCGACAACGCCTATCATGTTGAGGCTGAGTGGGATGCCGAGGCTGGCGTTTGGACGTCATCCAGCAACATCCCCGGTCTCGTCGTCGAGGCAGCAACTCTTCCTGAGTTCTTAGAGCTTGTGCACGCCTTAGCTCCGGAGCTTCTAGCTGAGAACCTAGGTGTCCGTGGGAAAGTGCCGTTGGAATTGCGTGCTCATGGGTTGATCGAACTCGCGGTCGCCTAACGACGCTCTTCGGCTGTCCACAAGAACGTATGCGGTACAAAATCGCATCCGTTTGAAAAGACGGTATTATGCTGGCGCTCGTTCATTTGATCGTGAGTCGCATGCCCAAGGATTTCTATCCCGACCTTTCCCGACACCTGCGCGCTGCAGGATTGGAACGTGTGCCGGGCGGAAAGGGCAGCCATGAAAAATGGCGCAACGGCACTTCCGGACAAGTAGTTATCGTTCCTCGATCCAAAAGCCGAAACACCGCTAACGAAGTGCTTAAGCAAGCGGGTCTGCCGAAGGCGTTTTGAGGGAGTGACCCTCCGGGACGTTGGCATCGCTTGACTCCCCGCGAGCCCTCCCGCATTGAGCCAGCGACTCACGCGGGAGACATCGGGATTCGCGTCCCGAGGCCGAAGGCGCAACCGCCCCGGAAACGCTCAGGCAAACGGACCGCGCGGGTTTAGGAACGCTGGAAAGAGGCGCCTCGAAAGGGGCGCCCGCCGAAGGAGCAAGGTCATCTCTCTTCAAGCTTGAGGAGCTGGGCCGGAATCTCTCAGGTCAAAGGGACAGCGGGGGCGCTATCGTCTGGTGAAAGCCGGGCTTGCAGCGCTGTCCCCGTTTTGGAGCCCCCGCGTGTCCGACCCAGATCTCAAGAAGACGCCCCTGTACGACGCGCATGTCGCCGCCGGCGCGCGCATGGTCCCGTTTGCGGGCTATTCGATGCCGGTGCAGTACAAGGACGGCGTGCTGAAGGAGCATCTCTGGACCCGCGAGCACGCCGGCCTGTTCGACGTCTCGCACATGGGTCAGGCTCGGCTGCGCGGCGCCAATCCCGCCAAGAGTTTCGAAAAGCTGGTCTCGGCTGACTATCAAGGCCTCAAGCCCGGCAAGCAGCGCTACGCGGTGCTGCTGAATGAGCAAGGCGGGGTCATCGACGACCTGATGACCGCTCGCCCCGACGACGACGGCTTGTTCGTGGTGGTCAACGGCGCCTGCAAGGAAAACGACTACGCCATCATCGCTGAAGCCTTAAAAGGTGAAGCGACCGTCGAGCGCCTGGAGGACCGCGCGCTGCTGGCGCTGCAGGGCCCCGAGGCCGCCGCCGTGCTGGCCGCCCATGTGCCGGAAGTCGCGACCATGGTGTTCATGGACACCGCCGCGATGACCGCCTTCGGCGTCGGTGCGATCATCTCGCGCTCGGGCTATACCGGCGAGGACGGCTACGAGATCTCGGTCCCCGCTGCCGACGCGACCCGCATCTGGAACACCCTGTTGGAAGACGAGCGCGTAAAAGCCATCGGTCTGGGCGCGCGCGACAGCCTGCGCCTTGAGGCCGGCCTGCCGCTCTACGGCCACGACATGGACGAGACCGTCTCGCCGATCGAAGCCGGCATGAACTTCGCCATCGGCAAAAGCCGCCGCGAGGCTGGCGACTATCTGGGTGTCGATCGGATTTCCAAAGAGCTGGCAGGCGACCTCAAGCGCGTGCGGGTCAACCTTCGCGTCCTGGAAGGCGCTCCGGCCCGCGAAGGCGCCGAGATCGCCGACGAGACCGGGGCCGTGGTCGGCGTGGTCACCAGCGGCGGCTTTGGTCCCAGCGTCGGCGGCGCCATCGCCATCGGCTTTGTCCCGCCCGCTCTGGTGGTGATCGGCGCGAAGCTGAAAGTCATCGTTCGCGGCAAGCCGCAGGCCGCCGAGGTCGTAACATCGCCGTTCGTTCCCAATCGTTACGTCCGCAAGATCTGAAAAGGGCCCAGACCAATGCGCTTTACCAAAGACCATGAATGGGTCGCCGTTGAAGGCGACGTCGCCACCGTCGGCATCACCGCCTACGCCGCCGAACAGCTGGGCGACGTGGTGTTCGTCGAGGTTCCCGAAGTCGGCAAGACCGTGAAGCAGGGCGATGGCCTGGCCGTGGTCGAGAGCGTCAAGGCGGCGTCCGACGTCTACGCTCCGGTGTCCGGCGAAGTCGTGGAAGCCAACACCGCCCTGGGCGATGCGCCGGAGACGGTCAATTCGGTGCCGGAAGCCGGCGGCTGGTTCGCCAAGCTGAAGCTGTCGAACCCGTCGGAAGTCGAGGCCCTGATGGACCGCGACGCCTACGAAGCCTTCCTCTCGACCCTCTGATTTCCTGTCATCCCGGACGCCCAAAGGGTCGGTTCGAGATGACAACTCAATAGGCGCTCCTCCCCCATGCGTTACCTGCCCCTCACCCCCGAAGATCGCGCCGAGATGCTCGGCGTTATCGGGGTGGACTCCATCGACGCCCTTTTTGTCGACGTGCCCGCCTCCGCCCAGCGCTCCGGCGTCGTCGACCTGCCGCTCCACGCCGGCGAACTGGAAGTCGAGCGCGAGATGGCGGCTCTGGCCAAGCGCAACCGCGCGGCGGGGGAGGGGCCGTTCTTCTGCGGCGCTGGCGCCTATCGCCACCATGTGCCGGCCACGGTCGATCACATCATCCAGCGGTCTGAATTCCTAACCAGCTACACGCCCTACCAGCCGGAAATCGCCCAGGGCACCCTGCAGGTGCTGTTCGAATTCCAGACCCAGGTCGCGGCCCTGACCGGTATGGAAGTGGCCAACGCCTCGCTCTATGACGGCTCCACCGCCGCCGCCGAGGCGGTGATGATGGCTACCCGGGTCACGCGCCGGAACAAGGCGGTGATGTCGGGCGGCGTCCATCCGCACTATGTCGAGACGGTCGAGACCTTGGCCCACGCAGCCGGTGTCAGCACCGAGCGTCTGGCCGTCGCTATAGACGCCGAGGACGCGGTGATCGCCGCCATCGACGCCGACACCGCCTGCGTCGTCGTCCAGACCCCCAACGTGTTCGGCACAGCCACCGACGTCAGCAAGATCGCCGCCGCCGCCCAAGCCGCAGGCGCGCTGCTGATCGTAGTGACCACCGAGGTGGTGTCTCTGGGCCTGCTGAAGTCGCCCGGCGAGATGGGCGCCGACATCGTCGTGGCCGAGGGCCAGTCGATCGGCAACGGCCTGAACTTCGGCGGTCCCTATGTCGGTCTGTTCGCCTGCAAGGAAAAATATATCCGCCAGGCCCCCGGCCGGCTCTGCGGTGAAACCGTCGACGCCGACGGCCGTCGCGGTTTCGTCCTGACGCTTTCGACCCGCGAGCAGCACATCCGCCGCGACAAGGCGACCAGCAACATCTGCACCAACAGTGGCCTGTGCGCCTTGGCGTTCAGCATCCACATGAGCCTGCTGGGCGAGGTTGGCCTGCGTCAGCTGGCAGCGATCAACCACGACAAGGCCCGCGCCCTGCGCGACGCCCTGGCCGCCGTGCCGGGGGTCGAGATCCTGACCTCGCGCTTCTTCAACGAGTTCGCGATCCGCGTGCCGGGCGATGCCGCCGAGATCGTCGAGACCCTGGCTGGTCATGGGATCATCGCCGGTGTGCCGTTCTCGCGCCTCGACGCCAACGCCGGTCTCGGCGACGTGCTGCTGGTCGCGGCCACCGAGACCACGCTTGATATCGACATCACTTTCTTCGCCAAGTTCCTGGCCAAGGTCATCGCCCAATGAGCATGAACACCGTTGGACGGCCGACCCGTCCCGAAGCCGTCAATGATGCGTCCAACGGCCACCAGACCCTGACCGGCGCGCGCGGCCTGCTGCAGGACGAAGCCCTGATCTTCGAGCTGGATGGTTGGCACAAGACCGGCGTCGACCTGCCACAAGCCTCGGCTCCCGCAGACGACCTCGGCGGCCTGCTGCGCACCGCGCCGATCGGTCTGCCGGGTCTCTCCGAGCCGGAAACCGTACGTCACTATGTGCGGCTATCGCAGAAGAACCACGCCATCGATCTGGCGCTGTATCCGCTGGGCTCGTGCACGATGAAGCACAACCCGCGCCTGAACGAGAAGATGGCGCGCCTGCCGGGCTTTTCCGACATCCACCCGCTGCAGCCGCAGTCGACGGTGCAAGGCGCCCTGCAGTTGATGGACCGCCTGGCCCACTGGCTGAAGACCCTCACCGGCATGCCCGCTGTGGCCCTGACGCCCAAGGCCGGCGCTCACGGCGAGATGTGCGGCATGCTGGCCATCCGCGCGGCCCATGAGGCCAAAGGCCAGGGTCACCGCAAAACCGTCCTGGCCCCGACCAGCGCCCACGGCACCAACCCGGCCACGGCGGCCTTCGTCGGCTATACCGTGGTCGAGATCGCCCAAACCGCCGACGGCCGGGTCGACATGGCAGACCTCGAATCCAAGCTCGGCGACCACGTGGCCGCCATCATGGTCACTAACCCCAACACCTGCGGCCTGTTCGAGCGCGACGTCGTCGAGATCGCCCGCCTGACCCATGCGGTCGGAGCCTATTTCTACTGCGACGGGGCCAACTTCAACGCCATCGTCGGCCGGGTGCGCCCGGGCGATCTGGGCGTCGACGCCATGCACATCAATCTGCACAAGACCTTTTCGACGCCCCACGGTGGCGGCGGGCCGGGCGCGGGTCCGGTGGTGCTCAGCGAGGCGCTTGCGCCCTTCGCGCCCACCCCCTGGCTGGTCCATGGCGACGATGGCTTCGCCCTGATCGAACATGCCGGCGAAGAGGGCGCGGAAACCGCCTTTGGCCGCATGAGCGCCTTCCATGGCCAGATGGGCATGTATGTCCGCGCCTATGCCTACATGCTCAGCCACGGGGCCGACGGCCTGCGTCAGGTGGCGGAAGACGCCGTTCTCAACGCCAACTATCTGAAGGCTCGGCTTTCGGACGTAATGAGCCCGGCCTTCCCGGACGGTCCGTGCATGCACGAGGCACTGTTCGACGACAGCTGGCTGGAAGGCACGGGCGTAACCACGCTCGACTTCGCCAAGGCGATGATCGACGAAGGCTTCCACCCGATGACCATGTATTTCCCGCTGGTCGTCCATGGCGCGATGCTGATCGAGCCGACCGAGACGGAGAGCAAGCAGGAGCTGGATCGCTTCGTGGTCGCGCTCCGCGCTCTGGCTGCTGCGGCCAAGGCCGGCGAGGTCGATCGGTTCAAGGGCGCCCCGTTCCAGGCCCCGTTGCGCCGCCTCGATGAGACCCTGGCGGCCCGCAAGCCCCGGTTGAGGTGGAAACCTGTGGCTGAAGCGCCACTGGCTGCGGAATAGCAGGTCACTATTTCAGGCGCGGCGATAGGGCGCCTTTACGGCGCCCTTATGGGTCCACATATCAGCCTCGTGCGTCGAGGTTGACTGGATTTTCCAGGGAGCAAACGAGGCGCGAACCCCGTTAGCTCCCTCATGAATGTTTCAGTCGCCCTCGCCATGCCGCGCGCCCGCCTCTCCCCAGCCGATGATCTCGCCCGCGAGATCGTGGCGCGTTTCCTGCGCGTCATCCTGGTGGTGATTGGCCTTGTGTTGATCGCGGGCGGCGCGTTGATCGCGCCACTGCCGGGGCCGCTTGGTCTGCCGCTGACGGTGGTGGGTCTGATGCTGGTGCTGCGCAACTCGTTCAAGGCCCGCAAGCAGTTCGTGCGCTTCCAGCATGCCCATCCCAAGCTGGTCTTCCCGATCCGCCGACTGCTGCGTCGCGAGCCCGAGGTGGTCCTGGTGGCCTGGCAGCAGGTCCTGCGGATCGAACGTCTGATCATGCCCCGTCGCTGGCAGATGGCCGTGCGCTGGCGCAAGTCGCTCAAGCGCCGTCGGCGTTGACGGCCGCTTCCACCGTTGCCCTCGAAGTCAAGCACAAGGTCCGCCGGCGAGTCCGGTTGGCCTTGCTGCTGCGTGAGGCGGCGGCGCGGGTCTACCGCATCGCGGCTCTCACCTTTGGCGGCCTGGTGATCCTGGCGGGCGCAATCCTGACGCCTCTGCCCGGCCATGTCGGCCTGCCGATGCTGGTCATCGGCCTGATGATCGTGCTGCGCTACTCGTTCCAGGCCCGCAAGACGTTCATCCGCTGGCAGCGCCGCCATCCCAAGCTGGTCTTCCCGATCCGACGTTTGATGAGGCGCGAGCCCGAAGTGCTGTTGGTCTTCTGGCAGCAACTGCTGCGCACCGAGAAGATGATCCTGCGCAAGGCGCGGTGGCGAGTGCTTAAGAGGGGACGCAAGCACGCTCGCAAGGTCTGGAGCCAAAGAAAAAGGGCGCAGCCGTAAGGCCGCGCCCCTGATCGTTTAGCCCAAAGCTCGAAAGCTATTGCAGCTTGGAAGCCATTTGACCGATGGCCGCATCGACCAGCGGATCGCTCTTCAGGCCGACCAGACGCGCGGTGAGCACGGCTTCGGCGGTCTGGGCGGCGAGGTCGACAGCAGCGGCCTTGACGTCTGCGGCGGCCTGGGCCTCGGCCTGGGCGATCTTGCGTTCGGCCATTTCGGCGCGGCGCTTGATCTGCTCCTCGAGCTTTTCCTGGGCTTCCTCGGCCAGACGCTTGGCGTCGGCCTTGGCGGCGTCAAGCATGCCGGCGGCCTGACGTTCGGCTTCGTCGCGCTGGGCCTTCACGTCCGCGAGCAGGGCCTGGGCCTCTTCCCGCAGTTGCTGGGCTTCGTCGAGCTCGGCCTTGATCTTGGCGGCATGGGCGTCGAGGGCCCCGAAAAGGGCGCCGGGCAGGACCTTGAATACGACCAGAAGGCCGAAGAACAGGACCAGAGCGACCAGAACCCAGAACTCGGGGTTGGAGAAGCTGAACAGGGACTGATGTTCCATAGTCGTCTCTCCTTACGCCGTGGCGGCCTGGAGCTCAGCGGCCGTGGCCGCCTTGCCCGTCAGCTTCTCGACGATGGCGCTGGCCGTATCCGAGGCCACGCCGGCGACATGGCTCATGGCCCGGTCGCGCGCAGCCTGGATGTCGGCCTCGGCGGCGGCCAGCTTTTCAGCCAGCACCGCTTCTTCCTTAGCCTGACGCTCGGCGGCCGAGGCCGAAGCCTTGGCCTTGGCGTCCGCCGCAGTCCGTTGAGCCGAGGCGCGAGCCTCGGTGACCTCGGTCGCGGCCGCGCGGGCCTGGACCTCGGCTTCGTCCTTCAGACGACGGGCGTCGGCGATGTCGCCGGCGATCTTGGCGCCGCGAGTCTCGATCGCGCCGCTGACCCGGGGCAGCAGGCCCTTGGACAGCACCACGTAGAGAACGGCGAAGATGAGCAACAGCCAGACGATCTGGCCGCCCCAGTGCTCGAACTGCAGTTGCGGAAGTCCGCCGCCGCCGTGAGCCTCGGGCGCACCAGTCGTTTCGACCGTGCCGTGGGTTTCCGTCGCCATGGGCGAAGACGCCTCTTGGATAAGCATTTTCAAGCGAAGTGACGCCGGTTCGCGTCAGGAAAATGCGTAAGAACAAAGACTCGGAGCGAGCTGCTTCCGGGGGAAGCGGCTCGCGCCGGGGTTTAGGAGAACAGGATCAGGAAGGCTATGACCAGGGCGAAGATGCCCAGGGCTTCCGTCAGCGCCATGCCCAGGAACAGCATGGGACGTTCTTGAGCGGCGGCGGTCGGGTTGCGCAGAGCGCCTTGGAAATAGTTACCGAACATCACGCCCAGGCCGATGCCTGCGCCGATCATGCCCAGCATCGCCAGACCAGCGCCGATGTACTTCGCGGCTTCAGCTTCCATTGTGAGACTCCTAAAGATCGAAAGGTTGGAAAAGAAAAAGGGTGATCAGTGGCTGTCGAGGTGCACGACGTCGTTCAGATAGACGCAGGTGAGCACCGCGAACACGAAGGCCTGAAGGAAGGCCACCATGAACTCTAGAGCCGTCAGGGCGACGACGGAGGAGAGGGCCAGCACGGCGCCGGCCCAGCCAAGCACGCCCATGCCGCCCAGGGCGACGACGAAGCCGGCGAAGATCTTCAGCACCACGTGGCCGCCCAGCATGTTGCCGAACAGACGAAGCGCCAGGGTGACGGGACGGATCAGGAACGACAGGATCTCGATCGGCACCAGCAGGAAGTACAGCGGCCACGGCACGCCCGACGGCGCGAACAGCTTGAAGAACTTCAGGCCGTTCTTGGCGAAGCCGACGACGACCACGGTCAGGATGACCAGCAGGCCCAGCGTCAGGGTCACAGCGATCTGCGAGGTCGCGGTGAACACCAGGAACATCCCCTGGATGTTGGCGAACAGCACGAAGATGAACAGGGTGAAGACGAACGGCAGGTACTTCTTGCCGTCGTGGCCGATGATCGACTCGGTCAAGCCGTTGACCAGTCCGTAGAGCAGTTCGCCTACGGTTTGCAGCCGGCCCGGCACCACGGCCTGCTTGGCCGAGGCCACAGCGTAGAACACGATGACCAAGGTCGCGGCCAGCAGCATGGCGGCCACGGAATTGGTGATCGACAGGTCGATCGCTTGGCCGAACACGGTCACGGTAGGCAGTTCCACGATCTTTGCGATCTGGAACTGGTGCATCGGATCGGCCATTGGCCCTAGTCTCTCTTCTGCTTGGGGGCGGTAGACCCGCCTCCCGTGTCTTCGCCGACCTGCTCCTTGGGAGCTTGCGTCGACGCCTGCGCGCTCAGTTTCGTCGCCTTGCGGACGACGGAGAATATCGACACCCCCATGCCGATCAGCAGACCGCCGACCATGCCCCAGGGCGCCGTGTGGGCGAACCGGTCGAGCAGCCAGCCAAAGCCGAGCCCCACCAAGACGCCGCCAATCAAATCCGCCAGAAGCCGATAGCCGTCCTGGGACGATTTCTCGTTTTCGGCGCGTATCGGCTGTTCCGCCGCCTTCTTGGCCTCAAATGCGTCGAGCCGAGCGTCGAGGCTTTTCAGAGCCTTGTCGTTCGGTTCGTCGGCCTTGGGCATGGGAGCGGTCAGGTCCGAAAACGCCTGCGGATACGCTTGAAAGAAGCGCATTTCCGGCCAGCTTGATCGCGGCGGAACCTATAGACCTCGCTGCGGTGCGTCAAGGTTGGCTTGGAGTGTTGCAAGCGACTGTATAATAACGCGTTTTGCGCCGCGCTGTCCGCTGGCGGGCAAATCCTTGCGACGCCGCCTCGGCTCCCGGTCCGCTGAGGACAAAAGCCGCTCTGGCGATGCGGTTTATGGAAAAGAATGGGCCGCTCGTCTTGAACAACGGGGACCGCGCGACATATCAGCCGCACCCGGTCGCGGGCTGCACGCGCGCGCAGGATGACGCATTGCTTTTTGCGACATTCCGCGCTTTTAGAGCCGCGACTTTTCCCTAAGCCAGAAGATTCATGTCGCATCTGAAGAACACCGGTTTCTCCGATCGTATCTCCGCCGCCGCCGAGGCCAAGAAGGCCATGCTGGCGAAAATGAAGCCCAAGCCTACCGTTACGGATCCTGATTTCGACAAGCGCGAAGAGTTTCGCGCCGCCGAACTGGAAGCCGTGCGCGCCGCCCGCGCCGCCGCTCGCGAGGTGGTTCGCCTGGAGCAGCTGGCCAAGCAGGAAGCGATCCTCGCCGCCAAGCGCGCCGAGCGAAAGGAACGCAAGACCGACGCCGCCGCCGAGCAGAAGATGCGCAAGGACGAGAAAGCCGCCCAGCGCGAGCAGCTTCGCTCCCTGGGCCGCAACACCAAGAGCGCCCGCGCTCACGAGTGGGGCAATCTGATCGGTTGATCGGGCGGGAGGAGCCCTCGCTCTTTCCCCCTCCCTCCGAGCCGCGACTCGACTGCATGGTCCTGGCTCTTAGCCAGCCATGCGGGAGGGCGGCCCATGGACCCTGTCCAACCTGAACTGCTGGCGACCCTGTTCGCCGTGGCCGCGCTCGCTGGGGCCTTCGACGCCATAGCTGGCGGCGGAGGACTGCTGACCGTACCGGCCTTGCTGCTGGCCGGCCTCGATCCGGTTTCCGCCCTGGGCACCAACAAGCTGCAGGGCTCGTTTGGCTCGGTCTCCTCTACCCTCGCCTTCGCTCGTCGCGGCCTGATCGCCTGGAAGACCGCTCTGCCGGTCGCCGCCGCCGCCGCGGTCGCCGGGCTTTGCGGCGCCCTGTGCGCCAGCCTGCTGTCGCCGCGCTTCCTGGCGGCGTTGGTTCCGATCCTGCTCCTCGTCATCGCGGTGTATTTCGGTCTTTCGAAAGCCTTGAAGGCCCAGGACGCGGCCCTGCGTCTGACCCTGCCGGTCTTCGCCGGTTTTGTAGCGCCATTGATCGGATTCTATGACGGCATATTCGGTCCAGGCGCCGGGGCCTTCTACATGGTCGCCTTCGTGACCCTGCTGGGCTACGGCGCGCTGAAGGCCACGGCCCATACCAAGCTGGCCAACGCCGCCAGCAATCTGGGCAGCCTGATCCTGTTCATTTTCAAGGGCGCGGTGATCTGGCCGATCGGTCTGGCCATGGCGGCGGGCGCCTTTCTCGGCGCTCAGGTCGGCTCACGCCTGGCCATGCGGTTCGGAGCCAAGCTGATCCGGCCGCTGCTGGTGGTGATGTCGTGCGCTATGGCCGTGAAGCTGCTGGCCGACCCGCAAAACCCGCTGCGGCAGGCGCTTGCGCATCTGATCGGCGGCTGAAGGTTACTGAGCCGCAACCAGTTGCTCGGCCGTCGACAGATCGACGCTGACCAGCTGGCTGACGCCGCGCTCGCCCATGGTCACCCCGAACAGGCGATCCATCCGGCTCATGGTCACCGGATTGTGGGTGATGGCGATGAACCGCGTCTGGGTGCGGCGACGCATCTCGTCGAGCATGTTGCAGTAGCGATCGACATTGGCGTCATCCAGCGGCGCGTCGACTTCGTCCAGCACGCAGATCGGGGCCGGATTGGCCAAGAAGACGCCGAAGATCAGGGCGCTGGCCGTCAGGGCCTGCTCGCCGCCGCTCATCAGGCTCATCGAGGCCATGCGCTTGCCGGGCGGGCAGGCGTAGATTTCGAGGCCAGCCTCCAGTGGATCGTCACTCTCGATCAGTCGCAGCTCGGCTTGGCCGCCGCCGAACAGGGCCTGGAAAAGGGTCTGGAAGTGGGCGTTGATCACCTCGAAGGCGGCTAATAGCCGCTCGCGGCCTTCGGCGTTCAGTTCCTCGATGCCGGCCCGCAGCTTGCCGACGGCGCCCGACAGGTCGGCTCGCTCGGTGCGCATGGTTTCCAGCCGACCGGCATATTCTTGGGCCTCTTCCTCGGCCCGCAGGTTCACGGGACCAATGGCGTCGCGTTCGCGTTCGAGGGCGAACAGGTGAGCCTCCACCCCGGTGGCGTCCTTGGGGATCGCCACCGCCTCGCCGGCCACGTGGCGGCCCAGCTCTTCGGGCTCCATGCGGACCGATTCGCGGATGTTGCCGGCGATCTCGGCGAAGCGGCCGCGAGCGCCGTCCAGATGGGCGACCAGGGCGGCGCGGCGCTCGCGCGCCTCGCCCGCAGCCTGGTCGGCGGCGCGGGCGGTGCGGTCGGTGGCCAGCCGCGCGGTCTCGGCCTCTTCCAGCGCGTCGCTGGCCTTGGCCCGCCGGGCCTCGGCGGCGCCGAACTCGTCGAGCAGGACGAGCAGCTTTTCCTTCAAGGTCGACGGCGCTTCGCGGACGGCCTCCAGAGCAGCGGCGGCCTTGATCCGGTCGGCTTCAAGACCGTCCGTGCGCTTGCTAGCGGCCTCGGCCCGGCGAGCCCAGTCGACGTGATCGCGTTCCAGGCTTTGCAGCCGGCCCTGGCGGCCGGCCCGCTCGCGGGTCTCGATGTCGAGCGTGGCCCGGGCCGTCGAGGCCGCTTCCCGCGCCGCGGCGGCGGCCTGCCGGGCCTGGGCGAGTTGCGGCGCCAGATCGGCCGCGCCCTCCGCGCCGGCATGTTCGGCGCGAACGGTGGTCAGGGCGGTCTCGGCCTCGGCATGCTCGGCCTGGAAGCGGGCGATGGTCTCGTCCAGCGACTGGGCGCGGGCGGCGCGCAGGGCGGAGGCGCGCTCGAACTGCGCGAGGGCGTCGCGCGCCCCGGTCATCAGGCGTTCGGCGTCCGGTGGACCCCGGCGCTTGTCGCGCAGGGCGTCTTCGGCGAGGCGTAGCCGATCCGAGGCGGCTTTCAAGGCAGCGGCGGTGGCTTCGGCGCGTGGCGCGGTAAGGTCTATTTCGATCTCGACCTCGGCCAGGCGAGTGCGTTGCTCCAGCCGCACGGCGGCGGGCTTGGGGGCGTCGGCGCGGGCGACAAAGCCGTCCCAACGCCACAGGTCGCCTTCCCTGGAGACCAGACGCATACCTGGGCTTAGAGTTTTTTGCAGTCTGTCGCCATCAAAGCGGTCGACTACGGCGGTCAGGGCCAAGCGCGCCGCAAGTTCCGGCGGCGCCTTGACCAGCGGGGCCAAGGGCAGGGCGCCATTGGCCCAAGCCGGCGATAAGGCCTCGGCCCCGCCCCAATAGGATGGAGCCCTGGCGTCCAGCGCCGCATCCAGATCATCGCCAAGCGCGGCAGCCAGGGCTGCGCCATAGCCCTTGTCGGGCGAAACGGCGTCCAGCGCCGGGGCGTGGCCGCTCTTGCTGCGAGGCGCGGTCAGTTGGGCCAGGCCCCGGGCCTCGGTGCGCAGGCGGCCCAGTTGGTCTTCCAGGCTGCGAGCAAACTGGCGGGCCATGGCTTCCTGCTCGGCGGTCCTGGCCCGCTCGGCCTCGGCGGCCTCGAGGGCGGCGCGGGCGGCGGTGAGCGCGGCCTCGGCATTGGCAAGGCGCTGGCGGGCGTCGGCGGCGGCCGGATCGGTCTCGGGACTCAGAGCGCCGCGCTCGGTTCTGGCCTGGTCCAGGGCGCGGACCGTGCGGGCCATCCGCCCCTCGGCGTCGGAAAGGCGGGCGGCGGAGGCGCGAGCTCGGGCGTCCTCGGCGGCGGCGCGAGCGGCCAGTTGCTCGACTACGGCCTCGGCGTCGGCGCGGGCCTCCTCGGCGGCCTTGGCCGCGGCGGCCAGTTCCGGACCCCGCTCCGGCGCGGCGGCGACCAGGGCGCGGACCTCGGCCAGATCGGCGTCGAGCCGGGCCAGGGCTTGGACTGCGTCTTGCTGGGTCTGGGCCTCGCGGGTCCGGTCATCGTCGATGCGAGCCAGCTCGGCCGAGAGGCGCTGGAACTCGGCGGCGGCGGCCTCGGCGTCGCGTTCGGCGCGGTCCTTCTGGATGGCCAGTTGGCCCAGCACCGCCTGGGCAATGGCGGCCTCCTCGCGCAGGGGCGGCATGGCGGCTTCGGCGCGCGTGATCTCGACCTGGGCGGCGGCCGAGGCGCGGGCGGTGTCCTCGACATCGCGAGCCGCCTCAGTGGCCTGCGTCTGGGTGCGATGCAGGGTGTCGCGCGCCTCGCTCCAGCGAGCGAACAGCACGGCGCCCTGGACGGCGCGGATCTCGGAGGACAAGCGCTTGTATTTTTCGGCCTGACGGGCTTCGCGGCGCAGGCGGTTCAGCGCCGTCTCAAGTTCGCGGGCCACGTCCTCGAGGCGCGAGAGATTGGTCTCGGCCGCCCGCAGGCGCAGCTCGGCCTCGTGGCGGCGGGTGTGCAGGCCCGAGACGCCGGCGGCCTCTTCCAAGATGCGGCGGCGGTTCTGGGGCTTGGCCCCGATCAGCTCGCTGATCTGGCCCTGACGCACCAGGGCCGGTGAATTGGCGCCGGTCGAGGCGTCGGCGAACAGCAACTGCACGTCGCGAGCCCGCACCTCGCGGCCGTTGATCTTGTAGGTCGAGCCCTCGCCCCGGTCGATACGGCGGACGACCTCCAGCACCGGGTCGTCATTGAACTGGGCGGGCGCCGTGCGGTCGGCGTTGTCGATGGTCAGGGTGACGTCGGCGTGGTTGCGGGCCGGGCGCGCGCCGCTGCCGGCGAAGATCACATCGTCCATGCCGCCGGCCCGCATGGCCTTGGCCGAATTGGCGCCCATCACCCAGCGCAGGGCTTCCAGCAGGTTGGACTTGCCGCAGCCATTGGGCCCGACAATGCCGGTAAGGCCGGGCTCGATCCGGAACTCGGTCGGCTCGACGAAGGACTTGAAGCCCGAAAGGCGCAGGCGCTGGAACTGCACGCGGCGGTCCCCTCCTGCCTCAGCCCTTGGCCGAAGCGGCCAGAGCGGTTTTCATCCCGTAGACCGTCAGTTCGCCGGGAATTCGGCGGCCATCGAAGATGAAGGTGGGGGTCTGGTTGACCTTGTCCCGCACGCCAGCGATCTCGACCCGTTCATTGAGCGCGGCCAGGGCCTGCTGATCGCCGAGGGCGGCGGTGAACTGCGCCTCGGTCAGGCCAAAGTCCTTGCCGATAGTCAGCAGGCCTTCCCAAAGATTGCCGCTCTGGAGGATAACGGTCTGCTTGGCGAACACCGCGTCCAGCACGGCGAAATAGCGCGGCGAACCCACGCGACGGGCCAGCAGGAAGGCGGCGGCGGCGAACTCGACGGGTCCGGTCAGGAACTCGCGGAACACCAGTCGTACCTTGCCTGTGTCGATATAGGCCTTCCGGATCGCCGGCAGGTCGTCGTTCCACCAGTGGCCGCAATGCGAGCAGCTGGGCGAGGCGAAGACCACCAGCTGGATCGGGGCCGTGGGGGAGCCCAGGACCATGTCGCCGGGCGCGGCCGGCAGCGGCGCGGCGCGCGCCATCGCCGGCCCTGCCGCGAGGACTAGGCTGGAGATGATCAGCGCGCGACGGTCGAGGGGCAAGGCGGCGTCCTTACTTGGAGGCGGCGGCGATGGCCGCGTCCAGCTCGGCCAGGCTGCGCGCGCCGCCCGACGGGTCGCCGACGATCTTGCCGTTGACGACGAAGGTCGGGGTGCCTTGGATGTTCTGGGTCTTGGAATATTTCTCGATGCGGTCGTTCATCGCCTTCAGCGCTTTTTCGTCGGTGACGCAGGCGTTGAACTTGGCTTCGTCCAGACCGGCCGACTGGCCGATGCGCAGCAGGACCTCGCGGAACTGGCCGGTGGTGAACATCTCTTCCTGGGCGCGGTAGGTCGAATCGACGACCTCGAAATACTTGTCCTTGCCGGCGCAGCGGGCCATCAGGAACGAGGCTGCGGCTACCTGAGCGGGCGGCGTCAGCACTTCGCGATAGACGAAGTTGATCTTGCCGGTGTCGATATATTTGGCCTTGAAGGCCGGGAAGACCTCCTCGTTCCACGCTGCGCAATGGCTGCACGAGGTGGAGGCGTATTCGATCACGGTGACCTTGGCGTCGGCATTGCCCAGGCGCATGTCGTCGGCCGAGCCGGCGTCCTTCGGCGAGCAGGCGGACAGGCCGGCGCCCAGCGAGGCGGTGAGTGCGACGGCGGTCAGGAGCCGGCGGGTCATCGGGCGCATGATCGATCTTCCTTGAGGCGAGAACAGTGGAGTTAAGCGCGATTCTTTAGACGTGCGAAAAGGGCGCGGGTAAGGCCTTGGCATGAGCGCAATCAAGTCGCGCTTGTCAATGTTTGGGCGCCAGCCGGGGTTTGGGCGTCAGCCAGGTTCGTTGCGAAGAACCCCGCGCCCCAGTTTCATCAGCGCGTCCTTCAGGCCGCCGTCTGGCTGGTCGGCCAGGCTGTCGGTCAACTGGCGTTCGAGCGCGGCGTCCAGCGGCGGCTTGCGGCGAGGTCGCGCGGCGACCGGCGGGGGCGCTGCGCTCAGCGGACCCTGGACGATGCGCAGGCGAGTAACGGTTCCCTTGCCCAGCAGCATGTCGAGCCGGGCGGTGATCTGCGGAGCCTGATGCTGGATCAGCGAGGCCACGGGACCATCGACCCGCAGTTCCAGCGCCCCGCCGGCCCCGTTGCGGCCCTTGATGATGCGGACGGGTTCGGTGCGACGAGCCAGGGTCTCGCCGACGATTTCCTTCCAGCGGGTCTTCAGGGCGGCCGGACCCTGACCGTATTTTTCCTCCAGCGCCTTGAGCAGCGGCGCGAGGTTTTTGCCGGCTGGCGGCGGCGGCCGGATCGGCGGCCGGGTGCGGCGCTGACGCAGGATCGCGAGGGCCTCTTCGGCGGTGGGCAGGGGGCGACGGGCCATGGCTCAAACTAGCACGGGGCCTTCGCTGGATGCGAGGTTTGAGGTAGGCGGAAGGCATGAAAGACCGCGACGCGCTCCGCTTGGCCCTGCTGGCTTGGTATGATCGCCAGGCCCGAGACCTGGCCTGGCGCGTGGGGCCCGCCGACCGGCGAGCGGGCGTCCGCAGCGATCCTTACCGGGTGTGGCTGTCGGAGGTGATGCTGCAGCAGACCACCGTGCCGCACGCCACGCCCTATTTCCTGAGCTTCACCCAGCGCTGGCCGACAGTGTCTGACCTGGCGGCTGTGGAGGACGGCGACCTGATGGCGGCCTGGGCGGGGCTTGGCTATTACGCCCGGGCTCGCAACCTGCTGGCCTGCGCCCGGGCCGTGGCCGGCCAGCACGGCGGGGTGTTTCCCGATACCGAGGAGGGCCTGCGCGCTCTGCCGGGTGTCGGGGCCTATACCGCCGCCGCCGTGGCGGCCATCGCCTTCGACCGCGAAGCCAACGTCGTCGACGGCAATGTCGAGCGGGTGATGGCGCGGCTGTTCGCCGTCGGGGTCCCCGTGCCTGACGCCAAGCCGAAGTTGAAGGAACTGGCCGCCGATCTTGTCACCGCCGACCGGCCCGGCGACTGGGCTCAGGCGCTGATGGATTTGGGCGCCACGGTCTGCCGGCCCAGGAGCCCGCTGTGCGACCTCTGCCCGATCTCGACCTGGTGCGAAGGCCGAAAGACCGGCGCCCCAGAGACCTATCCGCGCAAGACGAAGAAGGCGGATCGGCCGCGTCGTTACGGTGTCGCCTATTTGCTGAAGCGGGGCGAGGAAGTCGCCTTGATCCGCCGTCCGCCCAAGGGCCTTCTGGGCGGGATGCTGGGCCTGCCGACCAGCGACTGGCGCGGGGTTCCGTGGTCGGACGAAGAGGCCATCGCCGCCGCGCCGCTCTCCGCCGCCTGGCGCGATCGGGGCGCGATCGAGCACGTCTTCACGCACTTTTCGCTGACCCTGCGGGTGTTCGCCGCCGACGGCTCCCCGGGTCTTGGGGGCGACTTCGTCTGGACGCCACGCGAGGGGCTGGGCGCCCTACCCAGCGTATTCCTGAAGGCGGCGATGGCGGGCGAGCAATTGCCCTAATTCATCCCCGCCCGAACCTGAGCCCGCAGCACGTCGATCGGCGCCAAACCCGCGTCGGTCTTGAAGTGCCAGTAGGTCCAGCCGTTGCAGGCTGGGGCCGATTGCACCAGGGCGCCGATCTTGTGGATCGAGCCTGACAGGTCGCCCACCGTGATCGAGCCGTCGGCCCGCACCTTGGCGGCATGGGCGCCCTTGGAACAGAACAGGGTGTCGCCGGGGCTGAGCAGGCCGCTCTCGACGATGGTGCCGAACGGCACGCGCGGCTCCGAGCGCTTGGAGCCCATCACGTCGAGGTCTTCCGGCGCAATGGGGATCACCTTGGCGATGCGGGCCTTGGCGTGCTCTATATAGTCAGTCTCGCGCTCGATGCCGACGAAGCGGCGGCCCAGGCGCTTGGCGGCCGCGCCGGTGGTGCCGACGCCGAAAAACGGGTCCAGGATCACGTCGCCCGGCTTGGTCGTCGACAGGATCACTCGGTACAGCAGGGCTTCCGGCTTCTGGGTCGGATGGGCCTTGTGGCCATCGGACCCTTTGATGCGCTCCTCGCCGGTGCACAGCGGGATGGTCCAGTCCGAGCGCATCTGCACCTCGTCATTAGCCATCTTCAGGGCGTCGTAATTGAAGGTGTAGCGCTTGGCGGCCTGGCTCTTGGAGGCCCAGATCAGGGTCTCGTGGGCGTTGGCGAAACGGGTGCCCTTGAAATTGGGCATGGGGTTCGATTTGCGCCAGATGACGTCGTTGAGGATCCAGAAGCCCAGGTCCTGCACGGCCACGCCGACGCGGAAGATGTTGTGATAGCTGCCGATCACCCAGATCGCGCCGTCGTCCTTGAGCACCCGGCGGGCGGCCTTCAGCCATTCGCGGGTGAACTTGTCGTAGGCCGCGAAGCTCTCGAACTGGTCCCAGTGGTCGTCGACCGCGTCGACCTTGGAATTGTCCGGGCGCAGCAGGTCGCCGCCCAGTTGCAGATTGTAGGGCGGATCGGCGAAAATCAGGTCGACCGACTTCTCGGGCAGGGCGTTCATCGCCTCGATGCAGTCGCCTTGAATGATGGTCTCTGGCCCGAAGGTCATGTCCGCGTCCTGTAAAACAGCCAGCGGAATCATGAGTCTTGCTGGTAAACGGGACGTGTCGAAGCGTGGTTAGCGAGGCGTTAATCCACCCTCGATGCGTCGATTTGAGTCTTATTGGACTCACAATCTCGTGCGCGATCAGGCCTCCAGGTTTTCGCCCGCCATGTCGTGGAACAGGTCGCCCGCCAGGGCCGCCTTCACGGGCGCCCAGCCCATGCGGTGGATGGGTGAGGGCCCCAGCTTCCTCAGGCCCTCGACATGGATGGGCGCGTGATAGCCCTTGTGGCCGGCGAAGCCATAGCCGGGATAGACGCCGTCCATCTCGATCATGATCCGGTCGCGGGCTTCCTTGGCCAGGATCGAGGCCGCGGCGATCGAGCACGACAGGCTGTCGCCCTTGATCACCGTCTTGATCGGGCAGGGCAGCTTGAAGCGGTAATTGCCATCCACAAGTGCGAAGGCGGGTTTGACCGCCAAGGCCTCGATGGCCCGGCACATGGCCAGGCCGGCCGCATGCAGGATATTGAGCTCCTCGATCTCCTCGATGCTGGCCAGGCCTACGCCCCAGGCTATGGCTGTGGCCTTGATCTCGATCTCCAGGGCCGCACGGGCCTTGGCGGTGAGCTTCTTGGAGTCGTTGAGGCCTTCGGGGATGCGGCCCGGATCCAGGATCACCGCCCCGGCGCTGACCGGCCCGGCCCACGGGCCACGGCCAGCCTCGTCCACACCGCAGACCGGGCCGGGTCCGCAGGCCAGTTCCAGCATCATGTCGGGACCAGGAGGCATGGGGCCATCCATAGGCAGATTTGCCGGGGTTGTGAATGCCGCTCCGGCGCCTAGGCTGGCGGCCGTCTGGTTCATGAGGTCGGCAATGGCTCCGCGAAAACATCTGGCCCTGGCGGCTCTCGTCTCGACCCTCCTGGCCGCCACCAGCGGCTGCGCGGCGGAGAAGCCCTGGCGGCTGGTCTGGTCCGACGAGTTCGACGGCGCCGCCCTGGATCTCTCCAAATGGTCTCATGCGGTCGATTGTGGAGGCGGCGGCAACAACGAGCGTCAATGCTACACCGACGCTCCGGATATCGTCACGGTCAAGGACGGCGTCCTGCGTCTGACGGCCTTGAAGCGTCCGACCACCGCCATCGCCAATCCGTGGGGACCGCCGGATGGGCCGCTGAAGACCGGCGCCTTCGCCTCGGGCAAGGTCCTGACCAGAGGCAAGGCCTCTTGGCGGTATGGCCGGATCGAGGCCCGGGCGCGTGTTCCGAGCGGCCAGGGCGTCTGGCCGGCCATCTGGATGATGCCAGAGAGCGATGCCTATGGCGGCTGGCCCAAATCGGGCGAGATCGACATCCTGGAGACCATCAATCTGGGCGCGCCGTGCGACACCTGCTCGGGCGGTCGCGAGAACCGGATCTTTGGCACGATCCACTTCGGCAAGGGCTTCGGCGCTGATCACCGCCAGCACGGGGGGCCGGTCCAGATGCCGCCGTCGGCCGACGGCTTCCACGTCTATGCGGTGGAATGGTCGCCGGGCCAGATCGCCTGGTTCGTCGACGGCGTCCGCTATTTCAAGGCCACAGCGGATGACTGGAAGCCCGTGGACGGCAAGGCCTCGCCCGCGCCGTTCGACCGGCCCTTCCACCTGATCCTCAACCTGGCCTTCGGCGGCGCCTGGCCCGAGGGCGCCAACGCCAAGGGCGTGGACGAGGGCGCCTTGCCGGCGACGATGGAGGTGGACTGGGTGCGGGTCAGCCAGCGGTAGTGGCGTTGAAGATCCTCCCCCTGTCGGGGGAGGTGGCGCGAAGCGCCGGAGGGGGAAGTCTCTTCTGTTCATGGCAGCCCCTCTCCGTCGGCAGCCCCTCTCCGTCGGCTGCGCCGACACCTCTCCCACGGGGAGAGGATCTTTGGCGGATACAGGCTAGCGATCTCACGCGATCACTCGCTGAGCTGGTCGGGGAGGCGCGAAGCGGCCGGGGCGAACCCGGATGACCGTGATGTGTTTTGTGCGTTTCGGTTCGACCTGTCCGCTTCGCCAAGCTGTTCTTGACCGTGAGGATCGGGGCACACGAGCGTGAGTTTCAGCTCTGATTCCCAATTAACCCCCGGACGGGCGCGCATCTCGTCGATCGGCTATCCGTCTCGACGCCGACGATGTGCGATAGGCGGCTTCTGACCCCCGCCCTCCTTTATTCCGCGCTGTCTCACCTGCGAGTGGTCCGGTGGTCCCGGATCAATCCAACGAACAGACCACCATCGTCCCCGCCGCGTGACCGCGCGGCCCCGCTCAGCTTCATCACCCGTCGCCGCATCAGGCCGGTACCAAGCGCCCTCCCCCTGCGACGGGGACAGGGAGCAGTATCCATCAGGTTTCGGAGCGGGGGATACGCAAGGGCGATAAATCTTCAAGACATTGATTTTACTGACTTCGATTCGCTATCCACAGGGGATAGAGCGCGGACAAGTCCTCCCCCTGAAGGGGGAGGGGATCGCGAAGCGATCGGAGGGGGAAGTGCTGCTGACTCGGTGCGGTCTTCCCCCACCGGCCTGACGGCCGCCTCCCCCTTCAGGGGGAGGACCTGGTCACCACGCGTTGCGCCCGTCATGATCGGCTGGCATGGCTCGCGGCATGACGAGCATACCATCCGACCCCGAAAGCCAGGCTGGCCCGCGCCGTCCCGAGTCCGTGTTTTATCACCTGCTCGGCAACAATCTGGTCGCCAACATCACCAATTTCACGGTCTGGTTCGCTCTGACCTTCTACGTCTATCTGGAGACCCGCTCGGTGTTCGCCACCGGCATGGTCGCGGGCATCTATCTGGTGCTGACCGCCGGGTCGGGCTTCTGGTTCGGCAGCCTGGTGGACCATCACCTGAAGAAGACGGCCATGCTGGGTTCCACCCTGGCGTCACTGGCGCTTTACGCGGTCGCCCTGGCCCTCCACGAACTGGCGCCGAAGGGGGCGATGGCCGATGTGGCCGGGCCGTGGCTGTGGGTGTTCATCTGGCTGACCATGCTGGGCGTCATCGCCGGCAATATCCGCAGCATCGCCCTGCCGACCCTGGTGACGATCCTCATTCCCGAAGACCGGCGCGACAAGGCCAATGGCCTGGTCGGCATGGTCAGCGGCGTCGGCTTCCTGACCACCTCGGTGATCAGCGGCTTCCTCGTGGCCTGGGGCGGGATGCGCTACACCCTGGTCTTCGCCCTGGCCCTGACCGTGGTCGTCTTGGTCCATCTGCTGCTGGTGCGGGTGGACGAGCCGCGCGCCGAGCCGGCGGCTGACGCAGCGCCGGGGCGCCGGCGGGTCGATATCCAGGGCACGATGAAGGTGATCAGCGCCGTGCCGGGCCTGTTCGCCCTGATCCTGTTTGCCTGTTTCAACAATTTCCTGGGCGGCATCTTCATGGCGCTGCTGGACGCCTATGGCCTGTCGCTGGTCTCGGTCCAGACCTGGGGCCTGCTGTTTGGCTTCCTGTCGACGGCCTTCATCCTCAGCGGGATCGTGATCTCCAGGACCGGCCTGGGCGCCAGCCCGTTGCGCACCCTGCTGCTGGTCAATCTGATCACCTGGTCGGTGTGCTGCGTCTTCACCCTGCAGCCATCCATCGTGCTGCTGGCGGCCGGGTGCTTCGTCTGGATGCTGCTGGGCCCCTATGCCGAGGCGGCCGAACACACCACCCTGCAGAAGGTGGTGCCGCTGGAGCGCCAGGGCCGGGTGTTCGGCTTCGCCCAGTCGGTCGAGCAGGCCGCCTCGCCCCTGACCGCCTTCCTGATCGGCCCCTTGACCCAGTTCATCGTCATCCCGTTCATGACCGACGGCGCAGGCGCTGACGCCATTGGCGACTGGTTCGGCCGAGGACCGGCGCGGGGGATGGCGCTGGTGTTTACGCTGGCGGGGATGGTGGGCGTGGTGGCGACGGTGGTGGCGTTCAATTCACGGCATTACCGGCAGTTGGCGGCGGCCTATGCGCGGGGTGGGGAGGGGGAGGCTGCCGCGTCCTGAGACCTCGCTCAGATAACCCCCGTCATCCCGGGGCCTGTCCCCGGGACCCATCTTTCCGCCGCAAGGGCAGGAGGAGCCAAGTGCGCGCGCACTTGGCTTGCGCTTCCCGTGCCGCCTGAACCATGGGTCCCGGGGACAAGCCCCGGGATGACGGTGGTTTATGCTGCTGAGGCGGCCGCACCCCGAAACCCCGGCGGCGAGTCTGGCTCCGCCGCCCGCCTTCCTCAAGGACCGCCTCCGGCGTCCGCTGCGCGGCGACCTCTGGCGAGGCCGTCCTTGACCAAGCCGGTCGCCGGCGCAACCGTTCCACCATGGGGTTTGGGGGAGGGCTGGGTTTGGTCGGCTTCGACTGTGGCGGATCTAAAATTCCCTCTTCCATAGGGAGAAGGAGGGGCCCGCCGCGAAGCGGTGGGAGGGTGAGGGGTTACGAGGCTTGAAGGCGTGCCGGCACTCCGTCCGACACTGTGACCCCTCACCCCAACCCTCTCCCTATGGGAGAAGGGGTCCGCTATTGAGCACGCGCGCTCTAAGCGCATCGAAATAGCGGGCGTCCGTCTTTGCGCCTGGCGCCGAGGCGGCGCCGTCCAGCAGGAGATTGCGCAGGCGCTGGGGAGCGGGGTTCTTGGCAAAAATTGGCAAGGCTACCGCCCCATCGCCCGGCACTCCTCATGCCGGTAGCACGTCGTCAGGTGATCATTCACCAGCCCCGTCGCCTGCATGAACGCATAGACGATCACCGGCCCGCAGAACTTGAAGCCCCTGGCCTTCAGCGTCTTGGCCATGTCGTCGCCCAGGGGCGTGCGGGCCGGCGTGCTGGTCTCTGGGTTCCAGGCGCTCTGCACCGGGGCGCCGCCGACCATGCCCCAGAGCATGTCGCTGAGGTCCTCGCCGCGCTCGCGCATGTCCAGATAGATCCGCGCGCCGCTGATGGCCGCGTCGATCTTGGCGTTGGAGCGGATGATGCCGGCGTCGGCCATCAGCCGGGCGCGATCGGCCTCTCCGAAGCGGGCGACGGCCTCGGGGTCGAAGTCGGCGAAGGCGGCGCGGAAGGCGTCGCGCTTGCGCAGGATGGTGATCCACGACAGGCCGGCCTGGAAGCCGTCGAGGACCAGCTTCTCCCACAGGGCGCGGGAGCCGTACTCCGGCACGCCCCATTCGGTGTCGTGATAGGCCTCGTAGACGGGGTCGCCCGCCATGCCCTTCCAGGTGGTGCAACGCTGAAGCTCGGTCATGCGGTCGAGCTTGGCTCAACCGCGCCGCGATTTCCAGAACTTTTCGTGAACAGGCTCAGGCCGCAGGCATCCAGTCCGGCCGGTCGACGCTGACCGGTCGCCCGTCCACGGTGAGGCCGCCGGCTTCGATGCGGTCCAGGCGCAGGGCGGCCATGGCGCGGCCGTCGTGGCCTGACAGCACCTCGCCCGCGCGAAGCTCGCCCGCCAGGATCTCGGCGCCGAAAGCCGGGGCAGGGCCGTCGAACACGATGGGCAGCATGCGGGTCTTGATCGTTCCGCGCCGCTTCATGCGGCTGGTTGTTTCCTGGCCGACGAAACAGCCCTTCTTGAAGTCGATGCCGTTCAGCAGGTCGAAATTGGCCTCGATGGGATAGGTCTTGTCGCTCAGCCAGTCGGCCGGACCGGGCGCGCCCAGGGCCAGGCGGTATGCGTCGTAAGCGTCTTCGCCCGTTGTCGGAGCAGCGGCCAAGCCGTAGGCGCGGGCGCCCAACGCCGGCAGGCGCGGATCGCGGAAGAAGCCTTCGTCGGCGCGCAGCGTCTCGTCGGCGGGAAAGATGGCGGTGACGGTCAGGTCGCTGGCCGCGATCTCAACCTTGGCCCGCAGGCGATACATGGTCAGGCGCAGAATGATCGCCTCGCGGTGCTGGGCGGCCACGTCCAGCAGGGCGCCGCCTTCGGTTCCGGCGATGAACAGGTCGTACAGCAACCGCCCCTGCGGGGTGAGGATCGCGCCCAGCCGCAGCTCCCCCATCGCCAGGGTCTCGACATCCTGGGTGATCAGCCCCTGCATTAACGCGCGCCAGTCGGGACCGCTGAGGGCGATGACGGCGCGGGACGACAGGTGAGCTTGTGCAAAGGGGACGGGGGCGGGCGTGGTCATGTCCGCAAATGTGGCGCCCTGGCGACGCCGGCGCCAGTCCTTCGCTGTTTGGAAAGCTGAGCCGCTATAGCGGGATGCGCCGACTCAGATGGCGGCCTATAGATGGTCCGATGACACAGCGGGCCTTCCCGATACTTTTCATCACCGCCACGCGGATCGGCGACGCCGTGCTGTCGTCCGGCCTGATCCGCATGCTGGCGGACGAAATTCCCAACGCCCGCTTCACGATTGTCGCCGGCCCGCTGGCCGCGCCCCTCTTCGCCCATGTGCCCGGTCTCGACCGGGTGATTGTCATGGAAAAGGGCAAGGGCAAGGGTCACTGGTTCAAGCTGTGGAACCAGGTGCGCCACAGAAAGTGGAGCCTGATCGTCGATTTGCGCGGCTCTGGCACCGCCCTGTTCCTGCGCCGCGACAAGCGGGCGATCTGGAAGAAGGTCCCCGGCGAGGTCGTCCACAAGGTGATCGACGCGGCCCGGGTGCTGAAGCTGGAAGGCGCGCCGCCGGCTCCGCATCTTTACATCACGCCTGAGGTCCAGGCCCTGGCCGACCAGATGCTGGCTCCGAAAAGGGGCGAGGCCGCCGGTCCGCTGCTGGCCATGGGCCCCGCCGCCAATTGGGTGGGCAAGGTCTGGCCGATCGAGCGCTTCGCTCAGACCTCGGGTCAATTGCTGGGTCCCGATGGCCCCATGGCCGGCGGTCGCCTGCTGATCCTGGGCGGACCGGAAGACGGCCGCATGGTCGAGGAACTGCGGATGGCCTCGGCGCGGGGGCGCTGCGTGGACCTGACAGGCAAGGTCGATCTGCTGACCGCCTATGCCTGCCTCAAGCGCGCCGACCTGTTCATCGGCAATGATAGCGGCCTGATGCACATCGCCGCCGCGGCCGGGACGCCGACCATCGGCCTGTTCGGCCCCTCCGACGAGCGCCGCTACGCGCCCTGGGGGCCGCTGACCCGCGCCGTGCGGGGGCCGCGCGAGTTCGAGCAATTCCTGGCTGTCGATCCGGACCTCTCGCAAGCCATCCGCCACATGAGCGACCTGCCGGTAGCGAAGGTGGTCAAGGCGGCCAAGGCGTTGCTGATCGAGGCGCGGGCGGCGGGGATGGCTGCGGTAGCGGTTGAGCCGGAGGCGGTGATCGAGGCTGACTCTGAGGCGGCGCCGGAAGCCGCGCCCGAACGCCCCGAGCCGGCGATCATCATGCCCGAGCGGTTCGTTGCGGTCGAAGTTGAGGCCGATCCAGAGCCTCTGGCCGAGGCGGTCGAGCCGCGAATCGATACCGACCGGACCTGATAGTCGTCGTCTCCGAACAATCGGGAGATGACGAAGGTTTGTGATGGTCAGCAAGAAGTTAGTTGATCGCGGAAGATCGCGGTCATAGACCGCCTCAAACCTTCCTGAGGAGCCGTCCCATGACCCCGACCTTCGACCTGATCGTGCGTGGCGGCGAGGTGATCAATCACGCGGGCCGGGGCTTCACCGACATCGGGGTGCGAGGCGGCAAGATCGTCGCCATCGGCGATCTGTCCCAGGCCAGCGCTGGCGAAATCTTCGACGCCACCGGCCTGACCGTCCTGCCGGGCGTCATCGACAGCCAGGTCCACTTCCGCGAGCCCGGCCTGGAGTGGAAGGAAGACCTCGAGAGCGGCTCGCGCGGCGCGGCCCTGGGCGGCGTGGTCGCCGTGTTCGAGATGCCCAATACCGAGCCGACCACCACCGATCCCGAAGCCCTGGCCGACAAGCTGGTCCGCGCCAAGAACCGCATGCACACCGACCACGCCTTCTATGTGGGCGGCACCCACGAGAACGCGACGTTCCTGGGCGAACTTGAACGCCTGCCGGGCTGCTGCGGCATCAAGGTGTTTATGGGCGCTTCGACCGGCTCGCTGCTGGTGCAGGACGACGAGGGCGTCGAGAACGTGCTGCGGCATGTGAACCGCCGCGCCGCCTTCCACTCGGAGGACGAGTACCGTCTGGCCGACCGCCGCCATCTGGCCCGCCCCGGCGACTGGACAAGCCACCCTGAGGTCCGCGACGCCCAGGCCGCCTTGCAATCGACCCACCGTCTGGTGCGCATCGCCAAGAGCCTGGGCAAGCGCATCCACGTGCTGCATGTGACAACCAAGGAAGAGATCGACTTCCTGGCCCAGAACAAGGACGTCGCCTCGGTCGAGGTCACGCCCCAGCACCTGACCCTGGTGGCGCCGGAAGCCTATGAGCGGCTGAAGGGCTTTGCCCAGATGAACCCGCCGATCCGCTCGGCCGACCACGTGGCCGGGATCTGGCGCGGTATCGAGACCGGCATCGCCGACGTGCTCGGCTCCGACCACGCCCCCCACACCCGCGAGGAAAAGGCCCGGCCCTATCCGGCATCGCCTTCGGGCATGCCGGGCGTCCAGACGCTCGTTCCCGTCATGCTGACCCATGTGGTGGATGGCAGGCTGAGCCTGGAGCGCTTCGTCGACCTGACCAGCCACGGCGTCAATCGCGTGTTCGGCCTGGCCGACAAGGGCCGCATCGCCGAGGGTTTCGACGCCGACTTCACCATCGTCGACATGAAGGCGCGGCGGACCATCACCCACGACTGGATGGCCACCCGCTCGGGCTGGACCCCCTTCGACGGCTTCGAGGCCAAGGCCTGGCCGATGGCCACCATCGTGCGCGGGATCGTGGTGATGCGGGATGACGAGATCATCGCCGAAGGGCGTGGGGAGCCGGTGCGGTTCCTGGAGACGCTGGCGGGCTGACTGTAAATCCTCCCCCTGGCGGGGAGGTGATCCCGTATGACCAAAGACGGTTGTCATCCCGGACAAGCGCGCAGATCCGGGACCGACGCCTGAACTCAGCGCTCCCGGCGGTCCCGGATCTGCCTCCGGCTTTCGCCGGGGCTGTCCGGGATGACAGCCTTTTCCCGGTAACTCCGTGTGCGAAGCCTCCCCCTTCAGGGCCCCGTCAGGGGGAGGACCTTGCGGCCGGCCACTCGACTTTTCCCCATTCCCCTGTCGAATCCCGTCGACCTCGCGCGTCTCTGCCCTGAAAGCGGCGCGGCGTGCGCTCGCCAGATGGGAGACCCGCCATGAAGTACATGCTGCTGATCTACGAAAACGAAGCCGAGTACGCCGGCGAGGCGGGCGAAAAGCTGGGAGCCCGGATCATCGCCGGACATATGGCCCTGACCGAAGAGCTGGCGGCGTCGGGGATCGAGTGGAGCGGTTCGGAACTGGCCTCGGCTGCGACCGCTGCGACCGCTGCGACGGTGACCAGGGACGGCGTCGTGCATGACGGACCGTTCGCCGAGACCCGCGAGCAGCTGGGCGGCTACTACATGGTCGATGTGCCTGACCGGGAAACCGCCATCGCCTGGGCTCGCAAGATCCCACTGTCGCCCGGCGGCAAGGTCGAGGTGCGTGCGCCTGGGGATCACTGCTAGAGCATTTTCCGATAAGTGTGAAACGGTTATCGGATCGAAAAATGCTCTAAACTTTTGATTTAGAGCTCTTTTTTCCCGACCCTAATGAAGCCATCAGGTCGGAAAGGGCTCTAGGCGCAGCGGCGGCCGGCGGGGTGCCGGACCTAACCGCGCGGGAGGTCGGAGGGCGGATCATCGCCGCTCTGGCCGCCTCATTCCGCGACCTCGACCTCGCCGAAGAGGCCTATGCCGAGGCCTGCGCCCGCGCGGCGGCGGTCTGGCCGTCCAGGCCGCCCAACGATCCGGCCGCCTGGCTGTACGCCACGGCGCGTCGTGCGGCCCTGGACGCCGTGCGGCGGCGCGACGTGCGGGGTCGCCTCGCGCCCGATCCACCCGAGCCGGCGCCCAGCGTGGAGGAGGCCATGACCTCCAATGACGCCATGATCCCCGATGAGCGGCTGCGGCTGATCTTTGTCTGCTGCCATCCGGTCGTGCCGGTCGAGGTTCGCGCGCCCCTGACTCTGCGTCTGGTCTGCGGCCTCAGCGTGCGCGAGATCGCCCGCGCCTTTCTGGTGGCCGAGCCGGCCATGTTCCAGCGTCTGGCCCGCGCCAAGCGCAGGATCGCCCAGTCGGGCGAGCCGTTCGAGATCCCCGGCCCCGAAGCCTGGACGCAGCGGCTCTCCGCGGTGCTCTCGACTCTGGAAGTGGCCTACGCCAAGGCCCACGAGGACGCGGCGGGGGCCGGCGCCCATGCTGGCTACGCCCGCGAGATGCTGGCCCTGACAACCGCCCTGGCGGAGCTGCTGCCAGGCGAGCCCGAGTGTCTGGGTCTGGCGGCCCTGGTCCGCTACGCCGAGGCGCGGCGTCCGGCTCGGCTGGACGAGACCGGGGCCATGATTCCGCTGTCGGAACAGGACCCGGCCCCCTGGCGCAAGCCGTTGATGCGCGAGGCCGAGCGGCTTCTGCGCCGCGCCGCCGACCTTGACCGGCCGGGTCCGCGTCAGTTGCAGGCGGCGATCCACGCTGTCTGGTGCGGCCGCAGGAGCCTTGCCGAGCCGCCGCGCTGGGGCACTGTGTTACGCCTTTACGACGCCCTGCTGGACTGGCGAGACGATGCGGTGGTGCGGCTCAATCGGGCGGTGGCCTTGGCGCAGATCGCCGGGCCTCAGGCCGCCTTGGTCGAGGTTGAGGGGCTGGACCCGACCGGGCTTGCCGACTTCGCACCCTTCCACGCCCTGCGCGCCGACCTGCTGGCGCGGCTCGGCCGAGCGGCTGAGGCGCGGGCCGCCTATGACCGCGCCCTGGCCCTGGACCCCGGTCCCGCCGAACGGATGTGGCTGGAGCGTCGCCGCAACGCGCTTGTCATGGATTGAACAGGCGTATGAGGCGCGGGATAAGAAGCGATGGACGGATCATCCCCCGCTACGGCCCCCTTCCGCGACGCCCGCTACGCGCCGCGCGCCCTTGATGTCGAACAGCGCGACGACGCGCTGATCCTGCGCAATCCGATGGCCTATTCAGATTCCGTGCAGACCGTGACCGCGCCTCTGGCGCGTTGGGCTGTCGAAGCGCCGGACCGGGTTTGGCTGGCCGAGCGTGACGGCGAGAGTTGGCGGACGATCACTTTCGCTGACGCCAGGACGAAGATCGAGGCTCTGGCCGGCGGGCTGAAAGCCCTCGGTCTCGGACCGAACCAGCCGCTGCTGATCCTGGCCCGCAACGGCATCGATCACGCCCTGATCGGCTATGCGGCCATGAGCCTGGGCGCGCCCATCTCGCCGGTGTCGCCCCAGTACGGCCTGGCGGGCGCGGACCTGTCCCGGCTAGAGTTCGCCGTCGAGCGACTGAAGCCGGCGGCGGTCTATGTCGACGACGCCCGGGCGTTCGGCGCGGCGCTGGCCGCGCCGTTCCTGGCGGGGCTGCCAGTCATCGTTAGCCACAACGCGGGTGATGGACATATTCCGTTTACGGATCTTCCCGAAGCGCAGTCCACTCCTCCGGTCTGCCAGCCCGGCGATGTCGCCAAGCTGCTGCTGACCTCGGGCTCGACCGGCAAGCCCAAGGCGGTGATCTGCACCCACGCCAACATCGCGCTGAACGCCGCTCAGATCGAGGCCTGCTACGCCGATCCCGAGCCGCCGGTGCTGGTCAATTCCGCGCCCTGGAGCCACAGCCTCGGCGCCAATGCCATACTGCACATGGTGCTGCACCGGGGCGGGACGCTGTACATCGACGCCGGCCAGCCCACGCCGACGCGGTTCGCCGAGACCCTGCGAAACCTGCGCGAGGTGGCCACGACCTATCACAACATGGTCCCCGCCGGCTGGGGCCTGCTGGTCGGCGAGCTGGAGCGCGACGCGGCCCTGGCGGCGAAGTTCTTCGAGAAGGTCCGTGTGCTGCAATATGGCGGCGCCTCGATGGCCCAGTCGATCCTCGACCGGGTTCAGGCCGTTGCCGTGCGGACCATCGGCGAGCGGGTGACCTTCGCCGCCGGCTATGGCGCGACCGAGACCGGCCCGACGGCCTGCAACATCCACTGGCTGAACGCCCGCTCTGGCATGATCGGCCTGCCGACGCCGGGCACGGCCGTGAAGTTGGTCCCGGCCGGCGACAAGTTCGAGATCCGGGTCAAGGGGCCGCAGGTCTCGCCGGGCTATCTGGATCAGCCCAAGGCCTCGCGCGACGCCTTTGACGAGGAAGGCTTCTATCGCCTGGGCGACGCGGCGCGGCTGGCGGACCCGGAGAACCCGGCCGCCGGTCTCGTCTTTGACGGTCGCCTTGTGGAAAACTTCAAACTGGCCAGCGGCACCTTCGTGGCCGCCGGCGCGCTGCGGGTGGCGGCGGTGTCGGCCATCGGCGGGGTGGTGTCCGACGCCCTGGTCTGCGGCGAAGGGCAGGATGGCGTGGGGCTGATGCTGTTCGTCGATCCCACGGCCGCGGCGCGGCTAGGCGACGCTTCGGCGGTGCGGGAGGCGATCCGGACGGGACTGGAGCAGCTGAACGCCACGGCCAAGGGCGGCGGCAAGGTGGCCCGCGCTTTGATCCTCGAAGGCGCGCCGGACGCCGCCTCGGGCGAGCTGACCGACAAGGGTTATATCAACCAGGCCCTGGCGCGGGACCGCCGGCCGGTCGAGCTGGAGCGGTTGTTCGCGGATGTGGCGGACGATGGGGTGATGGTGTTCTAAGCCGCACGACCCTTCCTTCTCCCCCTGCGGGAGAAGGTGTCGGCGCAGCCGACGGATGAGGGGTCGACGGGCGGTGATGCTTTGCCGTCGCGGCTTAGCGGACAGGGCTGTGCGAGCCCTCATCCGACCTGCTTCGCAGGCCACCTTCTCCCGCAAGGGGAGAAGGGTTCAGTCCTTGAACCACCCCGACGCAGATCAGCAACTGCCCGAAATAATACAGCCCCCACACGCCCAGCCCGACGACGAAGCTGTCCGCCAGCGGTCCGGCGCGACCGAAGATCAACAGGTCCGACACCACGAACATCACCGCTCCGATCCCGACCCGGAAGCGGTGGAAGCGGCTGATCCAGGCGGTGGCGGCCATCAGCGAAAGGCCCAGGCTGTAGAGCGCCACGCCCGACGCGCCGGCGCGGTCGGACGGCAGCAGCCAGGCGATGATCACCGTCGCCGGGACCAGCACGACGGCGAGGGCCAGCTGGCTGCGCGACAGCGTCTGTCGCCGGTTGCGCAGATAGAGGCCGATGGCGATCAGGTGCCCGACCAGGAAGGCCAGCGCTCCGACGGTCAGGCCCATCGCGCCCAGCAGCACATCGCCCAGGGCGCCGAACGCCATCACCGCGACCAGCAGCCAACCGTCGAGGCTCCTGGCCTTTAGCATCGCATAGACGGCGAGCAGGCCGACGCCGAGACCCTTCCAGGTCAGCTCGGCGGCTTGTGGCAGGCCCCGGTCCCATGACGCCACATAGCTGACGCCGGCGATGATCGAGGCGACCAGCACCCAGCGAGCCATCCTGTCCTTGGTGTCCATGCGAAATCCGTCCCCTCGATTGGCCGCGCTTTACGGCGGCTTGTGGCGGCCAGACTGGCGCGAGGGGGGCGTTTTTCGCAAGCTGTGTTGGCGCCTCCCGCGAAATGTCGGAAGGAAGAACACCCTGGTACGGAGAAGACCATGAACGGCGCGGACGCCCTGATCACCACCCTGGCCGATAACGGCGTTACTGCCTGTTTCGCCAATCCCGGCACCAGCGAGATGCAGTTTGTCGCCGCGCTCGACCGCGAGCCGCGCATGCGCTCGATCCTGTGCCTGTTCGAGGGCGTGGCCACCGGGGCCGCCGACGGTTATGGCCGCATGGCGGGGAAGCCCGCCTGCACCCTGCTGCACCTGGGTCCCGGCTATGCCAACGGCGCGGCAAACCTGCACAATGCGCGGCGGGCCTATACGCCGGTGGTCAATGTGATCGGCGACCATGCCACCGATCATCGCCAGTATGACGCGCCGCTGAATTCCGACATCGCCGCGCTGGCCGCGCCAAACTCGATCTGGGTGAAGTCCGCCGAGAGCGCCGATCAGGTCGGAGCGCTGGCCGCCGAGGCCGTGGCCGCCAGCTTCGGCGCGCCGGGCGGCAATGCCTGTCTGATCTTGCCGGCCGACAGCGCCTGGAATGAGACCAATGCTTCAGGGCCGGTGATCGAGGCTCCGCGTCCGGCCGCGCCAGATGCGGCAGCCGTCGCGTCGGTCGTCGCTGCGATCAGGGCGGCCAAAAAGCCGGCGATCCTCCTGGGCTCCAGCGCCTGCGGGGAGGCGGGGATAGCCGCCGCCGGACGGCTGAGCGCCGTCGGCGTGCGCGTGCTGACCGATACCTTCACCGCCCGCCAGTCGCGCGGCGAGGGGCGCTTCCGGCCCGACAAGATGATGTATTTCGGCGAGCAGGCCCTGAAGGACCTCGACGGGACCGATCTGATCGTCCTGGCCGGAACCAGCCAGCCGGTGGCCTTCTTCGCCTATCCCGACCGCCCCAGCGTGCTGGTCCCGGAAGGCTGCGATCTGACCACCCTGTGCGGCCGGGAGGTCGATGCGCTCGCAGCCCTGAACGCTCTGGCCGACGCCCTTGGCGCGCCTGCCCAGGCGGTGGTCGAGGCCTATGTCGAACCGGCCGCGCCGGGCGCCAAGTTCGACGCTTGGGCCATGGGCGCCTCGATCGCTAGGCACATGCCCACGGACGCGATCATCTCGGACGACGCGGTGACGGCCGGCCTGCCGATCTTCACCCAGACCCGCAACGCCCGCGCCCATGACTGGCTGTCGCTTACGGGCGGCGCCATCGGCCAAGGCATGCCGGTCGCCATCGGCGCGGCTGTGGCCTGCCCCGACCGCAAGGTGCTGAGCCTCAACGGCGACGGCGCCGGCATGTACACGGTGCAGGGCCTGTGGACGATCGCCCGCGAGAAGCTGGACGTCACCGTGGTGATCTTCGCCAACGGCGCCTATCGCATCCTGAGCATCGAGATGGCCCGCACCGGCGGCGGCGAACCGGGGCCAAAGGCCTCGCGCCTGCTGGACCTGGGCGATCCGAAGATCGACTGGGTGCCGCTGGCCAGCGGCCTGGGCATGCCCGCCGAGCGGGTCGAGACGGCCGAAGCGTTCGACGTGGCGATGCAGCGGGCGATGACGACGCCGGGGCCGCATTTCATTGAGGCGGCGATGAAGTAAATCCTCCCCCTGAAGGGGGAGGAGGCCGGAGCGGGAAGACCGCACCGATCGGCAGCACTTCCCCCTCCGTCGCCTAAGGTGACACCTCCCCCTATAGGGGGAGGATTAAAAAGCCCGCCGGGATCGCTCCCGGCGGGCTTTGCTGTTCAGGCTTTCGCCGTGATCAGGTTTTCTTGGAGGCGTTGGTCGGCAGCTTGCAGCCGCCGCCGATGCCCTTGGCTTGCGAGCAGGAGAGGATCTCCTTGGACTTCGGAGCCGGGGTGTTGATCGGATAGCTCATCACCCAGCCCGGCAGGCCGTCCGAGCAGGCGACCTCGAAATAGCCCTCGGTCTCGTTGCGACCCACCAGGCGGACGCCCGAGACCTCGCACGAGCCCTTGCCGTAGGCCTTCAGATCGGCCGACAGGCGCGGGAACACCGAGTCCTGCTTGGAGAAGCTGCAGCGATAGCCGTTCATTTCCGCGAACAGACAGTCGTAGACGATCGCCGGGCCTGTCGAGAAGATCCCAATCGCGCCGTCGGGACGGTTCTTGCACTTCAGCTCGACGATTTCCTTCTTGGGGTCCTGGCTGGGCAGCATGCCGTACTTTTCGACATCGCAGTTGAAGCCGCCCTTGGTGGCCAGCTTGCTGTAGAGGCCGGCTTGCTCGGTTTGCGCCGCGACCGAGTCGGTCAGGGTGCAACCGCCGCCGACGAAGGCGGCCTGGGCGCAGTCGATGGCGCGGGCCAAGGCTCCGCCGGCCGCGGTCTGCTGCAGCATGTAGCCCTTGCCGTCGGCGCAGGCGACCTCGAAGTAGTTGTCGGCCTTGGTGCTGAGGACGTAGCGCTTGTCCTTGACCTGACAGGCCTTGCCCGACGCAGCGGTCAGGGTGTCGACGATGGCCAGCTGGGTGGCCTTATCCGTCAGCTTGCAGCTGACATTGGCGCCCTCTTCGTAGAGCAGGCAGCTGGTGCCGGCGACTTCGTCGGCCACATTGGCCGGAGCGCTGGTCTGGAGGATGTAGCCCGTGCCGCCCTTACAGGCGACTTCGAAGTACGACTTCTTGGCGCCGGAGCCGATGGCGCGGGCGTTTTCGATGTCGCAGGCCAGGGCGGCCTTGGTGACGAACGGCTTCAGGCCGGCCTTGGGGTCGGCGTTGCCGGGCAGCAAGCAGGCCAGGGCGCTCGGGTTGCCGTCAGCGGCCGGGGCGTTCGATTCCAGGCAGGTGAAGACCTGCGGCGCGGCGTCCTTCTTGGCGATCAGCGCGAAGCCGATGCTGTCCTGACAAGCGACCTCGTAATAGCTGCTCGCGGTTTTCTTGTCGGCGCCGATCAGGCGAGCGTCGGTGATGACGCAGCCGGTATTGACGGTTTGCATGAGCGCTGGGGCGTCTTTCATGCCGGCTTCACGCGCCTTGGCGTCAATAGCCGGCTTGCTCTTGCTCTCTTTCGGCGCCGAAATAACGGCGGCGGGAACAAGCGCGCCGAGCGCGAGGGCGGCGGCCAAGCCGATCGCGAATGGCCTCATGGGAAACATCTCCTGGGTGGATTCCTCGCGCGGACATAAGCGCGCCCTTGCGTTGGGGGTCAAGATGTCCTCCGAGGTGAGCGAAAACATGGCGAAAGGGAGCGGCGTATGCGCGACGGGCTGGAAGAGGATGCGACCGAACCGCGCAAGGCCAAGCTGGTCTATCCGTTCGAGGTCGCGCCGGAGCAGGGCACGGGCGAGGCCGTCGAGGTCGCGCCAGGCGTTCTGTGGCTGAGACAGCCGCTTGGCGGGTCGCTGCAGTTCATCAATGTCTGGGCCATAGCCGATGGCGAGGGCTGGGCCATCGTCGACACCGGCGTCCAGACCAAGGAGACCAGCCAGGCCTGGCGCGCGGCTTTTGCGGGCGCTCTGGGTGGCAAACCGATCACCCGGGTGATCTGCACCCATCTGCACCCGGACCATGTGGGCCTGGCCGGCTGGATCGTGCGCAAATTCCAGTGCCGGCTGTGGATGACCCGCCTGGAATATTTCCAGTGCCGGATGCTGGTGGCCGACACCGGCCGCGAGGCGCCCGAGGACGGGGTGCTATTCTTCAAGGCCGCAGGCTGGGACGAGGACGCCATCGAGAACTACAAGGCCCGCTTCGGCGGCTTCGGAAAAGCGATCTACGCCCTGCCCGACAGCTATCGCCGGCTGTCCGACGGCGAGGACTTCCAAATCGGCGACCACATCTGGCGCGTGGTGACGGGGCAGGGCCATTCGCCCGATCACGCCTGCCTGTGGTGTCCGGCGCTGGGTCTGCTGATCAGCGGCGACCAGGTGCTGCCGCGCATCTCGTCCAATGTCTCGGTCTTCCCGACCGAGCCCGACGCCGATCCTCTGAGCGACTGGCTGCGATCCTTGGCCAAGGTCAAGGCGACGGTGCCTGACAGCGTGCTGGTCCTGCCGGCTCACAACGATCCGTTCCACGGCCTTCACGCCCGGATCGACCATCTGATCAACGGCCACGAGCGGGGGCTGGACCGATTGCAGGGCAAGCTGAAAGAGCCAAAACGGGCCATCGACGTCTTCGGCGCGCTGTTCGCCCGACCCATCGGTCCAGACTTGCTGGGCATGGCCACGGGCGAGGCCTTGGCCCATCTAAATTGCCTGATCGGGCGAGCGGCCGTGCGCAAGGAGACCGACGCCGAGGGCGTGGCCTGGTACGGAGCCGTCGAAGCCCTCGAAACAACCGTTTGATATTTCGTGCGCGAAGTACTAGCGTCGCGGCATGCCCGTGCCGCCCGACCGCCGTCTTGTCTTCCTGCTCAATGCCGGCAACCGGCGCGTCCAGCGCTGGATCGAGGCGGCGATGGCGGCCAAGGGCGGGCTGACAGCGGCCAATTCCGGCGTGCTGTTCTTCCTGGGCCAGCGCGACGGCGCCTTGATCGGCGAGGCGGCTGAGGCGCTGGATCTGGCGCCTTCGGCCATGACCGGCCTGATTGACCGGATGACCAAGGTCGACCTGGTCGAGCGTCGCTCCGACCCCGCCGACGGCCGCGCCATGCGGCTGTACCTCACCGAAAAGGGCCGCGCCGCGCGCGAATACGCCAAGGGCGGCCTCGACAGCATCAACGCAAACCTGACCGACGGCTTCTCCGATGAGGAGATCGCCGTGGTCGCCCGCTGGCTGATGAGCCTGCAAACCAAGTTCCCCAAAGGAGACGCCGCATGACCGAGCATGTGAAAGTTCAGATCGACGCCGGCGTGATGACCATCACCCTGTCGCGCCCGGAAAAGAAGAACGCCCTGTCCAACGCCATGTATGGCGTGCTGGCCGACAGCCTGGAACAGGCCGAGGCCGATCCCGCCTTGCGGGTGGTGGTGTTTCAGGCCGACGGCGACGCCTTTACCGCCGGCAACGACCTAGCCGATTTCACTGCCCAGGCCACCGGCGGCTTCAGCGGCGAGCGGCATGTGGGGCGGTTTCTCAAAGCCCTGGCCAACGCCACGCGTCCGCTGGTCGCCGCCGTGCACGGCCAGGCCGTGGGCGTGGGCACGACCATGCTGCTGCACTGCGATCTCGTCTTCACCAGTCCCGACGCGCGCCTGACCACGCCGTTCGTCAACCTGGCGCTAGTGCCGGAAGCCGCCTCCAGCTGGCTGCTGCCGGCCCGCATCGGCCACGCCCGCGCCTATGCCATGTTCGCGTTGGGCGAAGCCGTGGACGGCACGACCGCCGCCGCCTGGGGTCTGTCGAACGCGGTCGTGCCGCTGGACGAACTTCGCGCCCGGGCTCGGGCCGCCGCCGACCAGCTTGCCAAGCGTCCGCTGGGCGCCCTGACCACCACCAAGCGCCTGATGCGCGACGCCGAGAAGATCGCCGCCCTGATGGACACCGAAGGCGCGCTCTTCGCCGAGCGATTGCAGACGGCCGAAGCCCGCGAGGCCTTCATGGCCTTCGCCGAGCGTCGCCCGGCTGACTTCAGCAAGGTCGCCTAGCGACATGCTGCTGGCCGTGATCCTGGCCGCGACCCTGTTCGCGCTGGCCGGCGTTCATCTGTACTGGGCGTTCGGCGGCCGCTGGCCGGGTCATGATGAGGCTTTCATGGTCGAGCATGTGGTCGGCCGCACGGCCGGCATGCGGGCGCCTGGCCCTTTGGCCAGCGCCGCCGTCGCGGCGGCCCTGGCGGCCGGCGGGCTTCTGATCCTGGCCGTCCTCGCGCCGCCGTCACCGCTGGATCCCTGGCTGCAGGCCGCGCGGTGGATACTGTTCGCTGTCTTCGCCCTGCGTGGCCTGGCGACCTATGCGCCGCCGGTGTTCCGCTGCGCCGAGGGCACGCCCTTCGCCCGCCTCAACCGCCGCGCCTATGGCCCGCTGTGCCTGGCCATCGTCCTGGGGCTGCTGGCCCTGCAATTGTAGCGTTCGAAGCAACAAGAAAATCACGGGAGAGACGACATGGCCGACCGCATCACCTCGGGCTTCAAGCCCCACACCCCGGCCCGCGACGTGGTCGCCGGCCACGACCTGACCGGCAAGGTCGCCATCGTCACCGGCGCGGCCACCGGCATCGGGGTCGAGACTGCCCGGGCTCTGGCCGAGGCTGGGGCCGAGGTGGTCATCGCGGCGCGCAAGCCGGATCTGGCCGAGGCAGCCGTCGCGGAGGTCAACAAGACGGCGAAAGGCGCCACGGCCTCTTGGTCGATGCTCGATCTCTCCAGCTTCAAGTCGATCCGCGCCTTCGCCGAGCGCTGGGGCGACAAGCCGCTGAACCTCCTGATCAACAATGCCGGGGTCATGGCCTGCCCGCTCGCCTATACCGAGGACGGGCTGGAAATGCAGATCGGCACCAACCACTTCGGCCACTACCTGCTGTCGGTGCTGCTGGCCCCGAACCTGATCGCGGGCGCCAAGCAGTCGGGCAAGACCTCGCGGCTGGTGTCGCTGTCGTCGATCGGCCACCGGCGCTCGGGCGTGAACTTCGACGACCCGCACTACAAGACCCGCGAGTACGACAAGTGGGAAAGCTATGGCCAGGCCAAGAGCGCCAACGCCCTGTTCGCGGTCGGCTTCAACAAGCGCTTCAAGGACCAGGGCGTGTTCGCAAACGCCGTCATGCCGGGCGGCATCATGACCCCCCTGCAGCGCCACCTGCCGATCGAGGAGCAGATCGCCCTCGGCTGGATCGACGAGAGCGGCAAGGTCCGCGACGGCTTCAAGACCACCGAAGAGGGCGCCTCGACCAGCGTCTGGGCCGCCGTTGGCGACGAGCTGGAAGGCGTGGGCGGGCTTTATCTGGAAGACTTGGCGCAGGCCGCTCCCTGGACCAAGGACAAGCCCTGGGCCGGGGTCATGCCCCACGCTCTGGACCCCGAGGCCGCTGATCGCCTGTGGGACCTGTCGGTAAAGACCACAGGCGCGGGGTGACCCGCCGCCGCAGCGGGGCTAGAACAGGTCGATCACTTCCGGAGACCTGCTGATGTCGCTTCAAGGCAAGACCCTGTTCGTCACCGGCGCCTCGCGCGGCATCGGCTTGGCCATCGCCCTGCGCGCGGCGCGCGACGGGGCCAATATCGTCATCGCCGCCAAGACCGCCGAGGCCCATCCCAAGCTGCCGGGCACCATCTATTCGGCTGCGGCCGAGATCGAGGCGGCCGGCGGCAAGGCCCTGCCGCTGATCGTCGATGTGCGCGAGGAGGCTTCCGTCTACGAGGCTGTCGAGAAGGCCGTCGCCCGGTTCGGTGGTATCGATATCTGCGTGAACAACGCCTCGGCCATTTCGATCACCGGCACGCTGTCGACCGAGATGAAGCGCTACGACCTGATGCATCAGGTCAATGGGCGCGGCACGTTCCTGACGTCGAAGGCCTGCATCCCGCATTTGAAGAAGGCGGAGAACCCGCACGTCCTGATGCTGTCGCCGCCGCTGGACATGAAGCCCCGCTGGTTCGCGCCGCACGTCGCCTATTCGATGGCCAAGTACAATATGAGCCTGTGCGTGCTGGGCATGGCCGAGGAATTCCGCAGCGACGGCATCGCCTTCAACGCCCTGTGGCCGAGGACCGGCATCGCCACCGCCGCCATCCAGTTCGCTTTGACCGGCGAGGAAGGCCTGCGCCATTGCCGCAAGCCGGAGATCATGGCCGACGCGGCCCATGCGATCTTCGAAAAGCCGTCACGGGCGTTTTCAGGCAACTTCCTGATCGACGACAGCTTCCTGTACGGCGAGGGCGTCACCGATTTCACCCCCTACGCCGTCGACCCAACCGCCACCCTGATGCCAGACTTCTTCGTGCCCGAGGATAGTGTCCCGCCGCCGGGGGTGAAGATCGGCTAGCGCTTCTTCTTCCGCGCCGCCACCTCCAGCGAACGCCTTGCCCACGCGACCAGCAGGTCACTGTCGTCCAGCGCATCGACGGGCGCGGTCCAGTAGGCCATGGGCTTGCCTTCGCCGAACGGATCAAAGGCGTGAGAGCCTGCCGCCTCGAAATCGGCTTTCAGCGACTCGTCGCCCTTGAGATAGAGGGTGTCGTCATCGATCAGGGCGAAGAACAGGCCGTTCGCATAGAGCCCGACCCCGCCGAACATCTTGCGCGACGACAGCAGTCCCAGCGGGGCCAGCTGTTCGAGCGCGAAGTCCAGATAGTCCGAAGAGACCGCCATGCCCTCGCCCTCCAGGAACGTCACCATCCGCCCAGCTGTCGCAACCGACGGCGCCCTGATCCTCCAGTTCATCCGCGATCTGGCCGAGTATGAAAAGCTGCTGGATTCGGTAGAGGCGACGGAAGCACATGTGACGACGGCGCTGTTCGGAAAAAACCCCCGGGCGTTCTGCGACATCGCCGAGATCGACGGCGCGCCGGTGGGTTTCGCTCTGTGGTTCTACAATTTCTCGACCTTCGTCGGGCGTCACGGGATCTATCTGGAAGACCTGTTCGTGCGGCCGGAAGCGCGAGGCTCTGGCGCGGGCAAGGCCTTGCTGGCCAATCTGGCGCGGCGCTGTGTGGACGAGGAGCTCGGTCGGCTGGAATGGGCCGTGCTCGACTGGAACGGGCCGTCCATCGCCTTTTATGACAGCCTCGGCGCCGCCGCGATGGACGAGTGGACCGTGCGGCGGATGACCGGGGATGCGCTGCGCAAGCTGGCCGGCGTCTGAAACTCTTCTCCTGCCCCGCATAGCGGGGGAGGTGGCGCGGTGCGGATACGCGCCGTGACGGAGGGGGCGTCCAGCCTTGCCGGCGTGCTTTGACGGGGCCACCGCCCGACGCCCCCTCCGTCACGCCGCCGATGGCGTCGCGCCACCTCCCCCGTTTCACGGGGCAGGAGGAATTAGTCCAGCCGGTCGGCTTTCCGCAGTTCCGGGAACAGCCAGGCCCATAGCCCTGTCACGCCCAGCGCCCCCAGACCGCCGAAGACAACCGCCCCGACCGGGCCAAGGAACCAGGCGGCGACACCGCTCTCTGCCTCGCCCAGTTCGTTGGAGGCGCTGATGAACACGCCCGAGACGGCCGAGACCCGGCCGCGCATGGCGTCGGGGGTGACGATCTGGACCAAGGTCTGGCGGACATAGACGCTGAGCATGTCGGCCCCGCCCAGCAGGGCAAGGGCGCCGACCGACAGCCACAAAAGCTGCGAGAGGCCAAACACCACGGTGGCGGCGCCGAACACCGCGACCCCTGCGAACATGACCCGGCCGGCGTGGCGGCGGATCGGGTTGCTGGCCAGGTAGATGGCCACGATCGTCGCGCCGATGGCGGGCGAGGCGCGCAGTATGCCAAAACCCGCCGGCCCGATATGCAGCACGTCCTTGGCGAACACGGGCAGCAGGGCCGTAGCGCCGCCGAGGATCACCGCGAACAGATCGAGCGAGATCGAGCCGAAGACGATCTTGTTGTTCCAGACATAGGAGAGCCCCTCCTTGATCAGCTCAAGGCGCGAGCCGGGCTGGGTCTCTGGCCGGGTGTTCTGGCGGATCATCAGGGCCATGACGGCGGCGGTCAGATAGAGGGCCAGGGCCACGCCGAACGCCAGGGCTGGCGAATGGATTAGCAGCAGGCCGCCAACGGCCGGGCCGATGATCGAGGCGCTCTGCCAGGCCAGGGAGTTCCAGGCGATGGCGCGGGGCAGCAGTGCGCGTGGCACCAGCATGGGGCCAAGGGCGCTGCTGGCGGGCGAGAGGAAGGCGCGGCTGGCCCCGAACATCACCGAGACGGCGAAGACCGGCCACAGGGTGTGCGAGCCGGTCAGGGCCAGGAACAACAGGACCCCGGCGCTGACGGCGTCCACCGCCAGGCTGACGGCGACGATCAGCTTGCGGGTCCGGCGGTCGGCGGTCTCGCCGGCGATCAGGGTCAGGGCTAGCAGCGGCAGAAACTGGGCGAGGCCGATCATGCTGACCAGGAAGGCCGACTCGCCGACCGATTTCGTCAGGCGGGCGATGGCGTAGACCTGCCAGCCCAGGGCCACCGATTGGATCTGCACGCCCAGGGTCGAGATGAAGCGCTCGACCCAGAACAGCATGAAGTCACGTTCCCGCAACAGGGCGCGGGTAGAGGTGTCAGGGGCGGGTTCGGCGGCCGGGGGGGAAAGGTCGGACATTGCGCCGCACCATACTGACGCTGAGCGGCGCCGCAACGTTGTTGACCCGAGGGCGGCTTGGCCCTACAGCGCCCGCGAGTTGTTGAGAGGTCCGGGGATGCGACTGCCCAAACACGCGCGACGAATGACGCGCGAACGCGCCACGATCTGAAGCCCTCCCGCGCCTGGCGTCGGGAGCCCCCGACGACCTTTCGCATTTCAAAGGCTGATGACCTCCATTTATCCTGTTTCCAAAGCTCCGGTTTCCGCGCCCGCCCTCGTCCTTGAGATGCCCGTTATGGAAACCGCCGTCACCGCCCTGATCGACCGGGCGTTCGGCCCCGGCCGCTTCGCCAAGGTTTCCGAGCGCCTGCGCGAGGGCAACCGCCTGCTGGCCGACTGCTCGTTCGTGGCGATGCGCGGCGGCGAGCCGGTCGGCTGCGTACGCCTGTGGCCTGTGACCATCGGCGGCGAGCCAGCGGCGTTCCTGGGTCCTCTGGCTGTCGACTCCGAGGAGCGCAGCGCGGGCCTGGGCCAGACCCTGGTCGAGGCGGCATGCGAAGCCGCCCGGGCCGCCGGCTGGAAGGCCGTGCTGCTAGTCGGCGACGCGCCCTATTTCACCCGCGCCGGCTTTTCGGCGGATCATACCTGGGGTGTCGTGATGCCGGGACCCGTGGATCAGCGCAGGGTGCTGCTGAAGGCCCTGGTCGAAGGCGGCGATCAAGGTCTCTCGGGGCTGGTCGCGGTCGCCTGAGACGTTCCGTCGCTTGAGCCCAAGCGGATCGCGCGCCTCACTATGCTTGAGTGGTCGGGCGGCATGGCCTACCTGAAAGCCATGACCGCCGATCCTCCAAAAGCCGGACTTGAAGGTGTCGCCGCCGCCGTGAAGGCTGCGGGCGAGCGCGGCCTGCCGCCGGTGCATCTGTGGCATCCGGAACATTGCGGCGAGATCGACATCCGCATCCGCAAGGACGGGGTCTGGTTCCACGAGGGCACGCCCATCGGCCGCGAGGCCCTGGTGCGTCTGTTCTCGACCGTGCTGCGGCTGGATCCGGACGGCTATCACCTCGTTACGCCCGTCGAGAAGATGAAGATCGTCGTCGAGGACGCGCCGTTCATCGCCGTGCGTGTGGATCGCGAAGGCGAGACGCTGAAATTCCTGACCAATGTCGGCGACGTGGTCGAGGCTGGGCCAGACAACATCATCCGTGTCGAGACTGATCCGCAAACCGGCGAGCCGCGGCCCTATCTGCATGTGCGGCGGGGTCTTGAGGCCCTGATCGCCCGCCCGGTGTTCTACGAACTGGCCGAGATGGCCCAGCCCCGCGCGACGCCCGAGGGCGAGGTGTTCGGCATCAGCTCGAACGGCGCCTGGTTTCCTGTCGCCCCGGCCGGGACGGTCCTGGCGTGACGCCGCAGGAGCGCCGCGACTGGATCGCCAGCCGGCTGGACCCCATCGAGCACTATAATCCGAGCCTGGCCGATCCCGTCCGCTCGGACTTCGACCTCAATCCTGGCCTGACCTTCGACAACCCCCACGCCCTGCGCCCCGCCGCCGTGCTGGTCGGGCTGATCGATCGCGAGGAGGGTCTGACCGTGCTGCTGACCCGCCGCTCGGACACCATGCGCAGCCATACCGGCCAGATCGCCTTCCCCGGCGGTCGTTGCGATCCGGGCGAGACCCCCTGGGTCACGGCGTTGCGCGAGGCTCAGGAAGAGGTGGGGCTGGACCCCCGGTTCGTCACCTTGGCTGGCTTGTTGCACGGCTATCAGACGGTGACCGGCTTTCACGTCACCCCGGTGGTGGGCTTCATCGATCCGGCCGCCGAGTTCGTCGCCAGTCCCGAAGAGGTCGCCGACGTCTTCGAGACGCCGTTCGACTTCCTGATGGATCCGGCCAATCACGAGCGCCAGCATCGGGTGACGCCCAGCGGCGAGCGGCGCAACTTCTACGCCATGCCGTGGAACGAGCGCTTCATCTGGGGCGCGACGGCCGGGATGCTGCGGGCGCTCTACGAACGCCTGCACGATGAATCCACAGATCAAACCCCTGTTTAGGGCCTATCGCCCGTAGCCGCCGTCACGCTTCCTGCCTAACAATGCCGCCCTTGCTCTTTGGGGCGCGCATTGGGTGCGTAGGAGTTGGTCGCGTGAACACTGAATCGATAGGCATAACGCCGTGGATGGCGCTGCCGGAGACCCGGGCGGTGATCGCGGCGCTGGAAGAACGCGGCTTCGTCGGCTGCGCGCGATTCGTCGGCGGCTGCGTACGCAACACCCTGATGGGCAAGCCCATCGACGACATCGATATCGCCACCACCCTGACGCCCGACCAGGTGATCGACGCCTTGGCCCATGCCGGCCTGCGGGCAATTCCGACGGGGGTCGATCATGGCACCGTCACGGCCATCTCGAACGGCCGCCCCTACGAGATCACCACCCTGCGCCGCGATGTCTCCACCGACGGCAGGCGGGCCACGGTGGCGTTCAGTCAGGACTGGGGCCAGGACGCCGAGCGCCGCGATTTCCGCTTCAACGCTCTCTATGTCGATCCCGAGGGCCGGTTGTACGACCCGACCGGAGAGGGCGTGAACGACGCGCGCGAGGGGCGGGTGGTATTTGTGGGCGATCCCATGACCCGCATCCGCGAGGACTATCTGCGCATCCTGCGCTTCTTCCGCTTCCAGGCCTGGTATGGCAAGGGCGAGGCCGACCAGAAGGCCCTGGCCGCCTGCAAGGCGCTGAAGGGCATGGTCTCCGGCCGCGCCGCCGAGCGAACCCAGAAGGAGGTGATGAAGCTTCTGGCCTCCGAAGATCCGCGCCCGGCCCTGCGGCTGATGGCGGCAACCGGTGTGCTGGGGTCCATCCTGCCCTTCGTCAAATCCCTGGCCCGTTTCGACAGTCTGCTGACCATCGAGACCGAGCAACTGTTCGAGAACGATCCCGAACTGCGGCTGGCCTCGCTGATCCCCGACGACCCCACCATCGCCGAGCAGATGTCCGAGCGGCTGCGGCTGGCCAACAACACCAAGGATCGCCTGGTCGACGCGGTGGGCAAGAACCCGCGCATCGTCAGCTGGATGAGCCCGCGCGAGGCGCGCCGGGCTATCTACGCCCTGGGGGTGCGCACCTTCTGCGACCGCATCAAGCTGGCCTGGGCTGGCTCCGGGCGTCCCGTCACCGCCCCGCAGTGGCGCGGCCTGCTGGCCATGGCCGAGACCTGGACCCCGCCGCCGTTCCCGCTGTCGGGCGACGAGGTGATGAAGGCGGGCGTGCCCAAGGGGCCGCTGGTGGGGGAAGTGATGCGCGAGATCGAGATCTGGTGGATCGACCAGGACTTTATCGAGGACAAATTCAGCGCCATCGAACGCCTGAAGGCGGTGGCCCAGGGCATTGCCTACTGATGCGGATCGGCCTGCTGGAGACAGGCGCGCCGCCGGCCGAGCTGCAGCCGGCCTTCGGTCGCTATGGCGGCATGTTCCAGACCCTGCTGGGGTCCGACCACAACTACGCCATCTATGACGTCCAGGCGGGCCAGCTGCCGGCTACAGCGGGCGAGCAGGACGCCTATGTCATCACCGGTTCGTCGGCGGGGGTCTATGAGGCTCTGCCATGGATCGATCCGTTGTCGGACTTTCTCAGATCGGCGCGGGGCGAGGCGGCCTTCGTCGGGGTCTGTTTCGGCCACCAGATCATGGCCCAGGCCTTTGGCGGCCAGGTAGTGAAGTCCGAGCGCGGCTGGGGCGTGGGTCTGCATCGCTACGCCGTCGAGCGGCCCCAGGGCTGGACCGATGCGGCGAGCGTCGCCATCCCCGCCTCGCACCAGGATCAGGTCGTGAGCCTGCCGCCCTCGGCGACCGTGATCGGCGGCAGCGCCTTCACGCCTTATGGCCTGCTGTCCTATGACGACGCGTCCGGGCGGAAAAAGGGGGCCATTTCGATGCAGTTCCACCCGGAGTTCGAGCCCGCCTATGCGGCGGCTCTGATCGAAGCCCGGCGGGGGACCCGCTACACCGACGAGCAGGCCGACGCCGCCATCGCTACGCTTCAGGCCCCCAATGACCGCTCGAGGGTCGGCGGCTGGATCAGGGCCTTCCTTGATCAGGCAACCGGGCGCTAGCTTGAGCGTTGCTGTCTGAGGGAGACCCTGCCATGCGCGCCGCCACCGTTATCGCCGTTCTAGGCCTCGCCCTCGCGGGCGGCGCTGTTATCACCAGCGTCAATGCTGCTCCGGACGCGGCGAAACCCGCACCAGTTCCGCTGAAGGCTGTCGCGACCTTTGTCTCGATCAAGGATCCGGCCGCCCGGTCGGTGGCCCTGTTCCAGGAGGCAGGCAAGGTCATCCAGAGCCCGCGCTGCATGAACTGCCACCCCGTTGAGCGCCGCCCGACCCAGGGCGACGACATGCACCCGCACAACCCGCCCGTCGCTGGCGGCCAGAGCGGCCACGGCGTGCCCGGCCTGCCGTGCCTGTCGTGCCATGGCCCCGCCAATGTGCCGGCCTGGGGCGAGAAGATCCAAAGCATCCCCGGCGATCCGAAATGGGCGCTGGCTCCGGTCGAGATGGCTTGGCAGGGTAAGTCGCTGGGTCAGATCTGCGCCCAGATCAAGGATCCGGCCCGCAACGGCGGCAAGACCCTGGACCAGATCCACCATCACATGGCGCAGGATCAACTGGTGGGCTGGGGCTGGAACCCGGGCGCTGGACGCCTCCCGGCGCCGGGGACGCAGGCTCAGTTCGGCGAGATCATCCGGGCGTGGATCGATACCGGGGCCAAGTGCCCGAAGGCGTGATTCTTCCTTCTCCCCTTGCGGGAGAAGGTGGCCCGCGCCAGCGGGTCGGATGAGGGGTCGGTAGGCCCTTATGTTGCGAACGGATGCGGCGTCGCTCGTGCGACCCCTCATCCGGCGCTGCGCGCCTCCTTCTCCCGCAAGGGGAGAAGGAGACAGCCTACGGCCACTTCACCGTCGGCGGCATCGAGCTGAGGATCGACTCCACGTTCCCGCCCGTCTTCAGCCCGAACATCGTGCCGCGGTCGTAGAGCAGGTTGAACTCCACATACCGCCCGCGCTGCACCAACTGCTGCTCGCGCTCCTCGGCCGTCCAGGCCTCGGCCATCCGGCGACGGATCAGCTGCGGATAGACCTCCAGAAACGCCTTGCCGACATCCTGGGTGAAGACGAAGTCCCTGGACCAGTCGCCGCTGTCATGGTGGTCGTAGAAGATGCCGCCGACGCCTCGCGGCTCGTTGCGGTGGGGCAGGAAAAAGTACTCGTCGCACCAGGCCTTGTACTTGGCGTGCCAATCGGGGTGATGGGCGTCGCAGGCGCGCTGATAGGCGGCGTGGAAATCGACCGCGTCGGGGAAGTCCTGGCTACGCTGATAGCCGAGCAGGGGCGTCAGGTCGCCGCCACCGCCGAACCAGCTTTTCGTGGTGGCGATGAAGCGGGTGTTCATGTGCACGGCCGGCACGCGCGGGCTGACCATGTGGGCAATCAGGCTGATCCCGGTGGCGAAGAACCGTGGGTCGTCGCCCGCGCCCGGCATCGACTTGGCCATCTCGGGCGTGAAGGTTCCAAACACCGTCGAGACGTGGACGCCGACCTTTTCGAACAGACGGCCGTGCATCATCGACATCACCCCGCCGCCGCCGGCCGCGCGGTTCCAGGGCTTGCGCTCGAAGCGGCCCGGCTGGCCCGGATAGAGGTCGGCGGGGGCCTCGTCTTCCAGGCGCTCGAACTCGGCGCAGATCTGGTCGCGCAGGCTTTCGAACCAGGCTTTCGCCGTGGCTTTCTTCTGGTCGAGATCGAGGACGTCGGTCATGGGAGCCGATTAAGGCCAACCGACGCCCCGCGCAAATCCGGGAAGATGCGTAAGGCCAGTTCCTAAGCCGCGCGGGCCTTGGCCGCGCTCGGTTCGACGCGGAAGGCGCCGATCAACCTGGGTGACGATGCCGGCATAATGTCGCACCTGGCATCAGAGCAGATCGGCGAACCCGTCTGTCTGTCGCAGCGCTTCGCCCAGAGCCATCGCCGCGCTGGTGGCCAGGTTCATCGACCGCGCCTCGGGCCGCAGTGGAATCACCAGCCGCCCTTGCGCGGCCGTGTGGACCTCCTCGGGCGCGCCACGGCTCTCGTTGCCGAACAAAAGCGTATCGCCCGGACGGAATGCAAACCTGTGGAAGGCGACGGCCCCCTTGGTCGTGAACAGCAGCAACCGCCCTTCGGCGCGTTCAGGTGCGGCGAGAAAGGCTTCCCACGAAACATGGCGTTTCATATGTGCCAGCGGGCCGTAATCCAGCGCCGCCCGCTTGAGGCTCTTGTCGTCCAAGGGGAAGCTGCAGGGCTCGATCACGTCCAGACCGGCGCCAAAACAGGCGGCGAGACGGATCGCCGCGCCGACGTTTTGAGGAATGCCTGGTTGAAAAAGCGCGAGACGCATTCTAAGCGAACCACCACAAGGCTAGCAGGGACATTGCTGCGAATCGAAAGGGCTTGCGGACTCGTGCCGCAGGTCCGATAGGACGAACCAACCGTCGCCTTGTGGCGGAGATCCGCTTGCGGGTCGAGAAAGATACGGCGCCGAAAGGCGCATCTCCTGGCCGGCCGGTTTCTCGGCGCGGCGGAATCGAAGGGTGACTTAAGGTGGCCGACACCGCCGTGGGCGCAACGACCGAGCCGGAGCATGGGGCTGACCCCAGCCGCCGCGACTTCATTTACATCGCGACGATCGCGGCCGCCGCAGGCGCCGGCGCTTCGCTCGTGTGGCCGTTCGTCGATCAGATGAACCCGTCAGCCGACACGCTGGCGCTGGCCTCGACCGAATTCGACCTGACCAAGGTCGTCGACGGTCAGCAGGTCACGCTCAAGTGGCGCGGCAAGCCGTTGTTCGTGCGCAATCGCACGCCGGCCGAGATCCAGAAGGCGGTCGCCGACGACGGCGCGGCCCTGAAGGATCCGCAGACCGACGCCGAGCGGGTCAAGCCGGGCAAGGCTCAGTGGCTGGTGCTGATCGGCTCGTGTACGCACCTGGGTTGCGTGCCGACGTTCGGCGGCGGCGACTATGGTGGCTGGTTCTGCCCCTGCCACGGCTCGCACTACGACACCTCGGGCCGGATCCGTAAGGGCCCTGCGCCCCTGAACCTCGCGGTTCCGGATTACGAGTTCCTCACCGACACCAAGGTCAAGATCGGTTAAGCGAGATGAGCGGACATTCGACCTATCAACCGAAGACCGGTTTCGAGCGTTGGCTCGACGCCCGTCTGCCTATCGTGCGCCTCGGCTATGACAGCTTCGTCGACTACCCGACGCCGCGTAACCTCAACTATTGGTACACGTTCGGCGGCATCCTGTCGCTGTGCCTGGCCTCGCAGTTGATCACCGGCATCATCCTGGCGATGCACTACAATGTGGGCGACGCCTTCAACAGCGTCGAGCACATCATGCGCGACGTGAACTACGGCTGGCTGATCCGTTACATGCACTCCAATGGCGCGTCGATGTTCTTCATCGCCGTCTATATCCACATGTTCCGCGGTCTCTATTACGGCTCGTACAAGGCCCCCCGCGAAGTGCTGTGGCTGCTGGGCTGCGTGATCTACCTGCTGATGATGGCTACTGCCTTCATGGGGTATGTCCTGCCCTGGGGTCAGATGTCCTTCCATGGCGCCGTCGTGATCACCAACCTGTTCGGCGCCCTGCCGATCGTGGGCGAGAGCATCACCACCTGGCTATGGGGCGGCTTCGCCGTCGATACCGCCACGCTGAACCGCTTCTTCTCGCTGCACTACCTGCTGCCCTTCATGATCGCCGGCGTCGTGATCCTGCACGTCTGGGCGCTGCACGTGGTGGGTCAGAACAATCCGACAGGCGTGGATCCGAAGTCAAAAGCCGACACCCTTCCCTTCACCCCGTACGCGACGGTGAAGGACGGGTTCGCGATGAGCATCTTCCTGATCCTCTTCGCCTTCTTCGTCTTCTACATGCCAAACGCCCTGGGCCACGCCGACAATTACATCCCGGCAAACCCGCTGGTGACGCCGTCGCACATCGTTCCGGAATGGTACTTCCTGCCGTTCTACGCGATCCTGCGCGCTGTTCCGGACAAGCTGATGGGCGTGCTGGCCATGTTCGGCGCCATCGCCTGCCTGTTCGCCCTGCCTTGGCTGGACACCTCCAAGGTGCGCTCGATGCGCTACCGCCCGACCATGAAGGTCTACTTCGTGTTCTTCGCGATAGCGTGCATCGTTCTGGGCTTCTGCGGCGCCAAGCTGCCGGATGACCAAATCATTCCGCACCTGACCACGTTCAAACTCTACGATGCTGACCTGAACAGCTTCGTGTGGCTGAGCCGCGTGGCGTCGATCTACTATTTCGCTTTCTTCGTGGTCATCATGCCTTGGGTGGGCCTGAAGGAAACGCCTCTGCCGGTGCCGGACTCGATCGCGTCCCCGGCGCTGTCGCCTGCTGAGAAGGGCTGATCCAGATGCTGCGCAAACTCTCCATCATCGCAGCCGTCGCGGGTCTGATGGCCGGCGGCCAGGCCTTGGCCGCCGGTCACCCCCACCCGCCCAAGAACGTCGAGTGGTCCTTCGAAGGGCCGTTCGGCAAGTTCGACCAGGCCCAGCTGCAACGCGGCTACAAGGTCTATCGGGAGGTCTGCTCGGCCTGTCACTCGATGAGTCTGGTCAGCTTCCGCAACCTCGGCGACAAGGGCGGCCCGTTCTATAACTCCGAATACAAGAACGCGAACGACAACCCGTGGGTCAAGGCGATCGCCAAGGACTACGAGGTCGCCGACATCGACTCCGAGACCGGCGACGTCATAAAGCGTCCCGCGACCGCCGCCGATCGCTTCCCCGCGCCATACCCCAACGAGCCGGCCGCCCGCGCCGGCAATGGCGGGGCCCTGCCGCCGGACATGTCGCTGCTGGCCAAGGCCCGCACCGGCGGCTCGGACTACATCTACTCGCTGCTGACCGGCTATGAGGAACCCCCGAAGGGTCTGAAGGTCGGCGCCGGCCAGCACTACAACCCCTACATGGCCGGTGATCTGACCGCGTCCTGGTCGGGTCCGCACGACAAGGTTCCGGCTGGTGGCTTCATCGCCATGGCCGCGCCCCTGAAGGATGGCCTGGTCAGCTTCGACGACGGCGCCAAGTCGACCCTCGACCAGCAGGCCAAGGACGTCTCGGCCTTCCTGATGTGGGCCGCCGAGCCCAAGCTGGAAGAGCGCAAGAAGATGGGCTTCGTGGTCATCCTCTATCTAATGATGTTCTCGGGCCTGCTCTATGCCAGCTACCGCAAGGTCTGGAAGCACGAGTCCCACTGAACCTTCCCCGTCGAGATCGACGGGATAAGAGGGCTCAGACCAAACATCTGGAGCGCTCCGCGCTCCGGGAACCTCGTAAGGTTCGGGAAAGATCAGGGCCCGGCGGAAACGCCGGGCCCTTTTTCTTTGGGCGCTTGTGGGGTCGGCGTCAGCCACAGCTGGCCGGCCTGGGCGTCGAGGCGCAGGCGATAGTCCGAGAGGATCGCCACGCCGACCGCACCCGTCACGCCCCGGGGCAGGTCGCCGGCTCGCACCGCCAAAACGCGCTGGCGCAGACGGCCGTCCAGCGACAGGCCGGCCAGGACGCCAGCCGGCTTCTGGCGCGGACCGTCGGCGTCGCCGCGCGCCCGCACCCCCCCGTTCGAGGCCGTATCGAGAGCGAAGGCCCCGGTCAGGCTGGCAAACCCGTCCGACGCCGTGGCCTGGACGGTCGGCACGCCACCCACCACAGTCACCGGCAAGCCGGGCCCGTTGGAGGCGGCCGTCGATCCCGGAGCCTCCAGCCGCAGACGGCAGGGAGCAAAGTCGATGATGACGACATAGCGACCCAGGACATCAGCCCCGATGACGCCTGCGATCGGGGCCACGAACCCGACGCTGCGATAGTCGAGATCGCTGACCAGCACCGGTACGGCCTCCACCCGGCGCCCGGCCACCCGCACTGGCAGGGTCAGGTCGATGTCCGCATAGCCGCTCATCTGGGCCTTGGTATTGTGCAGCAGGGTGCGCGGCGCCGACAGGTCGATGACGAAGTCGCCGGCCATGTCGGCGATGGCGGCCGGAGCAACGATGGCCCCGTTCTCGAACCAGCAGGCTGTCTCGCCAGCCACGGCCGGGGCGGCCGCTCCCAGCGACAGGATCAATGGCAAAGCGGTGGCGGAGCGACGCATGACGTTATCCTAGCCAACCCTTTCGTCCTCGGCGATGCACCGGTAGCGACTGTAGGCCAGACGGCGAATTGCACGTGCCTCCAGAGGCACGATAGGTTGCGCCATGATCACGAAGCTGACCGATAAACCAATCTCGATCGCGGCTGACCATCGCGGCGTCGTTTTGAAGGAGCGGTTGAAGGGTTGGCTGCTCGCCAAGGGCTACAGGGTAAAAGATTGCGGGACCGACAGCGCTGCAGCGCGGGTCGATGCGATGGACTATGCGCTTCAGCTGGTAGCGGAACTCAAAGCGAGCCGGTCGGACTTCGCCATAGGGATCTGCGGCAGTGGGCAGATGATGGCGATAACCGCGAACCGCTTTCCCTTCGTGCGGGCCACACTCCTTCACACGGCGGAGGAAAGCATCGACGCTCGCCGACACGGCGACGCCAACATGCTGGTCTTGGGGGCAGACGTTACTGACGACGCCACGGTAGAATCTATCCTGGCGGCGTTCTTGAACACGACCGCCCTTGGAGACCGCTATGCCGAGCGTAGAAAACGATTAGCTGAACTCGACATTTCTGAGTTGTAGAAGCACGTCTACACTCACCTGACGAAGCAGCGGGTCTAGACCTCGCCCCGGTTCCCACCGCCCCGCTGGAACAGCTGAAGGGTGCGCAGCATGGCCAACCGGGCGCTATCGGCGTGATAACCGTTCGGGGCGACGAAGGCGTGGCCGGCGTCGTACAGCCAGACCGGAAGGTCGGGGTGGGCGGTCTTGATGCTTTCGACATCGGCCAGGGGGATCATCGGATCGCTCTTGCCGAAATGCAGGGCCGTCGGGACTTTTGGCACTTCATCCGCATACTGAACAATGTCGCCGCCGTAGAAGGCCGAGACGCCCGACAGGCCCTCGCAGCGGGCCGCGGCCAGCCAGGCGGTCGTGCCGCCATAGCAGAAGCCCATGGCGAACACCGGACCGTCCAGGGCCTCGATACAGGTCTGGACCCGGGGCAGGGCGCTCAGGCCCCAGCCGGTGGTCTTGCCCATGGCCATGCGCTGGTCGAGCATGGCGGGCTCGGTATTGGCGTCGGGGAAGGGCGCGTCGGCGGCGTCGAACAGGGCGGGTGCGATCACCTCATAACCTTGCTCGGCCAAGGTGTCGGACAACTCGCGGATATGGGGCGTCACGCCCCAGATGGCGTGCAGGATCACCAGGCCGCCACGCCGGGCGTCCTGGGGTAGGGCGTGCCAGGCGCTGAACGGCGCGCCGTCACGGGTGGCCAGGGCGATATGGTCGCCCATGCTCAGACCCCGTTGGCGAGGAACAGGGCCAGGGTCCTCTCCCGCGCCAGCTGGGCGTCGGCGAGGTCGGACTCGGGGCGACCATCATTGTTGAAGCCGTGGCCGCTGGCCTCGTAGATATGGACCTGGACATCAGGATGGGCGGCGGCGATGGCGGCCTTGGTTTCGTCGGCGGGAATGTGGGGGTCCTCGCGGCCCAGATGGACAATGACCGGGCAGGAGAGGTCGAACCTGGCCATGCCCGCCACCTGACCGCCATAGTAGCTGGCGGCAGCCGACAGGCCGGTGCAACGTGACGCGGCCAGCCAGGCCATGGTCCCGCCATAGCAGTAGCCGACCACGAACACCGGCCCGCGCGGCGCCAGGAAGTCGATACAGGCCTGGATGTCGCCCATGGCGCTGTCGGGGCCGTTGGCCTTGGCGTACCGGACGCCGGTCTCGAAGCCGGCCGGGTCGTGCTCGGCCACGAAACCCAGTTCCTGACGGTCGAACATCGCGGGCGCGACCACCTCGAAGCCGCGCTCGGCCCAGCGCGCCACATCCTCCTGAACATAACGGTCCAGGCCAAAGATTTCCTGGATCACGATCACCCCGCCGTGGCGAACCCCTTGCGGGTGCTCGTGGGCGGCGGTGAAGACGAAGCCGTCATGAACGGCGGTCAGGGTCAGGCGGTCGGTGGTCATCGGCGCACGATCTTCCCGATATGAAAACGGCCGGAGCGTTTCCACCCCGGCCGTTTGAATGTCCTAGACGTTGAAGCGGAAGTGCATCACGTCGCCGTCCTTGACGACGTAGTCCTTGCCTTCGGCCCGCATCTTGCCGGCCTCCTTGGCGCCGTTTTCACCGCCCAGCTTGACGAAGTCGTCATAGGCGATGGTCTCGGCGCGGATATAGCCCTTCTCGAAGTCGGTGTGGATGACGCCGGCCGCCTGGGGGCCGGTGTCGCCGACATGGATGGTCCAGGCGCGGGCTTCCTTGGGGCCGACCGTGAAATAGGTCTGCAGGTCCAGCAGCTTATAGGCTTCGCGGATCAGGCGGTTCAGGCCCGGCTCTTCCAGACCCAGGGTCTCGAGGAAATCTGCGCGTTCGTCGGCGTCGAGCAGGGCGATCTCGCTCTCGATCTGGGCCGAGATCACCACGCTGTTGGCGTTGTCCTGGGCGGCGCGAGCGGCGACCAGATCGCTATATTTGTTGCCCTTGTCGGCGCTGGCTTCGTCGACATTGCAGACATAGAGGGCCGGCAACGCGGTCAGCAGCTGCAGCATGTGCCAGGCCTTCTCGTCGTCGGCGTCGATTTTGGCGACGCGGGCGGGACGGCCTTCGCGCAGCTGGTCCAGGGCCAGGTTGGCGAGGCGCAGCGTATTGGCGCTTTCCTTGTCGCCGCCGGTCTTGGCGCGCTTTTCCAGGGCGGGAACGCGCTTTTCCAGGCTTTCCAGATCGGCCAGCATCAGCTCGGTCTCGATGATGTCGAGATCGCTGATCGGGTCGATGCGGCCTTCCACGTGGACGATATCGCCGTCCTCGAAACAGCGGGCCACGAAGGCCACGGCGTCGCAGTCGCGGATATTGGCCAGGAACTGATTGCCCAGGCCCTCGCCCTTGGACGCGCCGCGCACCAGGCCGGCGATGTCGACGAAGGTGATCCGGGCCGGGATGATTTCCTTGGAGCCGGCGATCTTGGCCAGGGCGTCGAGGCGCGCCTCGGGCACCGCGACCTCGCCGGTATTGGGCTCGATCGTGCAGAACGGATAGTTGGCGGCCTGGGCAGACGCCGTCTGGGTCAGGGCGTTGAACAGGGTGGACTTGCCGACATTGGGCAGGCCGACGATGGCGACTTTAAGGGCCATGGAACTCTCGTGAATTTCGTTGGCCGCGACCTAGCACGGATGCGCGGGAAGGCGAAGGGCGGGGACTGCCCCGCTCACCATCGGACGGCGTGGATCGTCGCAATCGAGCGCGACTACGATCGAGATCGGTTCAGCCCAGACGCAGGGTGCGGGTTGAGCCGCCCTCCGTGTAGGACCAGGTCAGCTTGGCGTCGCTGGCTCTATTGGCCATTTGCAGTACATCATCGCCCGCGAAGGTCTTGGGCAGTATCACAGTAGCCTCGACCCGACCCTGACTGTCGGGCGCCGAGACTGAGGGCCGCAACTCGGGACGCCAGGCGCTTTGCCGGGCCAGATATTGCTCCACGCGCGGGGACGGGCCCGTGATGACAAAGCGCGAGGGGGCTCTGGTTTCGCTGACGCTGCAGGCTGCCGCGACCAACCCCGCCGCCAGCGTCAGGGTAAGGGCGCGCATCCCGACTACGATCTTGCGGTTCATCGCTATTTCCTCGCGACCGTGGAGACGTCAAGCAGATTGGCACATCCTATGCGTGTTGTGAAGCAAGCTGCAGGCGTGATCGGTCCCGGCGGCATCCAGTGGATGCGGGCCGGCAAGGGCATCGTTCACTCCGAAATGCCCGAACAGGCGTAGGGCCGCATGCGCGGCTTCCAGCTGTGGGTGAACCTGCCAGCGAAGCTCAAGATGAGCGAGCCCGGCTATTTGGAATTCGAAAGCGACGCGATCCCGGTCGAGGCGCGCGACGGCGGCGTCACGGTCAAGGTGATCCCGGGCGTCACCGATGCCGGTACGGCCGGGACGCCCCCTCCGTAATGGCGATACGCGACGTGACGGAGGGGGCGTTCTCGACGTCTGCCGTAGCCCCCTTACGCCTCCGCCGCGCCTGTGCTTCAAGTGGCCTGACCAATAGAGCGTGGAGGAAACGTATGGCCAAGGGACTCGCGGCGCGTCTGCGCCGGGCGCTGATGATTTGCGCCATCGGCCTGATCGCTCCGATGGGCGCCATGGCCTCGACGCCCACCCTGACCCGCGCCGACCTGCGCGCCGGCAAGGACCTGTCGGGCGCCTGGCACTACTCGATCGATCCCTATCGCGATGGCCTGCTGGGCTTCCATCGCGGCGCGGCGGGCGAGGGGCATCGGCGCTTCGACGACACCGACGTGGACGCCTTCACCCGCGCCAATCCCAACGCCCTCTATGAATACGACATGGACCGCTCGCCCAGCGTATCCCTGCCCCAGGCCTGGTTGGCCCACGATCCGAGCCTTCGGCACTATCAGGGCCTGATGTGGTACCAGCGCCGCTTCGAGGCGGCGTTCAAGCCGGGCCAGCGGGCCTTCCTGCGCTTCGAGGCCGTCAACTACACCTCCAGGGTCTATGTGAACGGCAAGCCGGCCGGCGAGCACGAAGGCGGCTTTACGCCGTTCTCGCTGGAGGTCACGGACCTGCTGCGCGACGGGGGCAACCAGGTGACCGTGGGCGTCGACTCTACCCCCAAGGTCGATGGCGTGCCGCCGCCGGTCACCGATTGGGAGAACTACGGCGGTATCACCCGGCCGATGCGGCTGGTGCTGACCCCGGCCACCTTCGTCGACGAGGCCTGGGTGCGCCTGGGCAAGGACGGCCGCATCGCCGCCACCGTGAAGCTGGACGGCGCCCAGTCTGCGGGCCTGGAGGTGCGGGTGCGCGCGCCGGAGCTGGGGCTGGTGCTCTCCGGCAAGGCCGGCGCGGACGGCGTCGCCCAGCTGTCGGCCGCCGCCCCCAAAGGGCTGGTCCGCTGGTCGACCGAGAAGCCCAAGCTCTACGACATCGTGGTCGAGGCTGGTGAGGATCGCATGACCGACCGGGTCGGCTTTCGCACCATCGAGACGCGCGGCGACCAGATCCTGTTGAACGGCAAGCCGATCTATCTGCGCGGCATCAGCATCCACGAGGAGGAGTTTGGCGAAAACCCCGCCCGCACCATCACCGAGGCCGGCGCTCGCGCCCTGCTTAGCGAGGCGCGCGACGGGCTGAACGCCAATTTCGTGCGCCTGGCCCACTATCCGCACGCCGAGATCACCACCCGGCTGGCCGACGAGATGGGCCTGCTGGTCTGGAGCGAGATCCCGGTCTACTGGCTGGTCGATTTCGGGAACCCGCGCACGCTTGGCCTGGCGCGCGGCATGCTGGCCGACATGATCCGCCGCGACCGCAACCGCGCCTCCATCGTGTTCTGGAGCGTGGCCAACGAGACCCCGGTGGGCGAGGCGCGCAACGCCTTCCTGTACCAGTTGATCGACGACGTGCGGGCTCTGGACGATACGCGTCTGGTCACCGCCGCCCTGCTGTCGGACCGCAAGACCGTCGACGGCCATCCGCAGATGGGTGTGGCCGATCCTCTGGCTGAGAAGCTCGATGTGCTGTCGGTCAACACCTATAGCGGCTGGTATTCGGACGACGCGCTGGACGACCTGCCGGCCATAGGCTGGACGAAGACCGAAAAGCCGATGATGTTCTCGGAGTTTGGCGCTGACGCCCTCGCCGGGTTCGAGGACCCCAGACTGATGCGCAAGTTCAGCGAGGACTTCCAGAAGAAGTACTACGAGAAGACCCTCGAAATGGCCGCCAAGGCGCCCTCGCTGCGCGGTATGTCGCCGTGGATCCTCAAGGACTTCCGCGCGCCGCGCCGCCAGCATCCCGTCTATCAGCAGGGCTGGAACCGCAAGGGCCTGGTCTCGCCGACCGGTCGCCGCAAGCCGGCGTTCGAGGTGCTGTCGAACTTCTATCTGAAGATGAAGGGCCAATAGATGCATCGACTGATCGTCTTCCTGGTCGCCGCGACGACCTTCCTGACGCTGTCGACTGCGGCCATCGCGGCCGGCGAGCCGCTGCGCGTGCTCTATCTGGACCAGTCGGTGGGCTGGCGGCACGAGCCGGTGGTCCGGCCGCGCAAGGGCGGCCTGGCCCTTTCCGAAATCGCGATGATCGCCATCGGCCAGGAAAGCCGCGCCTTCGTCGCCGAGGTCACCCAGGACGGCCGCGAGATCACACCGCAGCGGCTGGCGAGCGTGGACGTGCTGGTGTTCTACACGACCGGCGCCTTGCCGATCTCGGCCGAAGCGTGGAGCGCGGTGCAGACCCGCGTCGCGGCCGGCAAGCTGGGTTTCGTAGGCCTGCACAGCGCCACCGACACCAACTGGACCTATGACGGCCCCGGCGAGCCCTATGACCGGTTCATCGGCGGGCAGTTCGCCGGCCATCCGTGGACCCAAGGCACGCCGATCCGGATCGAGACCCTGGACCCCGACTTTCCAGCGGTTTCGATGTGGCCCGTCGGTTTCGACTATGCCGAGGAGATCTATCAGTATTCGGGTTTCGATCCGGCCCGGGTGCGCGTGCTGCAGACCCTGGACTTTACCGGAACGCCGCTGAAGCGCCCCTATGCCGTGCCGGTGACCTGGGCGCGCCAGATCGGCAAGGGGCGGCTGTTCTTCACCAATCTGGGCCACACGCCCTCGACCTGGGACGATCCGCGCTTCCGTCGGCAGGTGGCCGAGGCGATTCGCTGGACGGGCAGGCGCTCCTCGGGCTCGGCCAAGCCGGACGTCTCGCGCCAGGCGACATGGCAGTTCAAGGCGCTGCTGGCCTATGAACCCGTCGCCGGTCGCGACGACGCGGCGATCCTGGCGCGACTGGAAAGGGCCAGTCCAGCCTGGCGCGAGGCGACGGCCGCTCGAATTGCTAACCTGCGGCCAATCTATCCAACCAAGCCCGAAAACGACCGCGTTCCGTTCGATACGGCCTACCGCGCGGTGCTTGCAGAGGTTTTGATACGGGGACAGAGCAGATAAAGAACCGTCGCAGCTTCTGCCTAGGGTGGTTAGCGGACTCGCGGTCCTCGTGATAAGACCCCCGCCCCCCTCTTGCGTGCGTTTGAGCTGCCAGAGGTAATACGCGTTAGGAGAAGCCCAAATGAGCAGGGTGCTGGTTATCGGTGCTGGCGGCGTTGGTTCGGTCGCCGTCCACAAGATGGCGATGAACGCCGATGTGTTCTCGCACATCACGCTGGCGAGTCGCACGAAGTCGAAATGCGACGCTATCGCTGCGTCGGTGAAGCAGCGCACGGGCGTGACGGTCGATACGGCCGCGATCGACGCCGACGATGTCGCCGCGACGACAGCCCTGATCCAGGTGGTGAAGCCGGCTCTGGTGGTCAATCTGGCCCTGCCGTACCAGGACCTGAACATCATGGACGCCTGTCTGGCGGCCGGGGTGAACTATCTCGACACGGCCAATTACGAGCCGCGTGACGAGGCCAAGTTCGAATATAGCTGGCAGTGGGCCTATCAGGACCGCTTCAAGGACGCCGGCCTGATGGCGCTGCTGGGCAGCGGCTTTGACCCGGGCGTGACCTCGGTGTTCGCCACCTACACCAAGAAGCATCTGCTGGACCGGATCGACACGCTCGACATCCTGGACTGCAACGGCGGCGACACTGGCCTGCCCTTCGCCACCAACTTCAATCCCGAGATCAATCTGCGCGAAGTGACCGCGCCCTCCCGGCATTGGGAGAACGGCGCGTGGGTCGAAGGTCCGGCGCTGAGCCACAAGCAGGTGTTTGACTTCGACCAGGTCGGCCCGAAGAACATGTACCTGATGTACCACGAGGAGCTTGAGTCCCTCGTGAAGTTCTACCCCGAGATCCAGCGAATCCGCTTCTGGATGACCTTCGGTGACTCCTACCTCAAGCACCTGGAAGTGCTGGGCAATATCGGTATGATCAGCATCGAGCCGATGATGTTCCAGGGCCGCGAGATCATCCCGATCGAGTTCCTGAAGGCCCTGCTGCCAGAGCCGTCGTCGCTGGGCCCGATCACCAAGGGCAAGACCAATATCGGCACCATCGCCACGGGCGAGAAGGACGGCAAGGCGCGCACCGTCTACATCAACAACATCTGCGACCATGAAGAAGCCTACGCCGAGACCAACAATCAGGCGGTCAGCTACACGACCGGCGTTCCGGCCATGATCGGGGCTGCCCTGATGTTGACCGGTCAGTGGAAGGGCGCGGGCGTGTTCAACATGGAACAGCTGGATCCCGATCCGTTCATGGACATGCTGAACAGGCATGGCCTGCCCTGGAAGGTCCAGGACCTGGAAGCTCCGCTAGCTTTCTGATCATGGAAACCAAGGCCGCCGGCCCCGGCGCTTTCGCCCGCTTCGATCTGAACCGCGTCCCGTCGCCCTGTTTCGTGGTCGACGAGGTCGCGGTGCGGCGTAACCTCGCCATGCTCAAGGCCGTGGGCGAAGGGTCCGGCGCCAAGGTGCTGCTAGCGCTGAAGGCGTTCTCGATGTGGTCGCTGGCCGGCGTCGTCGCCGAATATCTGGACGGCGTCTGCGCCTCGGGCCTGTGGGAAGCCCGGCTGGCTCGCGAGTTCTATAGCGGCCACCTGACCACCTACTCGCCGGCCTACAAGCGCGAGGATCTGCCCGCCATCCTGCGGATCTCCGACTCGGTGATCTTCAACACGCCCGACCAGATTGCGCGGTTTCCCGATTTGATCGCGGCGGCGCGGGCGGCGGGCGATGTGTTCGACATCGGCCTGCGCCTGAACCCCGAGCACAGCGAGGCCGAGGTCGCCAAGTACGACCCCTGCCAGCGCGGCTCGCGCCTGGGCTTTCCGGTCTCGCAGCTGCGTCCGGAGCATCTCGACGGCGTCGATGGTTTGCACATCCATGCCTTGTGCGAGCAGGATTTCGCGCCGCTGCAGCGGATCTGGCAGTCGCTGGAGCCCCGGCTGGAGGGGATGCTGGGCCGGCTGAAATGGCTCAACCTCGGCGGCGGCCACCATGTCACCCGGGCCGACTACCAGACCGCCGACCTGATCGCCTTCCTGGCCGGGATCGCCGAACGCCACGGGCTGCAGGTCTATATCGAGCCCGGCGAGGCCATCGCGCTGGACGCGGGCATCCTGGTGGGCGAGATCCTCGACACCTTCGACAACGGCCTGCCCGTCGCCATTACCGACATCTCGGCCACCTGCCACATGCCCGACGTCATCGAGGCGCCCTATCGGCCGGCCATGCTGGACGAGGTCGCGGTAGAGGGCGGTGCTGGCGTCGCGGTGCGGATCGGCGGGCCCTCGTGCCTGGCCGGCGACATCATCGGCGACTACGGCTTTGCCACGCGGCCGGTTCCGGGCCAGCGCATCGCTTTCCTCGACCAGGCCCACTATTCGATGGTCAAGACCAACACCTTCAACGGCGTGCCCCTGCCGGCCATCGCCCTGTGGAACAGCGACACCGACGCCCTGGAGCTGGTGCGGGAGTTCGACTATGCCGAGTTTCGCGACCGGCTGTCCTGACCGTCAGTCCCCGGACTTGATGGGCTTCCTGGGGTCAGCCTTCGGCGCGGGCGCCAGGCGCAGCACCTCGGCCTGATAGCGCTCATCGTCGCCGGCCGCCGCGAAGGGCAGGGCGTCGCAGATGGCGTCGAGCAGCGGATCCAGCCACTGGTGCTCGACCTTGTGGAAGTCGCCCAGCACGTAGTGCATAACCATGGCCTTGTCGCCCGGATGGCCCACGCCGATCCGGCCTCGGCGGAACGTGTCGCCGACCTGACTGGTGATCGAGCGGATGCCGTTATTGCCCGCCGCTCCGCCGCCGGCCTTCATCCGGAAGCGCCCCGGGGCCATGTCGATCTCGTCGTGGAAAACGATGACGTCGGTGGGCGCCAGCTTGAAGAACTTCATCGCCTCGCCCACGGCGCGGCCGCTCTCATTGTAAAAGGTCTTTGGCTTGAGCAGCAGCAGCTTGACCGCCCCGGCCGGAGTCGAGACCTGACCCTCGCAGGCCAGTCCCTGGAAGCGCGCACGCCACGGCCCCGTACCCCAGCGTCGGGCCAGGGCCTCGACGGCCGTGAAGCCGACATTGTGGCGGTTCTTCTCGTACTTGGCCTCGGGATTGCCGAGACCGGCCAGGATCAGCATCGCTTCAATCCAACGCGGTAAGCGGAAACGAAAAACGGGCGGGCCCGAAAGCCCGCCCGTCTCGATAGTCGATCGGACAACCGGTCCGAAGGCCTAGAGCAGTTTCCGATAAGTGTGAAACGGTTATCGGATCGAAAAATGCTCTAAACTTTTGATTTAGAGCCCTTTTCGCCCGACCCTGATGAAGCCATCAGGTCGGAAAGGGCTCTAGCCTTCGGCGGTGGTGTCGCCTTCACCGGATTGCGAAGCGGCCGAGGCCTTCAGGTTGGCGATCACGAAGTCGCGGTCCTGGGCGGGCTTCACACCTTCCGGAAGCTTTACTTCCGAGATGCGGATGACGTCGCCGATGTCGTGGCCGGCCAGATCGATGACCAGTTCTTCAGGGATCTTGTCGGCCGGGCAGGCCAGCTCGACGGTGTGACGGATCACTTCCAGCGTGCCGCCCTTCTTCAGGCCGACCGAGGTTTCGTGGTTCTTGAAGTGAACCGGAACTTCGATCTTGATCAGCTGGTGCTCGCTGACACGGAACAGGTCGAAGTGGACCGGAACGTCGGTGACGGCGTGGAACTGGACGGCCTTGGCGATGACCGATTGCTTCTCTTCGCCATGCTGCAGCGTGACCAAGTGGCCGAGCAGCTTGCCGGTGTAGAGCGCCTTGCGGAATTCGTTGACCTTCACCGCGATGTTCACGGGAGCCTTGCCGCCACCGTACAGCACGCCGGGGACCTTGCCGTTGCGGCGGGTTTCGCGAGCGCCGCCGGTGCCGGCGCGTTCACGCAGTTCAACGTTCAGAATGATCTCGGCCATGATATTCTCTCTGGAGAGCCCTTGCTCTCGAAATGCAAAATCGCCGCACAGGACTGAATTGTCCCGCTCGGTCGACGTTTTTAGGGTGGCGCTACATACACAGAAGGGCCGGACGATGCAACGTCCGGCCCTTCCAGGTTTTTCCGGCCGAGGCCGTGAAGGCGACTACTTCTTGGTCACCGGCTTCTTGACGGCATCCTTGGCCTTCTTGGAGTTGCGGCCCGCGCCGCCACCTTGGCTGAGCGAGGTCTTTTCCGGCACGGCGCGTGGCGGCGGGGGCGGTTCGACCGGCATCGGCGAGCCCGAAGCCTTGATCACGCACTGACCGGTGTCCATCAGGATGTGCTGGCCCAGGCAGAAGACGTCCTCATAGTGCGGCTTCGACACGGCTAGGCACTGGTAGAGGTTCAGCTTGCCCATGTTCAGGCACATGGCCGAATTGGGCTCGGCCATCACCGCTTCGATAAGGGTCAGGTTGTCGTCGCCGGCCGCGCCAAGCGCCGCCAGGGCGGCTACCGCCAGGCCGCGAATGACCACGGGCGAGTAGGGACCCGAGGCCGAGCGCGGAGTCAGGGTCAAGGGCTGGGCCCCCACCGAGGCCTGCTGCAAGGCGGTCACGTCGGTAGTGTCGCCCAGGGCCGGGATTGCCGACATGGTCTTGGCATAGGCCAGGCGGCCGTCGCGGTCGGCTACCGAAGCCTTGGACCAGGACGAGTGCTGGACGTCGTAGGCGGCCTGTTTGACGGCCTTGCCGGTGATGTAGACCTTCAGGCCTTCCGCGCCGAGCGTGTCGATGACCAGTCCGGCTGCGGTGTCGCTGCCCTTGAAACCGACGGCGTAGGCCGGATCGGCGACCAACTGGGCGATGACCTGCTGGCGCTGGACAGGATCGACGGCGAAGGTTCGCACCGCGCCGACGAACGCCGGGTCCTGCAGGGCGATGACGGCGGCGTAGGCGGTGACGCCCGACAGCAGTTGCTTGGGTTCGTAGGCGACGGCCACCTTGAGCGAGGACTGGATCTCGTCGCCGTTCAGGAATTTGGGGTTGATCGCTCCGGCTCGGGCCATGTAGCCGCGGAAGGCGCTCGCGCGCTCGACCAGGACATTGGACAGGGTGATCGGCGGCGGGGCCGGCGGGGCCGCAATCACGACCGGCGGCGGCGGAGGCGGGGTTTCGCAGCCGGCCACCACAGTGGTCAGCGCGACGGCGGCCGTCATTAGAACGGCGCGCGCACGCGAAAAAATGTGCATTCCGGGCAACTTCCCCATGAGTCTGATTTCGCGAGTAGCACCCGCGACGGGCGATATTGTGACACTCAGCCCGTTAACCAGACTTTGACAAGCGTGGCCGCAAGGCCGTTCACCTGATGCGTGTCTGTAAAGAACGGTCCTGATCTGCAAGCCCCCTCACCGGGAGAGTTGCAGATCCGGATGCATAGGGTCTGGCGGGGTGAAGGTCACGGAGAGTCTGGATCCGACGCCGACGGAATTTTGCTCGACCGCGAATTTACCGCCCAGCTGGCGCGCCAGGGCCACGATCACCTTCATGCCCAGTCCGGCGCCCTTTTCGGGATCGAAGGCCGCAGGCAGGCCTTCTCCTTCGTCGCACACGGCCAGTGTGTGGGACCCGCCCCGGATCCGGTAGCTGACGCGCACCGCGCCCGCGCAATGCTTTGCGGCATTGGTGATCAGCTCGTTAGCGATCAGGCCGATGGGTTGCACCAGGGTGGTGGCGACCATCCCTTCATCGCCGACCACCTCTATCGGCCGGTCGAGAATGTCGGACAGTTCTGCGCAAAGGCGGCGCAGAAAGCCCAGGCTGGACACCATGTCGGCCTGCTCGGCGTGAAAGTGGCGGTGCACGCGCGCCACGGCGGCGACGCGGTTGGCGGCTGTTTCGAGCTGTTCTGCCGCCTCAGCGCTGCCGGTTCGGCTTTGCATCGCCAGAATGCCGGAGACGAACTGCAGACTGTTCATGACGCGGTGATCGATCTCGCGGGCCATCAACTGCGCCTGACCGACGGATTTACGAGCCGCCAGCCGCAATTCCAGCTGATCCATGACGACCGTGGCCAGGTCCTTCAGATCGTCGATCTGATCCTGGTTGACGGTGCGTGCGACCTTGTCGATCACGCAGAGGGTGCCGAGATTGTATCCGTCGTTCGTTTCCAGCGGCACGCCGACATAGAATCGCAGCCCAAAATTGCTCGCCACCAGCGGATTGGCCAAGGTGCGGGGATCCAGGCTGGCGTCGAGAACGATGTGGACCTCGGGCGACAGGATCGCCGATGCGCACAGTCCGGAATCTCGCCCGATCTCCTCCACAGGCAGGCCGTGGTGGGATTTGAACCAGATGCGGTTCTCGTCGACGATGCTGATGATGGCGATCGGAACATCGAAGCGCCGGGCCGCTATCGCCGTGATGCGATCAAAGGCGCCGTCTGGCGGCGTATCGAGGACGTCGTAGCGCCTGACGGCGGCCAGCCGCTGCTGCTCGTTGGCAGGAATGCTATTCGGCACGATGTCGGTCAAAGCCGCCTCCCTCAGCCGGTAACGCTGTCGGGTAGGGCTTGTTCCGGCCGCCGGAGGCCGCTCGAAACGCTAGAGCCCTTTCCGACCTGATGGCTTCATCAGGGTCGGGCGAAAAGGGCTCTAAATCAACAGTTTAGAGAATTTTTCGATCCGATAACCGGCTCACACTTATCGGAAAATGCTCTAGGCCTCTCAGGCTTCGAAAGCCAAAAGATCAGTCGAACAGCTTTGAAACCGACTCTTCGTTGGCGATCCGGCGGATCGCTTCGCCGATCAGCGGGGCGCAGGATACGTAGCGGATTTTCGGGCAGGCCTTGACGGGGTCCGACGCCTCGATGGAGTCGGTGACCACCAGTTCGGTCAAAACCGAGTTGGCGACGCGCTCGGCGGCAGCGCCCGACAGCACCCCGTGGGTGACATAGGCGCTGACCGAGACCGCGCCCTGGGCGACCAGGGCGGCGGCGGCGTTGCACAGGGTGCCGGCCGAGTCGGCGATATCGTCGAACAGGATGCAGCGGCGGCCCGAAACATCGCCGATGATGTTCATCACTTCCGACTGGCCGGGGCCCGAGCGGCGCTTGTCGACAATGGCCAGATCGGCGTCGTTCAGGCGCTTGGCCAGGGCCCGGGCGCGCACCACGCCGCCGACGTCGGGCGAGACGATCATCAGGTCCTCGCCCAGCGGGTACTTGCCGCGAATATCGTCGGCCAGCAGGCGCGAGGGCAGCAGGTTGTCGGTGGGAATGTCGAAGAAGCCCTGGATCTGGCCGGCGTGCAGATCCATCGTCAAAACCCGGTCGGCGCCCGAGCGGGTGATCAGATTGGCCACCAGCTTGGCCGAGATCGGCGTGCGGCCGCCGGTCTTGCGGTCCTGGCGGGCATAGCCGAAATAGGGGAGGACGGCGGTGATCCGCTTGCCCGACGCGCGCTTCAGGGCGTCGATGCAGATCAGCAGTTCCATCAGGTTGTCGTTGGCGGGATAGCTGGTCGACTGCAGGACGAAAACGTCCTCGCCGCGCACATTCTCGTCGATGGTGACGAACACCTCCAGGTCGGCGAACCGGCGCACCTGGGCGCGGGTCAACGGCATGTCGAGGTACTCCGCGATGGCCTGGGACAGCGGGCGGTTCGAGTTGCCGGACAGCAGCTTCATGGGGTCGCTCGGAGCAGGGGGTGCGCGTTGCCGGGCCTTCTAGCAGTGATCGGCCGGCGAACAAGACCTTAACGGCCCGCGTGACGGATCGATGACGCTTTGTGGCTTTCGGGCCGCCTTACCCCTCCAGTGCTATGGCCGACAGCAGGCGGCCATAGTCGCCTTCGCCGTTCAGGACCGCGCGGCGGTTGGAGAAGAACAGGGCTTCCTCGGCGCGGGTGTCGCGGCCTACCCATTCGCGTTGCTCGATCCCCGCTGTGCGCAGGCGGTCCAGCACGAAGGCCGGCAGGTCGAACATCCGCTTGTCTTCGCTGACGCCGGGCCGGAAGAAGTGGCCAGAGCCCGGGCAGTCGGCCTCGAAGCGGTGCAGGAATTCCAGGCCGACCTCGTAGGAGGCCGGGCCGATACAGGGGCCGACGGCGGCGATCATGCGTTCAGGGCTTCCGCCTAGCTCGACCATGCGGTCGACAGCGGCCTGCACCACGCCGTCCAGGGCCCCGCGCCAGCCGGCGTGGGCTGCGGCCACGATCTTCGCCTCGGGATCGACGATCAGCACCGGGGCGCAGTCGGCCGCCAGGGCGCCGCATACGATGCCGGGGGTCCTGGTGACCACCGCGTCGCCCTCGGGTCGGACGTCGCCCCACGAGCCGTCGGCCTTGATCGCGATGGTCGAGTGGATCTGGTAGCAGGTGTTGAGGTCTTCCGGATCGACCCCGAACCAGCGGGCGGCGCGGGCGCGATTCTCGATCACGTCGGCCGGGTCGTCCTTGCTGCCGCGCCCAACGTTCAGGCTGTCGTAGATGCCGGTCGAGACCCCGCCCTGGCGCGTGAAGAAGGCGTGGCGCACGCCGGGAACGGCGGCCAGCAGCGGCGACTGGATCGTGGGCAGTTTGCTGTACGGCATGTCAGGCGACCTCAAAGGCAGGCGGCGTGAAACCGGGTGCGTGCAGGCACACGGCCTTGAACAACGCGCCCATCTGCGCCTCGCCGGTCAGGCGATCAAGCTGTCTTGCGATGATCTCGGCGCGGTCGGGGCGGGCGGCGGCCAGAGCCCCGGCCCGCGCCTCGATTCCGAGCATCGCGAGAAAGATGGCCTGGCTGAGGATTGGACCGGTCTGGGCTCCCGCCTCACGGCCAGCGGCCAGCACGGCGGGGAAGTCGGCCCAGACGGTCAGGTCGGCCCGGCCGGGGGCATGTAGCGGATCGACCTTGCCGTGACTTTGGATGGCCTGGAGCGTGTCGCCGGCGCCGGGCGCGTCGCGGCCATAGTCGATCAGCAGCGCCGCGCCGCCGTCGGTGGCGATGCGATGGCCGATCTCGGCCCCAAGGGCTTCCTGGGCGAGGGAGGATTCGAGGATGACGCCGACCGGTCTGTCGCCAGCCTCCGGCGGCGAGGGTTCGCCACGCGTCGGAGCCGACAAACCGCGCAGTCCGAACGCCAGGTTCCCCTGCTCATCCAGTCCGATCACCCGCTCGGCCCAGCCCTTTGAGGTGCGGACGAACTGCCGGGCGGGCAAACAGTCCAGCACCTCGTTAGCGACCAGGATCATCGGCGCGCCAGCTGGGACGGTCTCCAGCCGATCGGCCCACTGCGGCGTAGCGGCGATCAACCGCTGCGCTTGCAGAGCCCGCAAGGGTGGCGACACCTCGACCAACCACAGGTCGGCCGCTGCGAGAAAGTCCGGCGCCAGCCCCGCAGCGCGCAGCAGGTCGCTCATCAGGGTTCCGTCGCCGGGTCCCATCTCGATAAGAAGGAAAGGCGAGGGCCGGCCCATGCGGATCCAGGTCTCGACCGCCCACAGGCCGATCAACTCACCGAACATCTGGCTGACCAGCGGCGCGGTGATGAAGTCGCCGCCGGGGCCCAGATCAGGCCGCGTGGCGTAGTAGCCGTCGCGCGGGTCGTGCAGGCAGCGGCTGAAATATTCGGCGACGCTGATCGGCCCGTCCTGGACGATCTGCGCCTTCAGGCGATCAAGCAGGCTCATGAGCCTGGTCGGCCGGTTCGCGCAGGGCCTTCCACAACAGCCAGATCCCGACCAGCAGCATCGGGATCGACAGGATCATCCCCATGGTCAGACCCAGCGGGAAGTCGGGCATGCCCTCGTCGGGATTGCGGACGTTCTCAAGCACGGCGCGGAACAGGCCGTAGCCAACCAGGAACGTGCCGATCAGGGCGCCGCGTCGCTGCAGCCACTTCAGGCGATGGGTTGCGAACCACAGGATCGCAAACAGCACCACGCCCTCCAGCGCCGCCTCGTAAAGCTGGCTGGGATGACGGGGATCAGGTCCAGCGGGACAGCGGCCGCCATTGGCGGTCTGGATCGTCTGGTTGCAGAAAATCACGCCGAACGGGTGGTCTGTGACCCGGCCCCAAAGCTCGCCATTGATGTAGTTGGCCACGCGCCCGAAGAAGATGCCGATGGGCGCGACGGGGGCGATCAGGTCGCCCAGCTTCAGCACGTCGATCTTCTGCTGGCGGGCAAACAGCAGGATGGCCGCGCAGACCCCCAGGAAGCCGCCATGGAAGGACATGCCGCCCTCCCAGATCTTGAAGGCTTCGAGCGGCTGCTGCATCAAGCCATAGCGCTGATCGGGATTGATCAGCATGTAGAACAGGATGTAGCCCAGCCGTCCGCCCAGGATGATGCCCAGGGTGATCCACAGCACCAGATCGTCGATCTGCACCGGTGTGGCGGTCGGCGTGCGTCCGCCCCACAGAGGTTCGTTCTTGACCAGCCGTACGGCGTAGCGCCAGCCCAGCAGGATGCCGGCCACATAGGCCAGGGCGTACCAGCGGATCGCCAGCGGCCCCCATTGCAGGGCCAGCGGGCCGATGTGAACGACCGGGTCGATATCGGGAAAGATCACGCGGCAGGCTCCGTTCCGGACAGATCGTCGCAGGCATAGCCGGTTCGGTCTTCGCTTTCACCCCCCGCATCCCATATAAGGACGGCGGACACGACGCCCGCCCTTGGAACCTCGATGCACAGCCAGAACCCTTTCCTTGACGAATTCGCCAAGCTGACCCAGGCGGCCATGGGCATCGCCCAGACGGCCGGCGAGGAAGCCAAGACCGCGATGCGCGCCCAGGCCGACCGCCTGACAGCCGAATTCGATCTGATCCGTCGCGACGATTTCGAGGCGCTGAAGGCCGAGGTGGCTGCGCTGCGCGAAGAGGTTGCGGGCCTGAAAGCCAAGAAGGCCTTACCCAAGAAGGCGGCCGGAACAGGCGAATAGACCATTCGCCGCTCGCCCTTGACGTGAAGGGGCTGTGACGGCGCTCCCGAAGCAGATTAGACTCATCGCGACGTAAGCGATTCATGGAGGGTCTCACGCCCGCCATCGCTCACGGGACGCGCAGGATTCCCATGGACACCCAACCGGAAGACGACGACGTCCTGATGGCTCTCGACCCCCTCGAAGTGGTTGAGCATGTCCTGTCGGCCGAAAACCTGACCTTTGATCGCACCGAAGACGGCGATCTGGCCTTCTCCCTGACCGGCGACTGGAAGGACTACGAGCTGTGGTTCGCTTGGCGGCCCGAGGCCGACTGCCTCCAGCTGTGCCTGTCGCTCGACCTGCGCGCTCCGAAGACCAAGCGCACCAGCGCCTATGAGCTGCTGGCCATGATCAACCAGCGCGTCTGGCTGGGCCATTTCGAGGTCTGGACCGAGGACGGCGAGGTCGTGTTCCGCCATGCCCTGGCCCTGCCCTCGGGCGAGCGTCCGACCATGGCCCAGGCCGCCTCGATGATCGACGCCGCCGTCGAAGCGGCCGACCGCTTCTATCCGGCCTTCGACTTCCTGCTACAGGGCGCCAAGACCCCGGACGAGGCCATGGCGGCCTGCATGTTCGAGACGGTGGGTCAGGCATAGCGCTGGACTTTCCTTCTCCCCTTGCGGGAGAAGATGGCCTGCGAAGCAGGTCGGATGAGGGGTTTCTCCTTGTTCGCCACTGATCGGTCTTGATGGGCGCCGTGCGACCCCTCATCCGTCGCTTCGCGACACCTTCTCCCGCAAGGGGAGAAGGATGACGGCAGCGGAGCGACTCGAATGACCCCCATCCTCCTCCTCGGCGCCGGTCGCATGGGCGGCGCGCTGATCCAGGGCTGGCGCTACGCCGGAGCCTTCTCCGCCGCCGACCTGATCGTCCGCGATCCCAATGTCGACGCCGCCGCCGACCCCGCCGTCTTTGGGGGCGCGCTGGTCAATCCGCCGCTCGAAGCCCTGTCGGCCGCCCAGACCGTTTTGCTGGCGGTGAAGCCGCAGATCTGGCGCGAGGCGATCAAGGACGTGGTTCCGCATCTGGCGCCCGACGCCATCATCGTCTCCATCGCCGCCGGCGTGCGCGCGGCCGACATTTCCGAAGCCTTCGGCGGCCGCGCCGTCGCCCGGGTGATGCCGACCACCGCCGTGGCCATCGGCCGGGGCACGGCTAGCATTCACGCCGCCGATCCCACGGCCCGCGCCGCCGCCCACGCCCTATTTGCGCCAGTCGCCACGGTGGTCGATCTGGACGACGAAGAGCTGCTCCACGCCGCCACCGCCGTATCGGGTTCGGCTCCGGCCTATCTCTACGCCTTCGTCGAGGCGCTCGAAGCAGCGGGCGCCGGCGCCGGTCTCGATCCCGCCGCCTCGGCAAGGCTGGCCCGCGCCACCATCATCGGCGCGGCGGCCCTGATGGAGGCCGGCGGCGAAGAACCGTCCGAGCTTCGCAAGCAGGTTACCTCGCCCGGCGGCACCACCGCGGCGGCGCTGGCGGTGCTGATGGGGCAGGGCGGGTTCGGGGACCTGCTGCCCCGGGCGCTGGACGCGGCGATTGCGCGCTCGAAGGAATTGGGCGGCTAGAGCCCTTTCCGACCTGATGGCTTCATCAGGGTCGGACAAAAAGGGCTCTAAATCAAAAGTTTAGAGCATTTTTCGATCCGATAACCGTTTCACACTTATCGGAAAATGCTCTAGCGCCGTCGCTTGCCCATCGCGCGCCCCGCCTTGCCAGAGCCGCTTTCCACAGCCATCTGAGTCACCATGACCGCCGCTGAAGACATCCTCGACCGCGCCGCCGCCGCTGCTCTCGCCCTGGCGGCGGACAGGCCTTGGCATTACATCGCCCTGCGCGACATCGCCCTGAAGGCAGAGGTCCCGTTCGTCGAGCTTTACGCCCTGGCCTCGGGCAAGGGTGCGGTGCTGGCCCATCTTTCGACGCGCTTCGACCGCGCCGCCCTGGGCACCGTCTGCGCCGAGGACGCCGCGCCGCATGACCGCCTGTTCGACGCCGCCATGGCGCGGCTGGAGGCCATGGAGCCGCACCGCGCGGCGCTGATCGCCATCGCCAGCTCGGAAGGCGTGGTGGTCTCGGCCTTGCGGTTTCCCAAGACCGCGCGAGCCATGCTCGAGGCCGGCGGCGTGGAAGCGACCCCCGTGCGGCTGGCGGCGATGACGGCTGTGTGGGCGCGTACGGTTCAGGTTTGGCGCGACGACGAGGGCGCGCTGAACCGGACCATGGCTGAGTTGGACAAGCGGCTGAAGCAGATGGCCGAGCGGCTATCGAAGATCGGGGCAGGGTTCGAGTAAAGGTCCTCTCCCTAGAGCCCTTTCCGACCTGATGGCTTCATCAGGGTCGGGCGAAAAGGGCTCTAAATCAAAAGTTTAGAGCATTTTTCGATCCGATAACCGTTTCACACTTATCGGAAAATGCTCTAGCGGGGGAGGTGTCGGCGGAGCCGACGGAGGGGGAAGTGCTGCTGAGTCATTGCCGATTTCCCCCACCGGCCTCCGGCCGCATCCCCCTTCAGGGGAAGGATTTAATTCCGCCTACCCCGGCAACCGCATCACTGCCCGCAGTCCCCCCATCGCCGACCGCTCCAGCACTAGATCACCGCCCAGTCCGCGCGCCATATCGCGCGCGATGGCCAGACCCAGGCCGACGCCCTTCTCGTTCTGGTTCCGCGACTCGTCCAGCCGGCTGAACGGCTTGAACGCTTCCTCGTAACGGTCCTCGGGAATGCCCGGACCGTCGTCCTCGACGACGATCTCGACCCCACCGGTCAGCCGCTCGGCGGCGGTGACCTTGACGTGGTCGCCGTGGGCGGCGGCATTGTCGATCAGGTTGGCCAGGGCGCGCTTGAAGGCGTTGGGACGCAGCTCGACGGTCAGTTCGGGCGGCACTTCTGCTTCCACCGCCGCGCCGGCCCTGGTCGCCGCCGCCACAACGCCGCCGATCAGGTCGGTCAGGTCTACGGTCTGAGGCGCTTCTCCGCCTTCTCCGCGCGCGAAGGCCAGATATTCGTCGATCATGTGCTCCATTTCGGAGAGGTCGCCTTTCATGGCGTCCATTCGTTCGCACGGCTCGGCCAGGGCCACCTCCAGCTTCAGGCGGGTCAGCGGCGTGCGCAGGTCGTGGCTGACGCTGGCCAACAGGGCGGTTCGCTGCTCGATATGGCGCTGGATGCGGGCCTTCATGGCCAGGAAGGCCTGGGCCGCCTGGCGCACTTCGCGGGCGCCGTGCGGCTTGAAGTCGATGTCGCCGCCGCGCCCGAAGGCGTCGGCCGCGTCGGCCAGACGCTCGATGGCCCGCACCTGGTTGCGGATGAACAGGATGGCGACGGCGGTCAGCAGCAGGGTCGCCACCACCATCCAGACGATGAAGATATGGCCCTGAGTCGCGAAGGCCCGGTCGCGCAGGGCGTAGATCTGCAGCACCCCGCCATCCACCTGCACCCGGATGTCGATATAGGCGGTGTAACGGGTGGTATCGAACCAGAACGGGGCGTTCAACCGGTCGGCCAGGGCCTCCTGCAGCGAACGATCCAGGGCCGGCAGCAGCGAGGTGCGCCGGCCGGTCGGCAGCTTCTTGCCCTTCTGGAAGGCGATGGAAAGGGCTAGGGATTCCTCGGCCCGGTCGGCCAGCTTGTCGACAGCGGCGGGGCCTGGATCGTCCTGATAGCTGGCCACGGCCCAGGCGACGTCGCCGGCCAGACCTTCCGACAGACGGCTGTTCACGGTCTGCCAATGGGCGTCGAAAAAGGCCCAGGTGACGGCGATCTGCATCACGGCGACGGGCAGGACGATGATCAGCAGCGAGCGGCCGAACAACGAAGTCGGCAGCCAGCGCTTGATCTGACGCGGGATGTAGAGCTTGGCGCGCAGACGCATGGCTTAAGTCCTCCCCCTGGCGGTGGAGGTGTCCGCGGAGGGGACGGAGGGGGAAGTCGGCAGGCCATGGGGATCACTTCCCCCTCCGGTCCTGCGGACCGCCTCCCCCGCTGGGGGGAGGATTTGCGCGCGTGATCCCATCAATCCGGCGCCAGCCGATACCCTATGCCCCGCACCGTCTGCAGGTACCGTGGGTTCTTTGGGTCCGGCTCGATCTTGCGGCGCAGGCGGGTGACCTGGACGTCGATGGCGCGGCCGGTGGCGTCGGCGGTGTCGCGGGCGAGTTCCAGGCGGTCGACCGGCTCGTGGGCCACGCGGGCCAGCCGGCGCATCAGGGCGACCTCGGCCTCGGTCAGGCGCACCGGCTGGCCGTCGCAGGTCAGCTCGCCGCGCTCGGGCTCGAAAGAACAGCGGCCCAGCGACAACTCGCGCGGCCCGCTGGGCCTGGCGGCGGTGCGGCGCAGTATGGCCTCGATGCGCAGCAACAGTTCCTGCGGCTCGAAGGGCTTGCCCAGATAGTCATCGACCCCGTGGCTCAGGCCCTCGATGCGGTCCTGGGTCTGGTCGCGGGCGGTCAGCATCAGGATCGGGGTCTTGCCGGTCTCGCCGCCCTTGGCCCGCAGGCGCTTGGTGAAGGCAAAGCCGTCCTCGCCCGGCATCATCACGTCCAGCACCATCAAATCAAAGTCCAGCGACCCGCACAGTTTGTCGGCCCCGGCGGCGTCGGCGGCGGTGCTGACCCGGAAGCCGGCCCGGACCAGAAACTCCTTCAGCAGCTTGCGGATGCGGTCGTCGTCATCGACCACCAGCAGGTGGCGGTCGCGGCGTTCGTCGGGGCTCATGCCACGACCCGCCGGGTCGGACCGACGCCCTGACGCGAACCGGCCAGGGCCGCCAGGATGCGCCGTGTGCCGGCCACACCGTCCAGGCCGCCGGTGCGATAGGCCTTGGCCAGCAGGGTGCGCAGGCGCTCGGCGGTTCGGGCCTCGAAGGCCACGCCCTCAGCCGTCAGCACGGCGGGTTTGCGGCGGCCGTCCAGATCGCCCCCGGCCCGTTCGACCAGCCCGGCCTTGGTCAGGTCCGACAGGGTGCGGCTGGCGGCCTGCTTGGAGAGGCTGGTCAGTTTCGATAGGTCCTGCACCCCGATGCCGGGCCGGCGGCGTAGCAAGAAGGCCGCGCGCCAGTGCGAGCGGCCCAGGCCCAGGGTCTCGGCCTCCAGGGTCGCGTCGACCGCCGCCCACAGGGCCGCTTCGGCCAGCAGGATCAGCTCCAGTCCGCTGTCCAGCTCCTCCTCGCGCAGGATGAGCCGGGGATCGGCCGCGCCTTGCTGGAGGGGGGCTATCATCGCCGTGAGTCCACTTGGTTGACGGTTCGAGATGTCGGGAGGTCTATCGCACACGGTGGCCGAGATCGGCGAGGCCCGCAAGGCAAGCGCGACCAAGAACAACCCCGACGGCCCTCATGTTCGCTAAATCGCCACCAGCGGCAGCCAAATGATCGGCGTTCCAGCGCGCCCCGCCATGAACGAAAGAGCCGCCCGGGATCGCCCCCAGCCGGCTCGCAGGGATCGCGGCCTTGGCGAGTCTAGAAGGTCTTGCGCAGGCGCAGGTTCATGAAGGTGCGCGGATCAACGGCCCGGTCCTCGACAAAGGCCACCGTCCGGGTCGTGCGATTGGAGAAGACCGTGCGGCGATTGGTGTAGTCATCCCAGAGATTCAGTTGGGCCCGCAGCGCCAGGGTCGGGGTCGGCTTGTACTCGACAAAGCTCTCGTAATAGTTCGCGCCGCGCCAGACACTGGTCTGGTCGACGTCATAGGTGCCCTGGCCCAGCAGCGGCAGCCAATTGATTCCCCACTGGATCTTGTACTTCACCAGATCCTGCTGGAAACCGATATTGGCCTGGGTCGGACGGATGCGCGAGATCGGCCGGTCCTTGCCGGTGGTCGGGTCGGTGACGTGGGTCTCGTTCCAGTCGTTCTTGGCCGTGAAGCGGCCGCCCTTGATGCCGAACCTGTCCAGCGGCACCACGATGTTGACCGACAGCTTGTCCAGCGTGCCATTGCCGATATTGCCCGTGGCCGACAGGCCGCCCGGCAGGGGCAGGCGGTCGATGACGCCGATGATCTCGTCATGGCGATAGCCGATCGAGACGATGCCCTCGCCCAAGAAGCGGCGCTCATAGGTGACCTCCGAGATCCAGCGCTGTTCCGGCTCCAGATCGACATTGCCGCCATAGACGGTGTCGTCCTCCAGCTCGGCCGAGGCGGCGAAGTCGCCGAAGTCCAGTTGGCCCAGTTCGCGCTCGAAGCGGACGCGCAACTGGTTGTTGGCGACCGGCGTCCAGGTCGCCAGGAACCGGGGCTTGGCGTAGAAGAAGCTCTTCTCCTGATCGGCGTCGCCCGACTGCTTGATGGTCGAGGTTTCCAGCCGCAGGCCGCCTTCGAGGGTCAGTTTGGGGTTCACTCGCCAGGTCGCCTTGGAGAAGGCCTCGCCGCGGGTTTCCTCGACCTTGACCGAAGCCGAGGGCAGGGGCACGGCCACGCCGCCCTGGGTGAAGGCCTGGCGGATCTCGAGCATGTTGTAGGCCACCTCGCCGCCGGCCTCGAAGGTCAGGGCGGCGGAGCGCTCGTGGCGGACCAGGGCGCGGGCGATGGATTCCGAGGATTCGCCCTCGGCGCTGAACCGCTGTTCGGGACGAGCGGCGCCGCCCAGGGTCTCGTTGCCGGTCGAGACGTCTTCGAAGGTCTCGAATTCGTGGATGGCCCGCGTTTCCAACGCCCAGCGCGGCATGATCGGACGGGTAAAGGTCAGGCCCAGCTCGCCGCTCTTGCTTTCTTCGGCATAGTCGCTCTCGCGTAAGGCGACCGCCGAGCGCTGCAGGCTCCAGCTTTGCCAGTCGTTGACGCCGTAGCGGGCGGTGGCGTCCAGCTTTCCGCCGGCCACTGGCCCGGTATAGTTGCCGCGAATACCGCGCCCGCCGCCGTAGCCGTCGTTCTCGTAGGACTCGTCGCGGATGATGTTCCCGGCGCCGTCGCGGCGGATCGTGCGACCCGGGCCGTTGGAGTCGTTGTTGCCAATGCCGTCCGACAGGGTGACGCCCCAGCTCCGGGCCCCCTCGCCGGCGGTGAACTGGTAGGAGCCGCCATAAAGGTCCTGGCCGCCGTCGAAGATCGCGGCGTTCCAGGTCAGGATCGACTGGCGGCTGGCGGTGGTCTTCAGGATCACGTTCACGATCACCGAATAGCCCTGCATGTCGATGCCCGAGGCGCCGCCACGGATCAGCTCGATGCGCTCGACCTGGCTGGCCGGCGTGCGCGACAGAACATTCGAGCCGGTGTCGTTCTTCGACGCCGGGCGGTTGTTGTTGATCAGGATGTTGCCGACCGCGCCCTCGAAGCCGCGCGCGCCCGAGCCGTCATTGACCGCGAAGCCGGGCACCCGGTTGACCATGTCCAAGGCGGTGTTCGGGCGCTGGGCGGCGAAGAAGTCGGGTTTGAAGACCAGAACGCCGCTCCGGCTGGCGTCGTCGGCGACCGCACTGGCCGGCGCTGGTGTCTCGGCCGTTTGCGCGGCATTGGCGGCGAAGGCCGGGCCGGCGGTCAAGACAAGCGCTGTGGTGGCCAGCAGGATGGTTCTGGTCATCGGTATCCCCGTCAAACTTATTGACGAGGTCTGCCGGTGCGGGTCGTTCATCTCAAGTTACAAGGCCGAAAGGTTGTTATATCTTTGTAATCATTACAGAGAGTTCACGTTTTAGACGGTCAGCCCAGAGAGTTAATGCATCTTACCTGTAAGAGATGATCGACCAGTTTTTACCTTTTCGGCATCACTGGCCGATGCGTGCCTGCTCAGCCACCGCGCTTGGGCTTGGGGGCCGTGTTCAAGGCCACGGCGGCTTGGATCAGCGCCTCGAACGCCTTTTCGTCGAGTTGGGCGCCTTCATGGAAATCGATGGCGCGGGCGCCCGGCCTGGCTCTTCCAGCCCGGCATAGCGGCGATATAGGCCTGAACCGAAGCATCTCCGTCGCCCTTGGCGATCTCTGGGTTGCCGCCCGAGAGCAGCCTGGGCGCGGGTGGCTCACCGGTCATGGCGTCAGCCTTGTCCGCGGCGCGGTCGGCGCCAGCGGATGACATGCGGCAGGGCGAACAGATAGAGGCCCGACAGCAGCAGCAGGATCAGCGGGACCAGCGCCAGCAGCCCTACCCAGACGGCGGGCTGGCCGCCCGACATGACGACCATGTAGGTGATGACACCCAGGGTGAAGGCGATGGAAAGCCAGCGGTGGCCCTGCCGAATTCATGAGTTCCAATTCAAGGCGACCTCCTCTGAGAATGTGCCGAAGGGGCTGGGCGGCCTCAGTCGAGGCCCGCTACGACCTGTTCCAGCTTTTCGAAGAACTGCCGCCAGCCGTGGCCGGCGCCGCCGAAGGCCTGCTTCTGATCGGGCCTGAAGCCCGACTGCTCCATGCGCAGATGCGTGCCCGCGCCCGTCGGGGTGAGGGTGAAGGTCACCACGCTGCGCAGGTCGTAGGCCGCGTCCTCGTTGGTGTGGTTCCAGGTGTAGGACAGCGTCCGGTTGGGCTCCACGGTGAGGACCTCGCAGTTCAGCACGCCGCCCCACTCGCCGCGCAGATTGAAGCCGTGGCCGACGACGGGCTGGAAGTCGTTCTTCATCAGCCATTCCTCGATCAGGTGCGGCTGGGTGAGCGCGCGCCAGAGCTTTTCGGGCGGAAAGGCGATCTCCCGTTCGACCACGACAGAGCGCGTTTCGGGGGAGCGCATATCGGGCGCGGCAGGGCTCATTGGTCCATCCTTGCGAGCAGGTCTTCGAGACGGTCGAAGCGGGTTTCCCAGAACCCGGCCATTTCATTGGTCCAGTCGCGCAGCGGGCCAAGGGCGGCGAGCTGGGCGCTGTAATGGGTCTGGCGGCCTTCGGGGCGGTCGCGCACCAGCCCGGCCTGCTTGAGGACGGCCAGATGCTTGGAGACGGCCGGTTGCGAAACTCCGGCCTGAGCCGTCAGGGTCCCGACCGTTTGCTCTCCGTCACGGCACAGCCGCTCGAAGATCGCCCGCCGGGTCGGGTCGGCGAGCGTTCGAAACAGCATGTCCTGAGCAGTCTGCATGGTTAATCAATAACTCACTGGCTATGGATAAACGTATAACTACAGAGCTATGAGTTGTTCAAGCGCCAATGTGGGGTCAGGTCGAGACCTTGGCCTCGAGCTCGGCCAGCCGTTGTCGGGTCAGGGCCAGGTCTGGTCCGAACCGCGCCGGGTCGGCGGCGGCCAGGCGGGCGGCGACGTCGTAGCTTTCGCGATAGAGGTCCAGAGCCCGCATGCGATGGCCGCGATCCTCGCGCAGGTCGGCCAGCCGCTCCAGAGACACCGAAAGGGCGCGCTGGGCGTGCGGATCCCGGGCCTCCCGGCCGCCGCTGGACCGGCGCAGGGCCAGGGATTCCTCGAAGGCCGACAGGGCGTCGTCCAGGCGGCCCTCGGCTTCGGCCACATCGCCGACCCCGGCAAGCGTGCCGGCCAGCAGTTCGATGGCGTCGACGTTGCTGGGAGCGGCGCGCAAGGCGTCGCGGGCGTAAGAGGCGGCGGTTTCATAGGCCTCGGCGGCGTCGTCCATCTGACCCTGGCCGCGCGCGAAGTCGCCCAGGTCGCGATAGACGGCGGCCAGCTCGCGGTCGCCGCGTGCGGCGCTCTTCATGGCGATCAGCACCCGCGCCGCCTCGGACCAGGATTCGGCTCGGGTCAGGTCGACCATGCGCTCGCGCATCTGGGCGAAGGATTCGGCGGCGGCCGGGGCGGGCGTCGCCTGCGGAGCCGCCGCCTCGACCGGCTGGGCGAGCGACGCGGGTTGGAGGCTCGGCGCCGGCGCGACATTGAGGATCGGGGTGGCGATGGGCGCGAAGTCCTGTTCCGGCGCCGCGACCGGCCAGGCCGCCAGGCTGGAGTCGAAGTCCAGAATCGTCGGACCCTTTTTGCGCGACTTGGGCTTTGGGCGCGGCGTCAGGGCGGCGACGACGAAGACTCCCCCGAGTATCGCCGCCGCCGCCCCGGCCAATGGTCGATGCGGCTCGAACGGTCCGAGATCGAGATGCGCGGCCCAGCTTCCCAGCTGCCCCCAGCCCGCAACCACATATCCCGACGTCGCCAGGATCGTCCCCAAGATGATCCCTACGATACGAGCCAGCATCCCGCCCCCTCCAAGACGTCCATTCGCCAGGAGCGACAGGTCAACCGAGCAGGCATGCGACGTCGAGCCGTCTCAACCGGTGGGGGATTCGGGTGCAACCGGACGACCCTCATACGGGCGCCGGCCGCCAAAGGCGCCTCTAAATCAGCCATGTCCGGGGGCGGGGATAGGCTTCGCCGCGCGCCAGGTAGTAGATCCCGACGCCGCAGCGGACCGCGAACCATACGCCGACCAGGCCCATGATCATCGCGCCAGCGGCTACGACGGGGATGCCGACGATCAGCAGCGACAGCGGCAAGCCCAGGATAAACAGCACCAGCCCGATCAGGAACCAGCCGATGGTCAGCCAGAAAGTGCGGACCGCGAAGGTGTAGTGGCTCTCGTTGATCGGCCCGGCCGTCGAGCGATTGGCGTAGGCCACGATCAGGCCGACGATGGTGGTGGCCGCGCAGCTGGCGAAGCCTAGCAGATACAGGCTGTAGACGACGGCCGGCAGGACCTTGTCCTCTTCGGCGCGGACAACAGGGGCGGACGTGTCGGTCATGGCTCAGAGCATCCAGTTCTTGGGGGTGGGATAGGCCCGGCCCTTGATCAGGTAGGAGAGGCCCACGATGCAGCGCACCGCGACCCACACGCCGATCGCCGCCAGGATCACAAAGCCGATGCCGATCACGCTCAACACCGCGCCAATGATGGCGAACAGCAAAGCCAGCCAGAAGGTGCGGATGGCGAACTCGTAGTGGCTCTGGATCCACTCCGGCGCGTTCTTGCGGCTGACGTAGGCCAGCACGACGGCGATCACCGAGGTGATGCCAGTCACCAGTCCGGCCAGATGCAGGACATAGACGACGACAGGCAGGGTCTTGTCGTCCTGCAGGGCAGGCTGGGCGGTGGGGTCGAGATCGGTCACTTTGAGGCTGAACCCTGAAAAACGATGTTGTCCCAAGGATCGTCCTTATCGGTCATCGATGCAAATGAAGGTCCCGTAACCCGAGGCCAACCTCAGTCGCTGGACGCTACGACGAACACCGCCAACTGGTCGTCGAACGCGCGCCCGTAAGCGGGCCGGGCCTCGGCGCGGGCGATATGGGCGCAGAGGTTGGGATAGTCCTCCAGTATGCCCGATCCTGTCAGTCTGCGCAGCACCGTGACCATCATCAGGTCGCCGGCGCTGAAGTCTCCGTCGAGCCAGTCGGCGTCACCCAGATACTTGGAAAGCTCGTCCAGCCGGCCGCGGACGCGTTGCTCGAGGATGGGCAAGCGCTCTTCGTGCCAGCTTTTCTCGCGCTCCAGCAGCACGGCCATGCTGCGCTCGACGATGGGCGGCTCGACGGTGCTCAGCGCGGCGAACATCCAGGTGACCGCGCGCGCCCGGGCGTTCGCATCGTCCGGCAGCAGGCCCGCATGGCGTTCGGCGATGTGGAGCACGATGGCGCCCGACTCGAAGAGGGCCAGATCGCCGTCTTCATAGGTGGGGATCTGCCCGAAGGGATGCAGCGCGCGATGTGGGGCTTCCTTCATTTCACCGAACGAAAGCAGGCGGACGTCGTAGGGCAGGCCGACTTCCTCAAACGCCCAGCGCACCTACATGTCACGCGCCAGTCCCCGGCCGCGATCCGGCGAGCTTTTGAAGGCGGTGATGGTGGGGCGCATGGCGAGGATCCGGGCGAAGGCGTGACGGCGATACACCGAGAACGAACGGCCAAGGGGTCTTCCGACATCGGGTCCGATTTTCCTCGACCGTCGCGAACCTCTTAAGGCAGCAGATTCCTTGGCGGATCGCGCGGGTCGAAGCCGTCGCCGCGCGACAGCCAGGGCAGCGCCGCCAGCAGGAGGATCAGGACGAAGCTCATCCGCGCGGCCATGTCGATCCCGACCCCCGCCATGTCGGCGCCCAGCGACGACAGCAGCAGGGCGATGACGCCGATGGCCAGGAACCCGGCGACCCAAGTGAGGGCCGGGCGGGCCTCGACACCGGCCAGGTCGAAGCGCGCAGCGGGCGCGGCGTCGGCGGCCTGGCGGGCCAGGATGCGAACGAAGGCCGAGAAGTTGGCCAGCCGGTCCTCGGTGCGGCCGGGTCCGACATAGCTCTGGGCGATGATGACGACCTTGGCGCGGCCAAAGCTCAGCTGCAGCACGCGGCGGTGGCCGCCTTGCGGCGCGGCGGCGAGGCGAAAGCGGGTCAGCGCCGACAGAGGAAAGCCGCGCACCCGGACTCCGCGCGTCTCGACCAGCGTCCCATCCCTCAGCGTCCAGACCGTTTCCGGCTGGAACGGCGCGAGGCGGGCGCTGTGGGTCGGGTCCATTATGAGCGGACGGCGGTGATTTCCACGCCGGCGGCGGCGGCGTGAGGGGCCAGGGCCAGGGGCTTTTCCACCCGCACCCGGGCGCGGGTCACTCTGGCGTCGGCGAAACAGGCCTGGGCCAGGCGCTCGGCGAAGGTCTCGACCAGGTCGATATGGCCGGCGTCGGCGATGGCGCGGGCGAACTGGCCGATGGTCTCGTAATTGACCGTATCGCCGATGCGCTCGCAGTGAGTGGCGGCGATGTCGAGCTCGACATCGATGATCAGCGGCTGCCGGGCGCCGTGCTCGTGGTCATAGACCCCGATCCAGGCTTCCACCTTCAGGGCGCGGACGAAGACCTTGGTCACGATCACGCGGGCCCCAATAAGGCCTTGTGGGGGGACGCTTTCGGAGGCGTTTTCGGCGAGGGAGGAGGCGGCCAAGCGGTGCGCCTTTCTTAAGGAGCGACGATGTCGGGCGTACGCCAGGCCAGATGCTGCCCGGCGTCCACCGCGATCATCTGGCCCGTGACCGACCTTGCGTCAATGAGATAGCGCAGGGCGGCGGTCAGGTCGTCCGGCGTGGCGCGGCGCTGCAACAGGGTGCTGGCGGCCTCGGCCTCGAATTCGCCGGGGGCCTGATGCACCGACGGCAGGGTGGGGCCGGGACCGATGGCGTTGACGCGGATGCGCGGGGCCAGGGCCTGGGCCAGGGTCTGGGTCGCCCACCACAGGCCGGCCTTGCTGAGGCTGTAGCTGAAAAACTGCGGATTAGGCCGCCAGACCCGCTGGTCGACGATATTGACGATCAGCCCCTCGGCGTCTTCCGGCAGGGCCGCGGCGAAGGCCTGCGCCAGCACCAGCGGCGCGCGCAGATTGGTCTCGATATGGCTGTCCCACAGGGCGCGGTCGAGGCAGCCGACGCGGTCGTCATGGAAGCTGGAGGCGCTGTTGACCAGCAGGGTCAGGGGGCCAAGTTCGGCGGTCCGGGCGATCAGCCCGGAGACCTGGGCCTCGTCGGAAAGCTCGGCCGAGACCGCGATGGCGCGGCGGCCCAGGGCCTGGATCGCAGCGACCGTCTCGGCAGCTTCCTCGGCCCCGCCGCGATGGTGCACGGCGACGTCGTATCCGGCGCGCGCGGCCTCGAGAGCCAGGGCCTGGCCGATCCGACGCCCCGCGCCGGTGACCAGGGCCGCGCCGCGCGAGCTCATATGCGGCCTAGTCGATACGGCCGAACTCGAAATAGTTCAGGGCCAGGAGGACGCCGATGAAGCCGACGATGACGAGGATCGCGATCATGACGCGGCTCCGTTGAAGACCAAGGTTCCTGCGGCTTTAGCGAGGCGAAGGGCCGGCGGCAAGAGCGGGGTCACGCCAACGGAAATTGCGTGGGATCATCGGTCCAGGGATTGAACACCGCCGCGCCGCTTTCCTGCACGTCGCGCGTGTTGCCGGTGACCAGGAACAGGTCGTGTTCTAGCGCCGTTGCGGCCAATAGGGTGTCAATCAACGCGGGGGCATGACCTGTCCGCTGCTTCACCGAGCCGGAGATCTCGCCCCAGCGGCGCACGACGGAATCGCTGACCGACAGGATACGTCCAGCAAACCGTCCGGCCAGGGCGTCGCGGGCGGCGATGTAGCGCGACCGGTCGGGATGATCGGCCGGCAGGTTGTGGACGCCCTTGTCGTATTCGCCCAGCGACAGGACGCTGATGAACATCCGGTCCTCGGGCTGGCCGGCCGCCCAGGCCTTCACGCTGGGCGCGCCGTTGGGATTGATCAAGGCGGCGATGACATTGGTGTCGATCAGCCAGCCCTTCACAGTTCGGCATCTCGGCCGTGGTCGGGTTCGCGCGTGAGATCCAGGCCGTCCAGGTGCAAGCCTTCGAGAAACGCGATCAGCGACGGGCGGGTCGGATCGGGCGGAGCCAGACGCTCCAGGTCTTCGACACTCATCACCACGACGGCGTCCTTGCCACGCACGGTCACGCGCTGCGGGCCCTGGCTGCGGGCCAGGCGCACCACTTCGCTGAAGCGCGCCTTGGCGTCTTCCAGTTTCCAGCTGAGATCGCCCATCGAATGTTCCATCTGACTAGCTGGTCAGATGATAGTTCGAATGGGCCGAACGAGCAAGGACGGCTAACCTAACCCCCATGCTCTGGCGCCGTCGCATCGAACCCTTCACCCGTCCCCTGGTTTATGCCTGGTTTCGCTGGAACCGGGGGCTGACCTTGGGAGTGCGCGGGCTGGTCACCGACAAGGAGGGCCGGGTGCTACTGATCCAGCACACCTGTGTGCCCGGCTGGTACATGCCCGGTGGCGGGGTCGAGCGGGGCGAGACGGCCGAGACCGCCGTGGCCCGCGAACTGCAGGAGGAGGCCGGCGTGCGCGTCATCGGCCGGCCACGCCTGCTGTCGGCGCATGACAACAACGCCCGCCATCCCGGCGATCACGTGCTGGTCTATCGCATCGAGGCCTGGGAGCCCTGTGCGGCCTCGGCTCAGGGCGAAATCCATGAGGTTGGCTGGTTTGCGCCGGACGCGCTTCCCGACGACGTCACCCCCGCCACGCGGCGGCGGATCGTCGAGGCTCTGGAGGGGGTGGAATCCGACCCGCTGTGGTGAGGTTGAAAGCTATCAGCCCGCCCCGGCCCTGAGCCGCGGGCCTAGCGCGCCGATCCGGGACCGCCGGAAGTTCGGAGCCTGTCGCGGTCCCGGGTCTTCGCCCGGAATGACAACTGTTCGTGGTTTTGGCGCTCAGCCCCTAGCCACATGATCGCCGATCATTAAAATGGTTGTTTGAAGAAGGCTCGCCGCGTCCCACATGAGAGCGGGCCTCGAACATTCCCAGACAGGGCAGGAGCACGACATGCGCGACTACACCAAGTTCTATATCGACGGGGCCTGGGTCGATCCGGTCGCGCCCAAAACGCTCGACGTGATCAATCCGGCCAATGAAGAGGTCTGCGGCAAGATCTCGATGGGCGGCGTCGCCGATGTCGACAAGGCCGTCATGGCCGCCCGCAAGGCGTTCGAGACCTTCAGCCTGACCAGCCGCGAAGAGCGCATCGACCTGCTGGAGCGCATCGTCGCCGAATATCAGAAGCGTTTCGAGGACATGGCCAAGGCCATCACCGAGGAAATGGGCGCCCCCGCGTGGCTCGCCCAGCGCGCCCAGGCCGCCATGGGCATCGGCCACGTCCAGACCGCCATCGCGGTGCTGAAGACCTACAAGTTCGAGGAAGATCGCGGCACCACCCGCATCGTCAAGGAGCCGATCGGCGTCTGCGCCTTCATCACGCCGTGGAACTGGCCGGTCAACCAGATCGCCTGCAAGGTGGCGCCCGCGCTCGCCACCGGCTGCACCATGGTGCTCAAGCCCTCGGAAATCGCGCCGTTCAGCGGCTATATCTGGACCGAGGTCCTGCATGCCGCCGGCGTGCCGCACGGGGTGTTCAACCTGGTCAATGGCGACGGCCCGACCGTCGGCGCGGCCCTGTCGAGCCATCCGGAAGTCGACATGGTGTCGTTCACCGGTTCGACCCGGGCCGGCATCGAGGTGGCCCGCAACGCCGCCCCGACCGTCAAGCGCGTGCACCAGGAACTGGGCGGCAAGAGCCCCAACATCATCCTCGAAGACGCCGACTTCCAGCGCGCCGTCACCGGCGGCATCGCCTCGGTGATGATGAATTCGGGCCAGTCGTGCAACGCCCCCACCCGCATGCTGGTGCCGGGCAAGAAGATGGACGAGGTCATCGCCATCGCCCGCGCCGCCGCCGAGTCCCACACGGTGGGCGACCCCAACGGCAATTCCAAGATGGGCCCCGTCGTCTCCGACGTGCAGTGGAACAAGATCCAGGGCCTGATCCAGAAGGGCATCGACGAGGGCGCCACCCTGGTCAGCGGCGGAGTCGGCCGGCCCGAAGGCCTGGACAAGGGCTATTACGTCAAGCCCACCGTCTTCGCCAATGTCACCAACGAGATGAGCATCGCCAAGGAAGAGATCTTCGGCCCGGTCGTCGCCATCCTCGGCTACGAGACGATCGACGAGGCGGTGAAGGTCGGCAACGACACCGAGTACGGCCTGGCGGCCTATATCTCGGGCGGCGACGAAGCGGAGGTCCGCAAGGTGGCCTCGCGGCTGCGCGCCGGCCAGGTGAACATCAACGGCGCCGGCCCCGACATGATGGCCCCGTTTGGCGGCTACAAGATGAGCGGCAACGGCCGCGAATGGGGCGACCACGCGTTCGGGGAGTTCCTCGAGACGAAGGCGATCCTGGGCTACGCGGCGAAAGTGGCGGCGGAGTAGGGTTCTACTGAGGTTGTGAGTTTGAAGGGGCGGGGCTCAAGGGCTCCGCCCTTTTTTTGTTTCGTGGCCGCAGATTGCGTGACCTTTGAAGTGTTGGAAGTCCGAGAACGTAGAAAGTCTCGAATAGGATTGAGGTTGGTCGCGTGGATCTAGAGCGATTAACGGCCACATTGGGGGCGATTCGGCGCGAATACATCGCAGGACGGATCTACTCATGCCGATATTGCCGCTCAACCGGAAAATAGCCGATCTTTTAAGCTATTGATTTTATTAAAATAGTTATAGACGTTAACATCTTGTTAACTAAAAATCGGTGTGGAGCGGTCGTCTCGTCGTTGACGAGTCATCAGCCACTGTGGCCCCTATGGGAACGTAGATGGGGCTCCTTCTCAAGGGAAACGCCCCATCTACAACACCCGCTGTCCCTTCCAAAAGGACAGGCCCGGTTTGTCGAGGCGACGGTTCCAAGCGTCGTCTCGACATTCCGAGACCGTAAATCTGACCGGCGGGCATTTGCAAGCTGCAAAGCTACTCTCCCACCCGGCCGTTTATTTCTTTGAGGCTGCAGCGTGCCGGTCTCAAACGTCTAGCCATTGCAGGCCGCCGGGCAGCGGTTCGGCTGCAAAGTCCACCTGCAGAATCCTACGATGCGCCGGAATGGCCGCCGCCTCCGACGCATGCAGGATCGGCGTCGCGTAAAGCCAGGCGTCACCGGCCGCAGCCAAGCACGACACCACGCCGCATTCACCTACCACGGCGAGCACATCGTGCTCGGCGATCCGGCCTCGCCTGTGCGAGCCCGGTGCGATGAGCAGCGGCGCATTAGTCTCGGGCACGGGATCGAGGTGAACTCGCAGCGTGATCATGCGCGACAGAACTTCAAACGGCGGAGCGACATGAAGCGCGCCATGCTTCCGGCTCCACGGTCCAAATCCGGCGACTTCGATGCGGTCCTGAACCGCGATGACCCGGTCTTGATGCCAGGCCAGTGACCAGTTGGTCGAAGGAGTCTTGTCGAAGAGAATGGCGCGGACCGCCCGTGGCGACCCTTTCATCCTCAGGGCGGCGAGCTTGCCGATAGCTCCATCCGGTTCCAGGAAGGGGCGCAGGTCCTCCACGCCGAAGAGCCTGATCCCGGCCTGATCCGCCGGCTGGTCGAAAAGGGCCTCTCTGATCATTCTCAGAGTGTCCGAACCGATCGCTGATCGGACGATTTCCGCGCCGTCCGAATCCAGGCTGAGGCGGTCGAGATGTGCGACGTTTGCTAGCTCAATACTCATGTTGGTTCGAAAGCGGACGCCCAGGCGTCACGCCAATCCCTTCATCTCTTGGAGGCTGCAGCGTGCCGGTCTGGACAGGTCAGTCAAGGCCCGCCTCAGACGGCCGCGTCGCGGCGACGCGAAGCGTCGTCCTTGAGTGACCTGTCCAGACCGGCGATCGTCTCGCCGTGAGATGAGGGTTTGTTCCCCTCGGCGCGAAGGGGCGGCAAGCCGCGACCCATCTAAGCTCCTTCATCCCGGGCCTTGTGCCCGGGACCCCTCTATCCGCCGCAGGCGCGGAACAGGGCGGGTCCCTCACGCGGAAGCTGAACCGGGGGGGCCGGGCACAAGGCCCGGGATGACGAGGAGGCGTTTGGGGAGTGGGCGAACGAGGTTGGGGCAACCACCGCCCTCGCCGAACGGTTGCTCACCCAGACCCCGGCGGCGCCACCTCATGAACGGGCCCTGGGGCCTATCGCCTCTTCACCGCGCAGCGAGGAAGGTTCCGGCGCAACTATTCCCGGAAAAGCTCGCTACCGCGCCGCTTGCCCAGATTGGCGAGGGCCGAGGCGCCCTGCTGCACGGGCGCGAGGCCGGAGTCGGAGTCGATCGCTCGCTCTTCCTCGGCCGCGGCCTTCTTGTCGGTGGAGGCCTCGGTGGGTGTCAGGGAGGGCTCGAGCTCGGTCTTGTCGTCGGGCGTTGCGCTGATCGGGTTCATGTCAGGCTCCTTGGCTGGACGTCTCCATCTCTAACCGCGCGTCGAAGGGGGCGGTTCCCTTGCGTGATCCTTGCCGTCCGCCGAGGTTGCGTTAACGTCTCGTCCCAACAGAACAACGATAACCTACCGGGAGAGAAACCATGACGCCGCCCCAAGGCGCGTCGCTCGCGCGCGACGTCAGCGATGTTCCCTTCAAGCCCTTGCCGATGAAGGGGCCGGACGTCAGCGTCGAGCATCGGCCGGATGGCTCGCTGATCATCACCTCCAACCACGCGCCCGGCGAGGGGCCGCGCTCCATCGCCCATCTGCTGGCCCAGAAGGCCGCCGAGCATCCGGATCGGCCGTATCTGAAACAGCGCGAGCCCGGCCACGGGCCGTGGAGGTCGGTGAGCTATGGACAGGCCCTGCGAGCGATCGAGGGTATTGCTCAGTGGCTGCTCGACCAGGGCTTCGGAGCCGACGACAGCGTGATGATCCTGTCGGGCAACTCCGTCGAGCATGCCCTGATGACGCTGGGCGCCTACACCGCCGGCGTCCCGGCTGCGCCCATCAGCCCGGCCTATAGCCTGGTCTCGACCGATCACGCCAAGCTGAAGCACTGTTTCGACAAGGTCGCCCCCCGCGTCGTCTTCGCCCAGAGCGGGGCGATGTTCGCCAAGGCGCTGGAGACCCTTCGGGCCATCGATCCGACCGTGAAGGTGATCACCGTTGATGGAACCGGCTCAATGGGGGATGGGGGCGTGCTGAGCTTCGCCGACATCGCCGCCACCGTTCCCACCATCGCTGTCGAGGCCTCGCGCGAGACCCTGGGTCCGGCCACGGTGGCCAAGTACCTGTTCACCTCCGGCTCGACCGGCATGCCCAAGGCCGTGCCCCAGACCCACGGCATGATGGCCGGGGTGATCGCCGGCCAGGAGGGTCTGAAGCTCGACGAGCCCGAAGACGGCGAGGTTTCGCAGGGGCTGGAATGGATGCCGTGGAGCCACATCTCGGCCGGCAATATCGGCTTCAATGGCCTGCTGTGGTCCGGCGGCACCCTGCATATCGACGAGGGCAAGCCCTTGCCCGGGATGTTCGAGACCACGATCAAGAACCTCTATGAGGTCTCGCCCATCGTGTTCGGCTCGGCGCCGATCGCCTTTTCGATGCTGGCCGAGGCCATGGAGAGGGACCCGGTGCTGCGCGCCTCGTTCTTCAAAAACCTGCGCTACATGGCCTATGGCGGGGCGACGCTGTCGAACGACGTCTATACGCGCATCCAGGCTCTCGCCGTTGCCGAAACCGGCCATCGCATCCCGCTGACGACGATGTATGGCGCTACCGAAACCCAGGGCATCACCGTCACCCACTGGATCACCGAGCGCGTCGGGCTGGTGGGCCTGCCCCTGCCGGGCATCGAGCTGAAACTGGCGCCCAGCGGGTCCAAGTTCGAGGTGCGGGTCAAGGGGCCGACGGTGGCCAGCGGCTACCACAAGGATCCTGAGAAAACCGCGGCGGCCTTCGACGAGGAGGGCTTTTATCGGCTGGGGGATGCGGCGCGGTTCGTCGATCCCGAAGATCCGGCCAAGGGCTTGGTGTTCGACGGCCGGGTGACCGAGGACTTCAAGCTCGACAGCGGCACCTGGGTCAGCGTCGGCGTGCTGCGCCCCGATCTGGTGGCAGCCTGTAGCCCCTATATCCAGGACGCGGTGATCTGCGGCCAGGACAAGGGCTTCATCGGCGCGCTGTTCTGGCCCTCGCCGTCGGGCCTGATGGCCCTGGTCGCCGATGAGGGGCCGGGCACGCCGATGGAGAAGCTGGTCGTATTTCTGCGCGAACGGCTGGCGGCGTTTAATGCGGCTGCCGGGGGCTCGTCGCGCAGGGTGGGGCGCTTCACGGTGATGACCGAGCCGCCCTCCATCGACGCCGGCGAGATCACCGACAAGGGCTATGTGAACCAGCGGGCGACGCTTGAGCGGCGCGCGGCCCTGGTCGAGGCGCTGTATGCGGCCCAGCTGGGGGAAGGCGTGGTTACGGTCTGACGCCTACCAGGCCAGCCGGGCATGGGCGATCACGGCGGTCTTGTCCGACATGCCGGTGGCCATCAGCTCGGGCGGTTTGGCGGCGGGGGCTGTCGCTTCGGCGGGCCAGCCGTCACGCATCTCCATGACCGCAGCCTCGACCCGGCCCGTCGCCCCGGAGGTGAAGCTGAGCGTGACGCCATTGGGATCGGGGGCGTGATAGGTCACGGTCGACCAGGCGTCGGGCTGGCTGGTCAGGGTGATCGGCCGGCCGTTCAGGCGTGGATCGAGAAGATCGGTGGTGGCGCGGATCTTCAGGGTCAGCACCTCGGTTCCCGGGCCGGGGATGACGCGAACGATCAGGCGGTCGCCCGAGCGCTCGGCGGTCAGGACCGGCGGGGTGACCGGCACGGCGCGGGTTTCGGCCATCCAGATCGGGTCGCCGTGGAACGGGTGCAGGGGCTGCTTCTTCAGGTCCACCCCGCCGTCGGCGACCAGGACGGCGCGGGTCCAGGCGTCCAGCTCTGGCATTGACGAGACGCGCCAGGCCTTGCCTGTCGAGGGATCGGCGATGTGATGGGCCTCGGTCAGGTTGGGCCGGTCGGCCGAGGCGCCGGGGATGGCGGCAGTGATCACGAGGCCAAGGCCGGCCACGACCAGCACAACCACACCGCGCCAGCTCCATCGGGATTGCGCGAAGTCGAAGGTGATCGGCACCAGGGCCGGGGTGGCCAGCAGTACGAACAGAGCCAGGACGGCGGGCTCCATCAGGCCGATCCCGGCGAAGGTCCAGGCGCCCCAGGCGGTCAACTGGGCGATGGTCACGGTGGCCAGCACCGCCATGGCCAGGGTCATGGCCAGGGCCACGCGGCGGTCGCGGGTTCCGCCCAGCGCCATGGCCAGGGTCGCGCCCAAGGCGGCGATCAGCAGCGGCCAGACCAGCATCACCGTCGCGCCGGGCGCCATGATCTGGGCGGCCAGGGACAGCAGCAGCAGGGTGAGGAGGCCGCCGATCCAGACGCCCAACACCCCGACCCTGCCTCCTAGCGCCGCCCAGCACATCAACTCTACCGCGACGCCAAGGCCAAGGCCCACGGCGTCGAACCCGCCGACGATGCTGCAGGCGCCGCCCAGGGCCAGGGCCGCCAGGCTGGGCCAGATCCGCTTCGCGCCCCGGGCCTGGGCCGTGACGACCAGCAGTCCGGTCCCGACGCTGAGCGCTCCGGCCCCCAGCAGCAGGAAGTCAAAACGACCCAGCAGATCGTACAGTTTCTGGCCGTCGCCGACGTTCAGCAGGCGGCCCAGGAGATGCAGGACCAGCGCGCTGGCCAGCAGCAGCAGCACAGCGCCAGCCACGCCCCGGACGATATCGAGCGGGGACGTCACGCCGCCGCTCAGGGCGCGCCAGACCACGAAGCCGATCATTCCGGCGGCCAGGGCCAGAAGCCCCCAGCCGATGGCCGTCGAATAGCTGATCAGGAACAGGCCCAGCACGTCGGAATAGATGACGTTGGGGGTCTTGGTGGGCAGGCTCGCGCCGCTGGCCAGGGCCCGGGCGATGGGCAAGACCTGGTTGCCCATATGCTGCAGGCTGCCCTGGTCCAGCCGCTCGGGCGTCGACAGCGGCGTGTGATAGGCCAGCTGATTGTCGATCAAGGCAAAGTTCAGGCCCGGCAGGCCGGCCTTCACCGAATGGGTGAAGTCGGTGTCATTGGGCATGCGCTCATAGACGGTCGAGGCCAGGGAATTGGCCGAGGGGCCCACGGCCTCGCGAGCCATCAGGGCCAGCAGGCCGCCGTTGTCGGGGCCGGTCTGGAACATGGCCGCGCGACCGGCGTCTCCCCGGGCTTCCATGTTCAGCACCACGCCGACCCGGGCGGCGGTGGGGTCGCGAGCGAAGAAGGCGTCGGCGCCCAGCAGGCCGGCTTCCTCGCCGTCGGTGAACAAGAAGATCACGTCGCGCGCCGGCGGCGGACCGGCCTTCAGGGCGCGGGCGATCTCCAGGGCGGCGGCGGCCCCCAGGGCGTCGTCAGCCGCGCCGGGCGAATTGTGCACGGAGTCGTAGTGGCTCATCACCAGCACGGCTGGCAGTTCGCGGTCCTGTCCGGGCAGGACGCCGACCACGTTCTGCACCGCCGCCACGCCCAGCGATCGGCCATTGTTCGAATAGGGCTGGAAGCCCTCGCCGGGGCGCACCGAGACCTCCAGGCCCAACTCGCCGATCCGGGTCAGCAGGTGATCGCGCACCCGCACGATATCGGCCGAGCCGGTCGGGTGCGGACGCTGCGCCATGGCCTTGACATCGCCCATGGCGCGGGCTGCGGAGAAGGCGGCGGCCGGCGCGGAGGCGTCGACAGGCTGAGGCGTTCTCTGGGCGTAGGCGCCGAGGGCCACGCCGATGGCCAGACAGATCCAGAAACCCAGTATCCTGATCGTCTTCACGGTCTGCCTCGTGGTCCGGCGAATCCCCATCAGGAGGTTGCGTCGGGTCAGGCGGGATCGGAAGGCCAAAAGAAAAAGGGCGACCCGGTTGCCCGGATCGCCCCTTCCTCATCCGAAAGCCAAAGGCCCTGCTCGCTTTGGAGAGCGGACCTTCGGATCCCCTCCCGGTTAGAACTTCGCCCGCAGCGTCACGCCGTAGGTGCGCGGCGCGCCGAGGAAGGCGTCGTAGGTGATGGTGTCATTAGCCGGGACGTACGTCGCGTTGGTGGCGCTCAGGCCCGACGCGCCTTGCAGGAAGCCGTTGAAGCCGACCTGGGTGTATTCTTCGTCCAGGATATTCTGGCCCCACAGTTCGACGGTCCAGGCTTCGCTGGCGGCGCCGAAGCCGATGCGAGCGTTGACCACGGTGTAGCCTTCTTGCGTCTTCGGCGGGAACAGGTCCGAACCGGTGTTGTACTCCGAGGAGTACTTCGCACCGACGTTGAAACGGGCGCGGTAGTTGTCGCCCACCGGACGCTCATAGGTCAGCGAGCCCGAGGCCGAATATTCCGGCGCCAGCGACAGGCGGCTGCCCGGCAACTGGGAAAGGGCGTTGCCCGGATCGTTGGGGATCTTCTGGTCGCCGTATTCGGTCTTGGCGTAGGTGAAGCCGCTCTGCACCGACAGGCCGCGGACCGGGGTGAACCACAGGAAGTCGACGTCGACGCCCTGCGAAACCACTTCCGGGATCGAACGCACGGCGAACGAGGTGCCCAGGAAGGTGTTCAGCTGGAAGTCGGTGAACTTCTGATAGAAGCCCGTGACGTTGAACAGCACCGAGCGGTTGAAGAGGGTGTTCTTCAGGCCGATTTCATAGCTGTCGACGAACTCACCCTCGAACGAGGTGTCCTGGATCGGCAGCACGCCTTGGCCGCCGCTTTGCAGGCCGTTGGACGACTGGGTGCGGTCCAGGTTGTAGCCGCCGCCCTTATAGCCGCGAGCGAATGAAGCGTAGCTGAACACTTCGGGCGAGAAGCGATAGGCGGCCTTGACCGTGCCCGACCATTCCTTGTCGGTGCGCGTCTGGTGGGTGCCGCGGTTGTTGAACAGCGGGTTGGCCCAGGGCAGGCAAAGGCGGCCGACGACGAGCGGGGTGGACGCCGGGCCGACGATGCCGGCGATGCGAGCCTGACCGGCGGGCGACAGACCGATGCCGCAGCCGACGCCGCCGTCCGTGATGGTCTGGTAGGTGTCCAGATCCTTCTTGTCGGCGCTGTAGCGCAGGCCGGCGGTGATGCTGAACGCGTCGGTGAGCTGAAGGGTGTTGCTGGTGAACAGCGCGATGGTCTTGGCGCGCTGGCTATAGCTGTCCCGCAGGCCCTGACCGGGCGTGAAGGTGGTGTTCGGCGCGCGGCCGGTCAGGATCGAGATGAAGTTGGCGATGCCGGCCGGATTGGCGGCCGACTGCGACAGCAGGCGACCCAGATACTGCTCGTAGTGATTGCCATAGAGGAAGTTGGCCTTGGTCTCGAGCTTCTCGTCGGCCAGGAACGCGCCGACCAGCCAGTCGAGGTTACCGGTCTTGCCGGCCAGGCGCAGTTCCTGGGTGAAGGTCAGGAACTCGCTGTAGTTGGTGCCGTCCTTGTTGCGATAGGCCAGATCGGCGGTGGAGAAATCGCTGTCCTGGCCGTTGTCGGTGCGCCAGTTGCGGATGGCGGTGATCGAGGTCAGTTCGCCGATCGGCAGTTCGATATTGCCCTCCAGCGAGACGCCCTTGTCCTCGATCGAGGACGGTGTGCCGCGGTTGGCATAGACGACGCGATCATAGGGCTTGGCGGTCGGAGCCAGGGCGACGCCGCCGCTGACCAGGTTCAGGATGCCGGCGGTCGGGCCGGTGCGGATCTGCACGGCGCCGCAGCAGTTTTCGTCGCGCTTGGTGTAGTCGGCGATGATCTTGAAGGTGGCTTCGTCATTGGGCACGAACAGCAGTTGGCCGCGCACGGTGTAGAAGCCCTGGTCGGCGTCCTGGTCGCGGTCGCTAGGGCCGCGGCCGTTGTTGACGTCGTTGTAGCCATCGCGCTCGCGGGCGGCGACATACAGGCGACCGGCGAGGGTCTCGGTGCCGAACAGCGGGCCGGTCACCGAAGCGGCGAGGCCGTGGGCGTTGAAGTTGCCGATGGTGGCTTCAGCGTTGGCGGCGAAGCCGAACTCAGGCTCCTTGGTCACGACGTTGATGACGCCGGCCGAGGTGTTCTTGCCAAACAGCGTGCCTTGCGGGCCCTTCAGGACCTCGATGCGCTCCATTTCGCCCAGATCGCCGAAGGACACGCCGTTACGCGGGCGATAGACGCCGTCGATCACGATACCGACCGAACTTTCCAGACCGGGGTTGTCGCCGACGGTGCCGACGCCGCGGACGCGGGCGGTGGTCGAGGCTTCCGACGTCGTCGAGGTGACGGTCAGGCCGGGGGTCAGGATCGTCAGATCCTTGATGTCCTTGATGCCCGTGTCTTGCAGCAGCTTGGCGCCGACGGCGGTCACCACGACCGGCACGTCCTGCAGGTTCTGCTCGCGCTTTTGGGCGGTGACGACGATGCTGTCGACGGTGGGGATTTCGACTTCCTGGGCCTGAACCGCGCCAGCGGTGAACAGACCGGCAAGCACAACGGCGGACGCCGTGCCGCAAAGCACCTGGGTAAAGCGCATTTCCTACCTCGGTTCGTTATGCCGCGAGCGCTTGCATCGCCCACGGCTGATTTTGTTTGGACTCACTCGAACGACTGTTCAAATGGACACTCCACGGTTACGGATCGCTGGCGGTCAGAGCAAGTGAAAACCCTTACAGGTAAAAGGATCGGAAAGGCCTGTTGCGCAGAAGCGACACGGGTCGGTCGCCATCCCCGGTGATGCAGCCCGTCGTTGGCGAAGCTTGCAAGATCGGTTCGGCGCGCTCATTTGCGACCTATGACATCGTCGCTCGCCTATCGTCCCGATCCGCAGTTCATGGCCCTGGGTCGCGACTTCGCCGATCCGGTCGATCCTGCCGATTTCCCCACGACCCGCCTGCGCTTCCGCAACGACCGCGCGGCGGCGACCGTGGGGCTGGACGGCCTGTCGGACGCCGAGTGGATCGCCGCGTTCGGCCGGTTCGAGCCTCTGCCCGGCAATCAGCCCCAGCCACTGGCCATGCGCTATCACGGCCATCAGTTCCGCAGCTACAATCCCGACCTTGGCGACGGGCGCGGCTTCCTGTTCGCTCAGCTTCGGGAACAGGGGACGCCCTCAAGCCAGACAGGGCGGCTGCTTGACCTGGCCACCAAGGGCTCGGGCCAGACGCCTTGGTCGCGGCAGGGCGACGGACGGCTGACCCTGAAGGGCGGCATGCGCGAGATCCTGGCCGCCAGCCTGCTGGAGGCCGTTGGCGTTCCGACCTCGCGCGCCTTTTCGCTTGTCGAGACCGGCGAGGAACTGCAGCGCGGCGACGAGCCCAGCCCGACCCGCTCGGCCGTGCTGACCCGGCTGTCGCACAGCCACATCCGTTTCGGGACCTTCCAGCGTCAGGCCTATTTCGAGCGGCCTGATCTGATCACCGTGCTCGTCGATCACGCGGTCGAGACCTATTATCCGCATCTGGCCCATGAACCCGACCGCCCCGCCGCGCTGATGCGGGCGGTGGTCGAGGCCAGCGCCAAGCTCTTGGCCGGCTGGATGTCGGCAGGCTTTGTCCACGGCGTGCTCAACACCGATAACATGGTGGTGACCGGCGAGAGCTTTGACTACGGCCCGTGGCGGTTCCTGCCGCGCAACGATCCGAACTTCACCGCCGCCTATTTTGACCACAACGGCCTCTACAGCTTTGGCCGCCAGCCAGAGGCGGTGTTCTGGAATCTGCAGCAACTGGCCGCCTGCCTGACCCTGGTGACCGACCAGGCCGGGCTGGTCGAGGCGCTGAACGGCTTCTCCGACGCCTATCGCGACGCCCTCCGCGCGGCGATGCTGCGACGCCTCGACCTCAAGCCTCGCGATCTGGCGACCGACATGAACCTGGTCAGCGCCGCCTTCAAGGCCCTGGCGGCGGGGGGTGACGCCCTGCGCTGGGAGCCCTTCTTCTTCGACTGGTTTGGCGGACCGGCCTCGGAGTCCCGCGCCATGGCCGGTCCTCGCGCCGCCCTCTATGGCGACGAGGCCTTCGCCGATTTCCGCGGCAGGCTGGCGGACTTCGAGCCGGATCGGCCGGAACGTCTGGAGCATCCGGTCTTCGCAAGCGACGAGCCTGAGGAGCTGCTTATCGAAGAGGTCGAGGCGCTGTGGGGGTCCATCGCCGCCGAGGACGACTGGGCCCCTCTCTACGCCAAGCTTGACCGGATCGAGGCGGCCCGGCAGGCCTACGGGTTCGCGGACGTCAGCGATAAAAACAACGCGGTCTGAACTTTTCAGGACGGGTCCGGAACAATTGTCACGGTTCAGGCTTATTGCTTTGCATAACGCCGAACGGTGAGGCTTTGCGGAGAGACCCCATGCGCTTCTTCCAATCGATCTTTCAGCCCGTAATGCTGGTCGGCGCCGTCGCCATGTCGTTCATCGGCGCGCTCGGTATTCCGGGCTGCGCGCGCGCCATCGGCGAGTGTCTCGCCCAGAGCCGCGAGATCGCCTGAGGGCTTTCCGCCCTAGTTTATCCAGCCGCCATCGACGATGTGGATCTGGCCCGTTGTGAACGACGACTCGTCGCTGGCGAGATACAGCGCCAGTTGCGCCAACTCCTCCGGCTGACCTAGACGCCCCATGGGCTGACGTGCGGTGAAGACCGCGCGGGCAGCCTCGTAGTCGCCGGTGTCGGCCAGCCGCTGGTTCAGGGACGGAGTCTCGACCGTGCCGGGGCAGATGGCGTTGCAGCGAACTCCCTGTCCCACGAAGTCGGCCGCCACGGCCTTGGTCAGCCCGATCACGGCGGCCTTGGTGGCGCCATAGGCAAAGCGTCCAGGCACGCCCTTGATCGAGCTGGCCACCGACGACATGTTGACGATCGAGCCGCCCCCGGTCTCCAGCATGGCCGGCAGGAACGCGCGGATCGTCCGGTACATGGCCCCCACATTGATGTCGTTTGAGAAGGCCCAGGCCTGCTCGTCGCAGTCGAGGATCGTGCCGGCGTGAACAAAGCCAGCGCAGTTGAACAGCACGTCCACCGCGCCAAGCTCGGCGGCCAGCGCCTTGATCGCCTGGGGATCCAGCACGTCGAGGCGGCGGGTTTCGCAGCCTTCCACCGCGGTCAGAAGGTCGTCATTGATATCGGTGGCGACCACCCGCGCGCCTTCGCGGGCGAACAGTTCGGCGCTGGCCTTGCCGATGCCCTGACCCGCCGCGGTCACCAGGGCGGTCTTGCCCGCCAGTCGGCCAGCCAGTCTGCCCATCAGCTGACCCGTCGAAGGGGCAGGCAGGCTGGACCAACCGGGTCGAAGGCCTTGTAGGTGAGGATGAACTCCTGGTGGCCCAGCGTTTCGGACACCGTCCGCGCGCCGCCGGCCACGGCGACGACCAAATTGTGGATCTCGTCGCCGACCTGCTCCAGCGTGCCGCGCCCTTCCATGATCCGGCCGGCGTCGATATCCATGTCGCCGGCCAGTTTGCGATAGGTCTCGGGATTGGCGCAGACCTTGATCACCGGTGAGATGGCCGAGCCGACCACCGAGCCTCGGCCGGTAGTGAACAGGGTCATGTGCGCTCCGCAGGCGATCAACTCGACGATCTCCGCATTGTCGGAGATGTTGGGAAAGCCAAAGCGCGGTTCGCCGTCCGGCACCACGTCCAGCAGATACAGCCCGCCGCTTGGTGGCTGGTCACCAGGCTTGAGGATGCCGACGATGGGCGCCGAGCCGGACTTGGAATAGGCCCCCATCGACTTTTCCTCTTGGGTCGTCAGGCCGCCCTCGGCGTTGCCGGGCGCGAAGCTGCCATAGCCCATCAGGGTGTAATAGGCCTCTGCCTTGCGGACGCTGGCCTCCAGTTCGCGGCCCAGTTCCGGCGTGATCGCGCGGCCCGCCATGATCGTCTCGCAGCCGACCAGCTCGCCGGTCTCCTCGAAGATGCAGGCCGCGCCGGCCGCGCCGAGACGGTCGAAGGCTCGCCCGACGGCGGGATTGGCGGTGATGCCGCTGGTGCCGTCCGAACCGCCGCAGATGGCGCCGATCACCAGTTCGGAGATGTCCATGGAAACCACCGGCGCCTGGTCGGCGATAGCCTTCAAACGGGCCACGGCCTCGCGGCCCTTCTGGATGGTCGCCGCCGTGCCGCCGGCCTCCTGGATCACCAGGGTCTCGACCAGCCGGCCGCTGGCCTCGATGGTCGCGCGCAGGGCCTCGCGATTGAAGCTCTCGCAACCCAGCGAGATCAGCAGCACCCCGCCGACATTGGGATGGGTCCCGATGGCCTGCATGACCTTCAAGGCGTAGGCGTTGGGATAGCAGCCGGGAAAGCCGATCAGATGGACGTCGGGGTCATCGATCTTGCTGACGATGGCCCTCGCCACGTGGTGGGCGCATTCCACCAGATAGGCCACCGCCACCACGTTGCGGACGCCCTTGCGACCATCGCCCCTCAGATAACCGCGCATGGCTCAGACCTCGCCCGCCCCGGTCGCCAACCGTGTGTGGCTGGCGATGTAGTCGCTCTTCATGTTGTGCAGGTGGACGTGTTCGCCGGGCGCCGCCGAGGCGGTCATCGATCCGATCGGCGCGCCGTGTTTCAGAACCTTGTCGCCGACCGCCAGGGCGCGCCGGGCCAGCTTGTGACCCACCTCGACATCGGTCGAGGCGACGAGCGCGCTTCCCTCAATACTAAGCGTCTCACCCGCTCGAACCGGGGCGGCCAGGACCATGACATTGTCGTCGGGATGCAGCAGGACCAGCTTCATGCGGGGACCCGCGCGTCTGGCGTCGGGGCGCCGGGATGCAGCAGGCCCTCGGTGCGAAGATCGTCCCACAGAGCGCCGGGGATGGGCGTGCGCATCCAGGCCATCGCCTGGGCGACCTGAGTGGGGCTGCCGAGGCCCGGAATGACGCTGGCCGTGGCCGGATGGGCCAGCGGAAACTGCAGCGCCGCTGCCGGCAATGGAACGTCGTGGGCGGCGCAGACGGCCTGCAGCTTCCGAACCCGGTCGATGATCTCCGATGGCGCTGGCCGGTAATTGTAGTGGGCGCTTGCGAGCCCCTCGACCAGAACGCCGGAATTGAACGGACCGCCGACGATGATCCGGACGCCCCGCCTCAGGCAGAGCGGCAGGAAGCCGTCCAGGGCGGTCTGTTCCAGCAGGGTGTAGCGACCGGCCAGCAGGAAGACGTCGAAGTCGCCATGGCCCAGCGCCTCTTCGCAGGCCTCATGCTCGTTTACGCCCAGCCCGATGGCCCCGACCGCGCCGCTGTCACGCAGTTCCCGCATGGCCCGATAGCCGCCCTCGAAGAACTCGCGGAACCGGGCGGGGTGATCCTGGCCATGGGTGCGGCGACCCAGGTCGTGGGCCAGCAATATATCGATGCGGTCGCGGCCCAGGCGCTTCAGGCTTTCTTCGCAAGAGCGCATCACCGCGTCATAGCCGTAGTCGAAGACCGGCTCGAACGGCGCGGCGTCGACGAAGCCGTGCCGCTCGCCCGGGCCGGCGTCGGTGGGAACCAGCAGCCGGCCGACCTTGCTGGAGACGATGACGTCGGAACGGCCGGACAGGGCCTGGCCCAGCCGCGCCTCGCTCAGGCCAAAGCCGTAGTGGGGCGCGGTGTCGAAATAGCGGAGGCCGGCGTCGAGGGCTGTCGCGATGGTTGCCGACGCCTGGGCGTCGCTCATCGCGGCGTAGAGATTGCCGATCGCTCCGCCGCCGAATCCCAGCGGAGGCAGGCGCGAAATCACCGCTTCGCCCGATCCGCTATCCGATGGCGCCGCGCCCACTGTGTTCGTCCCGGTTTATTATATGTAAAAAATGTCTCTCTGATAAAATCCCGGAAGAGGTCAGACCTGTCAACCTGGAGGTTCAGACCTTTAGTGCTGAGGCCAGGTTTCCCGCCAGATCGCCCTTCTCCGCCACGGTGACGTCCGACAGGCCCAACCAGCCGGCCATCAACCTCAACTCCTCAGCCAGGGTCGCCGCCGTCTCGCCATTGGCGGCGGGTTCGGCGTGAGCGGCCTGGACCAGAAGGCGACCCGTTTTACGGTCGGCCTTGAGATCCACGCGGGCGGTCAGGGTCTCGCCCTGCAGGAACGGCAGGACGTAGTAGCCATGGGTGCGCAGGTGAGCGGGGGTGTAGATTTCCAGCCGGATGCGGGCGTCGAAGATCCGCTCGGCGCGCTCGCGAAACCAGATCAGGTTGTCGAACGGCGACAGCAGGGCCCGGGCCTCGACCTTGCGGGGTCTGGCGGCCCCTGCGGAGACATAGGCCGTGTGCTCCCAGCCCTCGACCTGTGCGGGGACGAGGATCCCTTCCTCGACCAGTTCGGCGACACGGGCGCGAGTTTCGGCGGGACCCATGCGGAAATAGTCGCGCAGGTCGCGTTCGGTGGCGACGCCCATGGCCCTGGCGGCGCGGGCGATCAGGGCGCGGTGGGCGTCTTCGCGGTGGGGTGTCGGCGCCTCGATCAGGGACGCAGGCAGCACCTGCTCAGGCGTGCCATAGACCCGCTCGAAGCCGGCGCGGCGGGTGGCGGTGGTCAGCTCGCCGATCCAGAACAGGCATTCCAGCGCCCGCTTGGCCTCGCTCCAGCCCCACCAGCCGCCGGGGCCCTTCTTGGCGCCGATCTCCAGTTCGCCGGCCGAGATCGGGCCGCGTCGGCGGATCTCGGCCAGGGCCTTGGCGATGAAGTCGGGATGGCTGTCGAGGAACCGGGCCACGCCCTTCCAGACGCCGACCCCGGCCTTGGCGTCGGCCATCCTCCAGCGAAACAGCGGATGCATGTCGCGCGGCATCAGCGAGGCCTCATGGCCCCAATATTCCACCAGGGCGGGCTTCTTGCCCCAGGCGAGGTCTTCGAGCAGGCCGCGCGGATAGTCGCCCAGGCGCGAGAACAGCGGCAGGTAGTGCGAGCGTGACACCACATTGACCGAGTCGATCTGGAGAAGGCCCAGCGTCTCGATCGTCGAGAGCACATGGCGACGTCCGGGCGCGGTTGGGCGCGCCTTGCCAAACCCCTGCGCCGCCAGCGCCATACGCCGCGCCGTCCTGGCGGAGAGCTTCTCGATCATGGCCAAGTTGAGCATCGTCCGACCGGATCGCGCAAGCCGCCTGGGGGGTAGGATCGCTACCAATCGGACTTGCGCGCGATCCGGGAAAGGCCCTACCGATGGGCCATGATCGTCCTCGAAAACGGCGCGTCGCGCCTTCAGTTGTTCCCCAATGTCGGCGGCTCTGTCGCCGGCTTCACCGTCGATGGCCGCGACATCCTGAGGCCGATGACGCAGGGCGCGATCGACGTGCTGGACGCAGCCAGTTTCCCGCTGGTGCCGTTCTGCAATCGCATTCCGCACGGCCGCTTCGCGTTCGAGGGGCGCGATGTGGGTCTGAAGCCTAACCTCGGCGGTCATCCCCATCCGCTGCATGGCCAGGGCTGGCGCGAAGCCTGGACCGTCGATAGCGCCAAGGGCGCCCAGGCGCTGCTTTCCTACGACCATGCGCCTTCGGATTGGCCCTGGGCCTATCGCGCCGAGCAACGGTTCATCCTGGGCGAGCGCGGCCTGCGTATGGAACTGTCAGTGACCAATACGGGCGATGCGCCCATGCCCGCCGGCCTGGGCTTCCACCCCTATTTCCCGCGCCGCCCGGGCGAGGCGTTGAAGGCGACGGTCGGTGGCGTCTGGATGATCGACGAAACCGTGCTGCCGACCATCCATCACGAAGGCGTCTGGGGTCCTGACTGGGCCAGGGGCGCCGGCGTCGAGGGTCACGATAGCCTGATCGACCATTGCTACACGGGCTGGAACCAGCTTGCCGAGCTCAGCGCGCCGGGCCAGCCGACCACGACGATCACCGCCTCACCCGAGTGCCGCTGGCTGCATCTCTATGTGCCGCCCGGCCAGGACTTCTATTGCGTTGAACCGTGCGCCAACCGGCCCAATCCCTTTGGACCCCCGGACTCCGGCATGGTGACCTTGGCGCCGGGCCAGAGTCACGTGATCTGGATGGAGATCACAACAGGCTGAGAGGCGACGTTCGACCCGCCGCGCACCTAAAACCCTCTCTCAAAGAGAGAGGGTTTTCGCACGGGCGCCAGCGCGACGATCAGCTGAGCCCAGCCTGGGCCTTGAGGCGCTGGACCATGTCCATCGACAGATAGCCGTCGGCCGGCAGGGCGCGGTTTTGCTGCCAGGCGCGCAGGGCCTTGCGGGAGCCGGCGCCGATCACGCCGTCGGGCGCGCCGGGGTCGAAGCCCAGGCGAGCCAGGGCGATCTGGGCGGCCATGCGATCCGACAGCGATAGCGGCGCCTCGACCGGCCAGACGGCGACCAGCGGACCGCTGCCGCCGAAGCGGTCGGCCAGCAGGCCTATGCCCAGGGCATAGGAGGTCGAGTTATTGTATTTGCGGATCGCAAAGTGGTTGGGCAGGGCCAGGAAGGCCGGGCCATTGGCGCCGGCCGGCAGGATCAGGCCTGTGGGCGAGGCGGCGTCGGCGGCGCTCCACGGCAAGCCGTCAGCGCGACGCACGCCCCTGGCTTCCCACCATGACGGGACCTCGCGCGGGCCTTCCGACAGGCCGTAGTCGAAGCCGGCGGGCAGGATCACTTCCTCGGCCCAGCCGGCGCCCGGCTTCCAGCCGCCCTTGGCCAGCAGATTGGCGGCCGAGGCCAGGGAATCGGCGTCCGACCCCCAGATGTCGCGCTTGCCGTCGCCATCGGCGTCCACGGCGGTCGAGCGATAGTTGCTGGGCAGGAACTGGGTCTGGCCCATGGCCCCGGCCCACGAGCCCTTCAGCTGGCTGCGAGGCACCTCGCCCGAATCGATGATCTGCAGGGCCGCGATCAGTTCGCCCTCGGCCCAGCCGCGTCGGCGGCCGTCGGCGGCGAGACTGACCATCGAGCGGACGACGTCGAAATTACCCTGGATCTGGCCGAACGCGGATTCCATGGCCCAGACCGCCAGCAGGATGTCGCGCGGCACGCCGTAGCGGCCTTCGACCTGCTGCAGGAAGGCCAGTTCGGCGCGCTTGCGGCGGCCCACGGCGACACGGTCGTCGCTGATCACGCCCTTGATATAGTCGCCGACCGGCTTGGAGAATTCAGGCTGGCGACCGTCCAGGCTGATGACCTTGGGATCGGGCGTCACGCCGCCCAGCTCGCGGTTCAGCAATTGCTGTGTCAGGCCGGCGGCCTGGGCGCGAACCATGAAGTCGGCCAGCCAAGTGTCGAAGCTGAGCTCCCTGGCCGGGACAGCGGTCGCCGCCGGCGGCGGCGCGGTGTTCACCGGAATCGGCGGCGCCGCGGTCGGCATGGCCGAGGTCAGCGGCGTCAGCGGCCCTTGCGGCGAGGCGTCAGCGCAGCCGGCGAGGAGGAGAACGAGAAAGAAGCGACGATCCATGAGCGCAGGCTACCGGCATCCGGGTGAACTCTTCAATCACAAGGCCGACAAAGCGGTGAAGTTCCGATTGAAGGGTTAGCGCCGTTGACTCCGAGCCGCGCCTTGCCTATACGCCCTCCCTCCGAAACATCCCGGATGTTCTGGTCGCCATCTGGCGTTCCCGAACCTCTCCGCTGAATATAGAGACGGTCATGAAGGTTCGTAGCTCGCTCAAGTCGCTGAAGTCTCGCCACCGCGACTGCAAGTTGGTGCGCCGCAAGGGCGTCGTCTACATCATCAACAAGACCGACCCGCGCTTCAAAGCCAAGCAGGGCTGATGACGCTTGTCGATGGACCCAGGGCGCTGCTCTGGGACGTCGGCAATGTCATCGTGCGCTGGAATCCGCGCACGCTGTTCGCGAAGATCTTCAAGGAACCCGCCGAACTTGACGGGTTTCTTTCGCATGTCTGCACCATGGATTGGCACGGCGAGACCGACCGGGGCCTGACCTTCGCCGACAACATCGCGCGGCTGACACCGCTGCATCCCCAATATGCCGAACAGATCGCCGCCTGGTGGGGCCGCTGGCCGGAAATGTTCTCGGGTGCGATTCCCGAAACTGAGGCCGTCATGAACGACCTGGCCGCGCGGGGCGTCCCGCAGTTTGGCCTCACCAACATGTCGAGCGAGACCTGGCCCGGCGTCCAGGCGATGAGCCCGGTGTTCACGCTCTTCCGGGACGTCATCGTCTCGGCCGAAGAAAAGGTCATCAAGCCCGACCGGCGGATCTACGAGATCGTGCTGGAGCGGACGGGCCTTGAGCCCGGCGACCTGCTGTTCGTCGACGACAACGCCGCCAATATCGCGGCCGCCGACGCGATGGGATTCCATACACATCTGTTCACAGATCTGGCGGCTCCGCGGCCGATGATTCAGGCCCACGGCCTGTTGTGACGGAGAGGCTCGGGCCCTATGGTCCGCGCCCAATTCCACCCCCGACCGAAGAGCTTTCCCGTCATGGCCGACGATGCCGCCCACGCCGATGTTCTGAACTCCACCGCTCAAGGCCAGCTGAAGAGCATCATCGAGCGCATTGAGCGCCTCGAGGTCGAGAAGGCCGAGATCTCCGAGCAGATCAAGGAAGTCTACAACGAAGCCAAGGGCAACGGCTTCGACGTCAAGATCCTGCGCAAGGTGGTCCGCATCCTCAAGCAGGACCGCGCCAAGCGTCAGGAAGAAGACGCAATCCTCGACCTCTATCTGTCGGCCGTCGGCGCGATCTAAAGCCTATCTTTGGCCGGCGCCCGAACGCGCGCCTCGGGCATTTTTGCAGGGTGCGTCTTGGCGCGGCTTCGGGGATAGTCTCCCTCGATGCGCGCCAAGCCCCCTGATCCCAGAGCCCAGGCCAAGAGAGCGGCGCTGAACGCTCTGAAACGCGCCAGGCGGGCCGCCGACAAGAGCGGGATCGCGCTTTCCGACTGGGAGGGCGAGTTCCTGACCTCGGTCGCCCAGCGGGTCGAGACCTATGGCCGGGCCTTCGGCGATCCCGAAAAGGGCGGTCGCGACCAGGCCCTGTCGGGCAATCAGACCCTCAAGCTCAAGGAAATCGTCGCCAAGGCCAAGGGCGAGAAGAAGCCCATGAAGCGCGGCCGAGGCTTTGGCCGCCGCGCGGCGGCGACGCCGACCGAAGTCGAAGCCGAGGGCGATGAGTAGCCGGCCATTGGCATAACGCCGTTCTGAAAGTTAGGCTCGCCCAAGTCGCAGGGGAGTCGCCATGTCGGGAACCGCCACGGTATCGAAGAGAGAGCTTGTCGCCATCGCCGTCGGCGGGGTCTGCGCGGGCGCCTTCGATATCATTCAGGTGATGGTGTTCTACGCCCTAAAGGGGGTCGAGCCGATCCGCATTCTGCAGTCGGTCGCCTCGGGGCTTCTTGGCAAGGCGTCCTTCGCTGGCGGCCTGCCAACCGCAGGGTTGGGGCTTGGTCTGCATTTTGGCATGACCCTGATCATGGCCGCCGTTTATGTGCTCGCCGCGCGCCGTCTCGAGGTCCTGATCCGACGGCCGTGGACGATGGGAAGTCTGTACGGCCTGGGGTTGTACGTCGTGATGACCTATGTCGTCGTGCCGCTGTCGCTGGCCGGCAGCGGAGCGTTCGACTGGCTCGTCTTCCTCGACGGAATATTCGCCCACGTTCTGGCCGTCGGCATGCCGATCGCCCTCGCGGCCCGCTGGAGGCTGCGGACCCCGGCCACGGACGCACGCTCAGGGCGATAAGGATTTAGAATATTCGGTATGGCGCCGAGCGCTCGGCGCAATGAGTTTTTGCCGTTGTTTGCCGAGATAACGGTCTCAAAAGCTTACCGAAAACCAACGTTCAGCGACCTCCGTTAAGGCCGCAGTAACCCGCCGGGTGAGACATTATGGCGCAGGATCTCACGGTCCTGATCATAAGGAACGCTTCGTCCGGTGGGGGCGACGTTCGCCCTTCTAGCGCGCGCGGACCTTGATCTGCATCGGCGCCGGATCAACGCTAACGATAACGGACAAGCGCCATGGCGACGACGTATGAATATCTACTACGAAGAAAGGCGGACCTAGAGGTCCGCATGGGTGAAGCCCAGAAGCGCGCCTTGGCGCCCTTCGAAGGCGAACTGCGAGCTATCGGTCTGGCTTTGGGAGCGATCGAAAGGGCCGGCCTCAGCGAGGACCGTGTCGCGGCCGAACCGTCTTCCTTCGCCATTCCCGCGCCCAGCCGGAGGGGACGGCGAAGCCGCTCCATCGGCGACATGATCCTGATGGCCTTACAGCACGGCGGCGCGGGTCTGGCTGTGACCGACATCGCCCTGCAGCTTGAACGACGCTGGAACCGGTCCTTGCCGGTCACGGCCATCACGCTCGAACTGCAGCAACTCGAAGCCGACGGCGCGGTGACGCGTGGTCTGGCGGGATGGACCCGGACGGCCGAAACGGTCGATCCCGATCATCCCGAAGACAGCGAAGTCGCCCAAGTGGCGTAAAAACTAGACCTGACGGGGCGCCTGGCGGGGCGCCTTCCAGGGCCGGATCAGCGTCTTCAGGCGCTGCTCGCGCGAGACCGGGCGCAGAACGATGGTCATCAGCCAGCTTCCTTCATATCAATCTCGATGCCCTGCTCCCGGACCTTGCGATAGAGGGTGGAGCGACCGATCCCCAGACGGCGAGCCACCTCGCTCATGTGGCCCGCATAGACATCGATCGCGTGCTGAATGAGGTCACGTTCGATTTCTTCCAGCGTCCGCAGATGGCCGCGATCATCGAGGATCCGCACCGGTGCGTCACCGGCTGCGTTGGCCATGGCCGCATGGGTCGCCTGAAGCACCGAAGGCAGGTCGGGCGCGCTCACACTGGCCGACGGCAGGGCCTCGATCGGCGCCTGCAGGCCGGAAATCGCCGGAAAGTCGTAGGGCTGCAGATAGGGCGCGTCGGCCAGGACGATGGCCCGATAGACCGTGTTTTCCAGCTGGCGGACATTGCCCGGCCAGTCGAAGGCGGTCAGCAGGGCCAGCGTCTCGGGCAAGGCGCCGATGACGCGCTTGCCCTCTTCCACGTTGAACCGGCGGATGAAGGCCTCGACCAGGGCCGGCACGTCGTCGCGGCGTTCGCGCAGCGAGGGGGCCTCGATGGGGAAGACGTTCAGGCGGTAATAGAGGTCCTCGCGGAACCGGCCTTGCGCCACGGCCTGGGCCACGTCGCGATTGGTCGCCGAGACGATACGCACATCGACCTTTTGCGAACGCTTGGAGCCGATCGGATCGATCTCGCCCTCCTGCAACGCGCGCAGCAGCTTGACCTGCATGTCGAGCGGCAGTTCGCCGACCTCGTCAAGGAACAGGGTGCCGCCGTCGGCCTCCTTGAACTTGCCCAGATGCTTGTCGGTGGCGCCCGTGAAGCTGCCCTTCTCGTGGCCGAAAAGGATCGATTCGACGAGGTTTTCGGGAATCGCGCCGCAGTTGACGGCCACGAAGGGCTTGCCGGCCCGGTCGGACGAGCCGTGCACGGCGCGGGCGATCAGCTCCTTGCCGACGCCGCTTTCACCGGTGATCAGAATGGGGATAGAGCTTTTGGCGGCGCGCTCGCCCATCCGCTTGACCAGGGTCATGGCGGGCGAGGTTCCGATCAAATCTGCGAAGGTGGTCTTGCCGGCGGTGCGCTTGGTAAGCCGTTCCACCTCGCCCTTCAGGTCGCCCATCGACAGGGCGTTGCGGATCGACACGGTGATCCGCTCGGGGGAAGCCGGCTTGATGAAGAAGTCGGTGGCGCCGGCTTGCATGGCCTTGACCACGGTGTCGACGCCGCCGCTGGCCGTTAGAACGATGACGGGCTGCACAAACCCGCGCGAGCGCATCTCCTTCAGGGTGTCGTGGCCGTTCAGGCCGGGCATGACCAAGTCCAGCAGCACCACGTCGGTAGGCGCGCCGGAGGACAGGTGCGCCATCGCCGCGTCGCCGTTCTCGGCATGCGAGACCGCGAACCCGTCGCGCTCCAGCACGGCCTGGATCAGGCGCCGCTGAGTCGGATCGTCATCGACGACGAGAACCGTCTTGGACATAGGAAGACACCCATCATAACCGGCCACGCTCGACATGGAGCAGGGCTCTTGTTGGTTCAGAGTGATACAGCACGGGGGTAAACACCGGCTTTCGGAGAGGTGTCGGCAACCTTAAGGTTCAGGCTTAACAAGGCCTTGCCAGGACGGGTTTTGACGATGATCGACGGGGTCGGTTTGCGCGCCCTGGCGATGGCCCTGCCGGAGGCGGAGGAGGCCCTCAACGGCGCCCAGATCGCCTATTCGGTGGGCGGCAAGGGTTTCGCCTGGGCCTATGTGGCGCGGCCCGCGCCCAAGGCTCGCCGTGTGCTCGTCCCCGGCGTTTTCGCGGTGCGCTGCCGGATCGAGACCAAGGAGATGCTGATCGAAGCCGCGCCTGATCGCTTCTTCGATGACGACCACTATCGGGGTTATCCGGCGGTGCTGGTGCGGCTGGCGGAGATCGAGGCGGAAGAGCTGGCGGGGTTGTTGCGGGAGGCGTGGAGGATCGTGGAGCCGAAGGCGGTGGGAGGTTTGACGGGGAAGCGGACGCGCGGAGGGTCGGTTGTGGGTGGATGTCAGACTCGACGCTCGCCTTGTTCCGATTTCCCTATCTCGCAATCTTTGCTTGAACCATCACCGTCGAAAGCTGAGAACTAGCTGGCGCAGCAAAGTGGGAAGCCAGATTGATCACCGTCGGTCCGAGCGCCGGCTCAACCATATTCGTGCCGATCGTAACGGCTCCCATACTGGCGTTTTTTCTCTGGTTGGCTTTTACCGGTGAGCTGGCGGCTCTGGGCGTCGTCGCCATCTTGGGGCTCGTGATCGCTTATTTGGCGACGGCCAGACTGGTGCTCGCAGACGGGGTGCTAACGATGCACAGATTGTTTGCGCGTATTTGGTCCGTGCCTGTCGTTAGCAGCTGGATTGGGATTATCGACAGTTCCGGATGGCCTCAACTCTGCGTGCGCTTCGAAGAAAAACAATGGTTTGTGAGCACGGGTGAGCTCAATTTGATCCAACTGAGCGTGCTGCTGACCGCGCTCGAACGAGGCCCAAGAAACGAAGTCTGATAGCATCCGCCGGGAAGCGGACGTGGCGAACGTCCGACTAGGGTCGAAAGCGCCCTTCGTCTCATGACCCATAAACGGACGCCCCGCGTCCCGCTCATCCTTAAATCTCTTGGAGGCGGCAGCGTGCCGGACTGGAAAGGTCTGTCAAGGACGGCCCTCCGGGCCGCCGCGGAGCGGCCGCCCGGAGGGCGGTGTCGGCGGAGTGATCTTTCCAATCCGGCGATCATCTCGCCGTGAGATGTAAGGATGGCTCCCCTCGGCGCGAAGGTGTGTTCGGCGCCAACAAAGCTTGTCATCCCGGCCGCAGCGAAGCGGAGAGCCGGGACCGCCGGAAGCGCGGCGCTCAGGCGTCGGTCCCGGATCTTCGCGCTTCGCGCTCGTCCGGGATGACAACCGCTTTTGGTCTTATGCGGTAGCACAGCCCATCAGTGAAGATTCGCGCTCTATCCTCTGCGTTCAGCGAATCGAAATCAGCGAAATCAATGACTTGAAGATTTCTCACCCTTCTGTATCCCCCGCTCCAAAACCTGGTGGATACTTCTCCCTGTCCCCGTCGCAGGGGGAGGGCGCTTGGTACCGGCCTGATGCGGCGACGGGTGATGAAGCTGAGCGGGGCCGCGACGCCCTGGAAGGCGGGTCGAGGTGTGCGGGCTGTCTCAGAAGGACGGCGCAAACGCTGAGTGGCTTGTCGGCCGGGTGAGCGCGGGTTGAAGAGGGCGGGGATCAGAAGCCGCCTATCGCACATCGTCGGCGTCGAGACGGATAGCCGATCGACGAGATGCGCGCCCGTCCGGGGGTTAATTGGGAATCAGAGCTGAAACTAACGCTCGTGTGCCCCGATCCTCACGGTCAAGAACAGCTTGGCGAAGCGGACAGGTCGAACCGAAACGCACAAAACACATCACGGTCATCCGGGTTCGCCCCGGCCGCTTCGCGCCTCCCCACCCACTTGCAGCCAGTTTGGCGCGAGGCCGACAAGCCGTGTCCGCCAGACCGCACAACGAATGTCACCCCCCAACGGCCGTGCGCCGTTGCGTCCGACCCCACGCGCGCCATATCCCTGTGATCATGAACGCCCCCTTCAAGACCGACGCCCTTCCCGAGTGGAGCCTCGCCGACCTCTATGAGCGTCGCGACGATCCTCGCATCGAGCTCGACCTGACCGCCGCCAAGGCCGCCAATGACGAACTGGCCTCGCTGGAGGGCCTGTTCCTGCAGGCGCGCACGGAGCCTGAGCGCCTGGGTCTGCTGATCGATCGCGGCATCCAGCTCTACGAGAAGGCCACCAACCACCTGTGGAGCGTCGGCGCCTATGCCAGCCTCGCCGGCTCGGTGGCGCACGACGATCCGGCCTGCGCCAAGTTCGAGGCCGACCTGCGGGCCCGCTCGGCCGGGATCGCCGCCGAAAGCCTGTTCTTCACTCTGGAGCTCAACAAGCTTGAGGACGCCGAGATCGAGGCGGCGCTTCGCGCTTATCCGCTGGGCGTCCGCTGGACGCCGTGGCTGCGCCGGGTGCGCCTGTCGCGGCCGCACGAGCTGTCGCCGGATCTGGAGCGGTTCATCGTCGACAAGAGCCCGGCCGCCGCCAACTGGGTGCGTCTCTATGATGAGACCCTGGCCAAGCTGCAGGCCAAGGTCGGCGACGAGACCCTGACCCTGCCCGAAACCCTCAACCGCCTGTCCGACTCCGACGTCGCCCGCCGCAAGGCCGCCGCCGAGGGTCTGGCCGCCGCTCTGGAAGCGCGTGTCTCGACCCAGGCCCTGGTTCTCAACACCCTGGCCTTCGAAAAACAGGTCGAGGACCGCTGGCGTCATTACGCCGATCCGGCCCAGGCGCGGCACCTCTCTAACGAGGTCGACGCCGACGCCGTCAACGCCCTGGAGGCGGCGGTGGTCGAGGCCTATCCTCGCTTGTCGCATCGCTACTATGCGCTGAAGGCGAAGATCATGGGCGTCGACGCCCTCGACTATTGGGACCGCAACGCCCCGCTGGATGCCGCCGCGCCGCGCACCTATGACTGGGAAGAAGCCCGGAGCGTGGTGCTGGAGAGCTTCCAGACCTTGGCCCCGAAGTTCGCCGATTCCGCCCGAACCTTCTTCACCCAGCCCTGGATCGACGCCAGGCCGCGCCCCGGCAAGCAGTCGGGCGCCTATGCCCATCCGGTGACGGCCGAGCGTCATCCCTATGTGTTCATGAACTATATGGGCGAGCGGCGGGACGTGCTGACCTTGGCCCACGAACTGGGCCACGCCGTGCACCAGACCCTGTGCGCGCCGCTGGGCACCCTGCTGGCCGACACGCCCCTGACCCTGGCCGAGACCGCCTCGATCTTCGGCGAAGGGCTGGTGTTCGACCGCCTGCTGGCCGAGGCGACGCCGGACGACCGCAGGAAGCTGCTGGCCGGCAAGATTGAGGATGGCCTCAACACCGTCGTCCGCCAGATCGCCTTCCACCGCTTCGAACGCCGCTTCCACGAGGCCCGTCAGGACGGCGAGCTGTCGCCCGAGCAGATCGGCGCCCTGTGGCTGGAGGTGATGGGCGAGAGCCTGGGCCCGGCGGTGCGGCTGAACGCCGGCTACGAGCACTACTGGGCCTATGTCAGCCACTTCTGCCACGCACCCTTCTATGTCTATGCCTACGCCTTCGGCGATCTTTTGGTGCGCGGCCTGATGGAGAAGCGTCGCGAGGATCCGGAGGGTTTCGCGCCGCTGTATGAGGCGTTGCTCGCGGCGGGCGGCACCAAGACCTATGTCGAGGCTTTGAAACCGTTCGGTCTGAACCCGCGCGAGAAGGCGTTCTGGGCGGCGGGCTGTTCGCAGCTTGAGCGGCTGGTGGACGAGTTCGAGGCGTTGGTGTGAGTGCTGCCCGCGAGATCCTCCCCCTGAAGGGGGAGACGGCCGGAGGCCGGAGGGGGAAGGCCGCAATGGGTCGGCCGACCTCCCCCTCCGTCGGCTGCGCCGACACCTCCCCCGCCAGGGGGAGGATCTAGATGACCCGCGACCCCGAACGCGACCGCCTGTCCGGCCGCCTGACCCGCTTCGCCAAGGTCGGGGCGGGCCTGTCCGGCGCGGCCGTATCCTACGGCGCCAACAGCCTGTTCGGCGGCGACAGCGCCGACGCCCGCAACGCCAAGGCCCTGCGCGCGGCGCTGGGCGGGCTGAAGGGGCCGCTGATGAAGGCGGCCCAGATGTTCGCCACGGTCCCCGACCTCCTGCCGCCGGAGTTCGCTGCCGAACTGGCGGAACTCCAGACCAACGCCCCGGCTATGGGCTGGCCGTTCGTTCGTCGGCGGATGGCTGCCGAGCTCGGCCCTGACTGGCAGGGCAGGTTCCAGAGCTTCGAGCACGAGGCCGCCCACGCCGCCTCGCTGGGCCAGGTCCACCGCGCCGTCGCGCCGGACGGCCGGGCCATCGCCGTGAAGCTGCAATATCCCGACATGCAGAGCGCCGTCGAAAGCGATCTTGGCCAGCTTCGATCGCTGTTTGCCCTTTTCAAGCGTATGGACGGATCCATCGACCCCACCCAGATGATCGAGGAGATCGGCGACCGCCTGCGCGAGGAGCTCGACTACGAGCGCGAGGCCAGGCTGATGGCGCTGTATGGCGGCTTCTTCGCGGGTCGCGACGACATCCGCGTGCCCGAGCCCGTGCCTTCACTGTCGACCAAACGGCTGCTCAGCATGACCTGGATGGACGGGCAGGGGCTATTGGCCTTCAAGGACGCGCCGCAGGAAACCCGCGACCGCATCGCCGCCCTGCTGTTCGAGGCCTGGTGGAGCCCGATGACCAAGCTGGGCATCATCCACGGCGACCCGCACCTGGGGAACTACACCTTCGGCGGTCCCGAGGGCGGGGACGGCGCGGCGCATCTGAACCTGCTCGACTTCGGCTGTATCCGCATCTTCCCGCCGCGCTTCGTGGCGGGCGTCGTGCGGCTCTATCGCGCCCTGCTGGCCGATGACCGCGCCGAGCAGATGGAGGCCTATCGCAGCTGGGGCTTCTCCAACCTCAATGACGATCTGATCGACGTGCTGAACGTCTGGGCGCGCTTCATCTACGGCCCTCTGCTCGACGACCGCGTGCGCAGCGTCGCCGACGATGTGCCGCCTGGCGAATATGGCCGGCGGGAAGCCTTCAAGGTGCGTCAGGCCCTCAAGGAAAAGGGCCCGATCACCATTCCCCGCGAATTCGTGTTCATGGACCGCGCCGCCATCGGCCTGGGCGCGGCCTTCCTGCATCTGGGCGCGCGTCATAACTGGAAGGCCCTGTTCGAGGCCTCGCTGGAGGGCTTTTCGGAAGAGGGGTTGGCCAAGCGACAGGCGGCAGTGTTGGCGGCGGCCGGGGTGGCGTAGTCCCGGTTTTCGGTGTGAACTCACCGCGTCTAAGGGGAGGCCTCGACCATGGACCTGAAATTCCAGGTGCAGCTGAAGATCCGCAAGCCTGTGGCCCAGGTGTTCGACGCGGTGGTCGATCACAGGAAGCTGAGCGGCTACCTCATCGAGACCTCGACCGGTCCGCTGGTTTCTGGCGTCACGGTGATGTGGAAGTTCCCGGAACTGGACGAAGCGTTTCCGGTCACGGGGCGCGAAGTGGTCCAGAACGAGCGCGTCGTTTTTGAATGGCCCTCGGCGGTGGGCGAAGGGGTCAACAGCGTCGAGATCGTCTTCAAGCCGATGAATGGCGAGGAGACCATGGTCCAGATCAGCGAGTCCGGCTGGCCGGAGACCCAGGCCGGGATCACCGCCTCGCAAGGCAATGCCGGCGGCTGGATGCATATGCTGGCGGTCATGAAGGGCTCGCTGGAATACGGGATCAACCTGCGCGCCGGCGGGGCCTTCTAGCCATCGTTAGGAATGACCGGTCCTGAGCACCGTCGCGGAAGGGTTCCGCTTTGTTCAAACGGTCGTTAGGATTTGTCCCATGTCCGATGATCTTACAGACGCCCAGACCGCCGCCATTCCAGACGGCTACAGCCAGCTCAACTGGTCGCGCGGCTTTGGCCGACAGATCGGGCCGCTGTTCGAGCAGAACTCCGGGCCGGGCCAAGCCTGTCTCGGCTTCCGTGTCGAGGAGCATCACACCAACGGCCTGGGCAATTGCCACGGCGGCATGCTGATGAGCTTCGCCGACATGGCTTGGGGCCGGATCATCTCGCTACAGAAGTCCTATAGCTGGGTCACGGTGCGGCTGATGTGCGACTTTCTCTCGGGCGCCAAGCTGGGCGACTGGGTCGAGGGCCAGGGCGAACTGATCGGCGAGGAAGACAAGGTATTCACCGTGCGGGGCCGCATCTGGTCAGGCGACCGCACCCTGATCACCGGCACGGGGGTCTTCAAAGGCCTCAGTCCCCGCAAGCCGCGTCCGGGCGAGCTGGCCTTCAAGGCCGAGGCCTGAGCATGGCAGACGACCAGAAGCCGGCCGTTCCGGCGCTGCTCGTCCCGTTTCAGGGCGAGCGTCCCCCGGCCCCGGCCTGGTTCGGCGCCGCGCTGGCGATCGAGCCCGAGCGCTCGACCTTCGCCGTCGAAGGCGTCGATATCGAGCTTCTGACCTGGGGCGAGGTCGGCAAGCCGGGCCTGCTGTTCCTCCACGGTAATGGCGCCCATGCCGACTGGTGGAGCTTCATCGCGCCCTATTTTTCCGATCCGTCACTTGGCGGGGACTGGCGCGTCGCGGCGATCTCCTGGGCCGGCATGGGCGGTTCTGGTTGGCGGGACACCTATTCGACCGAGAGCTTCGCGGCCGAGGTTCTCGGCGCCATCGAGGCGGCGCAATTAGAGGCAGGCGGCGTCAAGCCAATCCTCGTCGGCCACTCGTTTGGCGGCTTTCCCACCCTCTATTGCGGTGTCGAGCACGCCGACCGGCTTCGCGGGATCGTTCTGGTCGACACCAGCATCCAGCCGCCGGAGAAGCGCTGGAAGGGACCCCTGCCGCGCGAGCATCTCGGCCACAAGGTCTATCCTACCCTGGCCGAGGCCCTGGGCCGCTTCCGGCTGGCGCCGCCGCAGGGCTGCGAAAACCTCTATATCGCCGACGACATCGCCCGCCGCTCGTTGAAGGCGGTGGACGGTGGCTGGACCTGGAAATTCGACCCCAGCTTCGGGCAGCGTTTCAAGATGCCGGATCTGGGCGCGCTGCTGACCGGCATCGCCTGCCCCGCCGCTCTGATGTGGGGCGACCGGTCCAACCTTATGGATGCCGAGACCTTGGGTTATATGGTCGAGCAGATGCCCAAGGATGTGTTGCTCGTGCCGATCCCCGACGCCGACCACCATGTGATGATCGACCAGCCTCTGGCCTTCGTGGCCGGGCTGCGCGGCCTGCTCGCCAACTGGCGATGACCCAGCCTGGGGGGGCTCCTACTGGAATGGTGATGGTCTACATGCCCGACCGGGGCGTGGGCGACCTGATGTGGCACCTGCCCACCCTGCGCGCCATCGCGAGCCGGGCGCTTGAGGGCAGGGTCCTGCTCGCCGCCCGACCGTCCAGCCGGGCGCGGGAACTGTTGGCAGGCGAACCCTGCATCGAGGTCGTCGACTATCTGGAGTATCGCTCCGGCGCTTTCCGTCATCTGGCCGAGATCATCGACTTCTATCGCCTGTGCCGGCTGCGTCGCCCCCGGGCGGTGTGGATACTGGAAAAGATCGACCGTCCAGCCATCGGCGCCGCCCTGGCCGGGGTGCGCGAGCGGCGCGGCTTTGGCCTGGGGCACAGCCAGGAAAGCTGGCTGACCCACGGACCCTTCCTGCCTCGTGACATGCGACCAGCCCACCGGATCGCCAAGCTGGCCGCGTTTGAAGAAGCGCATGGCCTGAAGGTGGCCAGTCGTGAGCCTGCGCTGACGCCCGCGCCCGCCGCTCTGGAGGTCGTCGAGCAACGCTTTGGCGACAGGCCCAAGCCATGGATCGTCTATGGCGTGGGGGCCAGCGAGCCGCACCGCTGCTGGCCGCTGGACCGCTTTACGGGCCTCAGCGCCGCCCTGTCGGACCTTGGCGGGACTCATTTCTGGCTGGGCGGATCAGGCGACAGCGCCGCCGTCGACGCCGAGCTGACGCGCGCCGACCGGGGCTGCATCAACGTCAATGTCTGCGACCTGAAGCTCGACGCCGGCGCGGCGCTGCTCTCGCGCGCCGACCTTTTCATCGGCAACGACTCGGGGCCGCTCAATCTCGCAGCCTCGGTGGGTGTCCCGTCGATAGGCCTGTTCGGCGACAGCCCGCCGCTCGACTATTCGCGCTTTCTGCGGCCGATTATCGGCCCGCGGGGCGGCATGACGGCCCTGACGGTCGAAAGTGTCGCCGGCATAGCCCGCTTGAGCCTTTAGCCCCGCCGTTGTAAGCGGCAAGACGATTTCTCTTCCCCAACGAGGACGACGACATGGCCGGCGACTACCACCGCGGTGAAATGGACATTGAGGAACAGGCAGCGACCTATGCGGCCTTTGGCGGCATGACCAAGTGGGGCTCGCTGGCGATCGCTGTCCTGCTGCTGACGATCACCGTGTGGTTCTGCACCTCGGCCGGTTTCCTTGGTGGCGCTATCGCCGGATTCGTACTGGCCGTGGCGGGCTTTGTGTTCCTTCGCGAAAAGCCCGCTTCGTCACACTGACACCGGTGGACATCGGCATATTTTCTCCCTTACCTGCGCGTGATGCCTCGACAAGAGGCAAGACTATCCCCTAAACAGCAGCGCAAGCTGACTAGGATAGCAGCGCTCTGGGAGGGGTATGCCGATGGCCGTCGTCGCCGTGACGAAAGAAACCCGCGGGGGTGAAACGCGGGTCGCCGCCACGCCTGAAACGGTGAAGAAACTGACCGCCGCCGGCTTCTCGGTGGTGGTCGAAGCCGGCGCGGGCAGCGCCGCTTCCTACCCCGACGCGGACTATGAAGCGGCTGGCGCCAAGCTGGCCAAGACCGCGAAAGACGCGATTACCGGCGCTGACGTCCTGTTCAAGGTGCGCGCGCCTGAAGCCGCCGAAATCGCCGCCTTGAAGAGCGGCGCCATCGTCGTCGCCGCCCTCAATCCGCACCAAGACAAGGACACGCTCGCCGCCCTGGCCAAGGCCGGCGCCAGCGCCATCGCCATGGAATTCATCCCGCGCATCACCCGCGCCCAGGTGATGGACATGTTGTCCAGCCAGGCCAACCTCGCCGGCTATCGCGCCGTGATCGAGGGCGCCGAGGCCTATGGCAAGGCCCTGCCGATGATGATGACCGCCGCCGGCACCATCGCCGCGGCCAAGGTGTTCATCATGGGGGTCGGCGTCGCCGGCCTGCAGGCCATCGCCACAGCTCGCCGTCTGGGCGCGGTGGTCACCGCCACCGACGTTCGTCCAGCCACCAAGGAACAGGTCGAGTCCCTCGGCGCCAAATTTCTTGCTGTTGAAGACGACGAGTTCAAGAACGCCCAGACCGCCGGCGGCTACGCCAAGGAAATGTCCAAGGAATACCAAGCCAAGCAGGCTGAGTTGGTTTCCGCGCACATCGCCAAGCAGGACATCGTTATCACCACGGCCCTGATCCCCGGTCGTCCGGCCCCCAAGTTGGTCAGCGCCGAACAGGTTGCCTCGATGCGCGTCGGTTCGATCCTGATCGACCTGGCCATCGAGCAGGGCGGCAATGTCGTCGGCGCCAGGCTGAACGAGACCGTGGTCACCGCCAATGGCGCCAAGATCCTCGGCCGGGCCAACCTGCCGGGCCGGATCGCCACCGACGCCAGCGCGCTCTACTCGCGCAACCTCTTCGCCCTTTCGGGTCTGTTCCTGAACAAGGAGGGCGCGTTCGCCCCCGACTTCGAGGACGAGATCCTGAAAGCCGCCTTGGTGACCCAGGGGGGCGAGATCGTCCATCCTTCGCTGAAGACCGCCTAACTCACATCGAAAGGGAGGCTCCCATGGAAGCCGTCGACCCCACCGTGTTCCGTCTGGCGATCTTCGTGCTCGCCATCTTTGTTGGCTATTACGTCGTGTGGAGCGTCACGCCCGCCCTGCACACGCCGTTGATGGCCGTGACCAACGCCATTTCCTCCGTAATCATCGTTGGGGCCCTGCTGGCCGCCGCCGCTCATGGCGGAGCGGGCGAGGCGACGACCGGTTCGGTTTGGATCTCCAAGGGGGCCGGCGCCATCGCCGCAGCTTTCGCGGCGGTCAATATCTTCGGCGGCTTCCTCGTCACCCAGCGGATGCTGGCCATGTACAAGAAGAAGGACAAGGCCAAGTGAGCGGCTTTGCCACTCTGACCCTGGCTGCGCTAGTCATCCTGATCATCGCCGCCGGCGTCTCGATGGTGCTGCCCCGGCGGAAATCCGCCGGCAACGGCGCCGCCTTCGCGCCCGCCTTCGTCCTGATCGCCATCGGCCTCAGCGCCAACGCCGTCGGCCTGCAGGCCGGAACGAGTGGCGCGGCCGACATCCTTCGCTGGCTCTCGCCCTTTGCCGTCGGCATGGGCGCGGCGCTGCTGCTCTCTAATCTGCGCGCCGAAAAGGCGCCGCCGTCCGGGGGGACCTCCGAGTGAACGCCAATATCGCCGCCATCCTCTACATCGTCTCGGGGGTGCTGTTCATCCTGGCCCTGCGCGGCCTCTCCAGCCCGACCACCAGTCAGGCGGGCAACCGCAACGGCATGATCGGCATGGCCATCGCCGTCGGCACCACCCTTGCCACCCTGTGGGGCCTAGGCGCGTTGGACGTCACCACCCTGGGCCTGATTCTCGGCGGCGTCGCCGTCGGCGGCGGCGTGGGCGCGGTGATCGCCCGCAAGGTGCCGATGACCTCGATGCCGCAGCTGGTCGCCGCCTTCCACAGTCTGGTCGGCATGGCCGCCTGTCTGGTGGCCGTGGCTGCCATCTACACCCCGGCTGCCTATGGCATTGTTGGCGAGGACGGCCGCATCCACGTCAACAGCTTGATCGAGCTGTCGCTGGGCTTGGCCATCGGCGCCATCACCTTCACCGGTTCGGTCATCGCCTTCGCCAAGCTGAACGGCAACATGGGCGGCGCGCCGATCATGCTGCCCGCTCGCCACCTGCTGAACATCGCGCTGGGCCTGGGCATCGTCGTTCTGATCGTGGTGCTGGTGATCTCCGGCGGCTCGGCCATTTGGGCCTTTTGGGGGGTCTTCGCCTTGGCCCTGATCATCGGGATCACCCTGATCATCCCGATCGGCGGCGCCGACATGCCGGTCGTGGTGTCGATGCTGAACAGCTATTCCGGCTGGGCGGCGGCGGCGCTCGGCTTCACGCTCGAAAACACCACCCTGATCATCACCGGCGCGCTGGTGGGTTCGTCGGGCGCTATCCTGTCCTACATCATGTGCAAGGCGATGAACCGCTCGTTCGTCTCGGTGATCCTCGGCGGCTTCGGCGCGGCAGACGCCGTGGCCGGCCCGGGCGGCAAGGTCGAGAGCCGTCCCGTCAAGCGCGGCAGCGCCGATGACGCGGCCTTCATCATGAAGAACGCGTCCAAGGTGATCATCGTCCCCGGCTACGGCATGGCCGTTTCCCAGGCCCAGCACATCCTTCGCGAGATGTGCGACAAGCTGAAGGAAGAGGGCGTGGAGGTGAAATACGCCATCCACCCCGTCGCCGGCCGCATGCCAGGCCACATGAACGTGCTGCTGGCCGAGGCCAACGTTCCTTATGACGAGGTCTTCGAACTGGAAGACATCAACAGCGAGTTCTCGACAGCAGACGTGGCCTTCGTGATCGGCGCCAATGACGTCACCAACCCGGCCGCCAAGACCGACCCGACCAGCGCCATCTACGGCATGCCGATCCTGGATGTCGAAAAGGCTCGCACGGTCCTGTTCATCAAGCGCGGCATGGCTTCGGGCTATGCCGGCGTCGAGAACGAGCTGTTCTTCCGCGACAACACCATGATGTTGTTCGGTGACGCCAAGAAGATGGTCGAGGGGATCGTGAAGGGCCTCTGATCTTCCTTCTCATCTTCCAGATATGGCAAAGGCCTCAGGTGATCCTGAGGCCTTTATCGTTTTCAGGCGTCGGTGGGTTTGAAATCACCGGGCGGCCATCTCGACCGGCGCGGCGCGGGCGGCGACTTGCAGGGCCTTGCGCTGGGTGTTCGACAGTTGGCGGCGGGCTTCACGCTCGACCGACACGCGGCAATCGTTGAACGACATGTTCAGGTCGTTGGTGCGAGCCTTGGCGCTGCACAGGGTGTCGGCGGCGGCTCCGAGGCGAGCCTTGAACACGGCGGCCTGGGCGGGGTTGGAAAGGTTCAGGTCGCCGAATGCGATGCGGGCTTGGGGTTCGCCGGCGTGAGCGGCCTGGGTAAGGCCCAGGACGGGAATGGCGGCCAGGCTCAGGCTGGCGACAGTGGTCAGGCTCATGATGAACTTGCGCATTTGAAATAATCCCTCGGTTTTGGTTGGTGTCCGGCGCTTTGCTGCGCCCCATGTCGAGAGGTGTACTTGCGAGTGTTCTTTAAGTCCCGTTACGTCTCGGTCATGACGTCTAATTTAAAGAGTTACGTGGGTTTAACAGAATAAACTTCCAGTAATGTTTGGGGTGATCGGCGCGTGTGGCTCCGCAGGCGATCGCGATCCTCGCGGAGGCGACCTGTCGCGACAGGGTGTCGCACCGTTCTGCGGAGAGCGCGCCGGGCGAAAGCGGCCATTGTCTAGGTCAAGGTGGCGCTTGATCCGCTCGTTCCTGATTTCAAGGCCGTGGCCCGCCAATGCGCCTAAAGCTTTGGCAAGCTTTGCCGGGTTGGCAGGGTGTAAGACGCGATCACTCTTTCCTGACCCGCGCCGCTAAAGTTCTTGGCGAGCGGCGGTCGAATATTGCCATGAGCGCTTCAATCAACATGTCGAGCGATAGAATGCATGTTGATACGCGGGTGCTCGGCGGGGCTATAGGTAGATGAATGGTTAAGCTGCGCCCAGCTTTCGCCCAATAGAGTCGTCATCTAGCCCGTCGATTCATTATCACGAAAGGTCGATGTGGGACCAAGTGCGCCTTCGCACGGTCCCGCAATCAGGCCGCTCGTCTCTGAGGAAGCGGATTTCTTGACGTCACAGACCCTTGCCACCCGACCGCCCTATTCCCGTGTCGCGTTTCTCGCCCTGGTGGGCGTGATCGCCACCGTGGGCGCGCTGAACGCGGGCTCGGCCTTGCGCGCTTTCGCCAGTGAGCCCGCGCCCGCGCCGGTTCCTGTCGTTGAGGCGCCGCCCGTCGAAGCTCCGCCGCCTCCGCCGCCGCCGGCCTTTGTTTTCGACACGCCGTTGCCGGGCCGGGTGGTCAATTCGCCGTTCGGTCTGCGCCAGCTGCCCTGGGAAGAAAACGGGCGCCTGCACGAAGGCGTCGACATCGCTGCGCCGGCAGGTTCGCCGATCAAGGCCGCCACCGACGGCGTGGTCGTCCGCGCGGGAGCCAGCGGCTCCTATGGCCGTTTCGTGGAGATCGCCCACAAGGACGGCTTCCGCACGATGTACGCCCATCTGGGCGCTACGGCGCGGGGCGTGAAGCCCGGCATGTACGCCAAGCGCGGCCAGACGATCGCCTATGTCGGCAGCAGCGGCCGCTCGACAGGCGCGCACCTGCATTTTGAACTGCGCCGCAAGGGCAAGCCGCTGAACCCCTCCTTCTTCCTGGGGCAAACCTTCGCCGAGGCCGACGACCTGCCGCTCCGGGCCGCCGCCCGCGTGTCCCGCAAGGTCCGGATGGCCCAGGTTTCCAACTGGCCAGATAGCGTGAAGGTGACCAAGGCCAAGGGCGGCCGGATCCAGACCCGCATTTCGGTCGCCGATAGCTGAGCAAGGCGGCTCGACGCATCGCGATCCGCCGGTAAGGTGGGGCCATGTCCAAGGTCCTTGTTCGCGGTTTCGCTGGTGTCTTTGTTTTCCTGGTTTCCTATATCGCTCTGGGTGGCGTGATGAGCGCCGCCAGCGCGCCGCGGCCTCGCGGCGAGATGGCCCAGATCGAGCAAGGCCGCAACCTGCGGCTGGTCTGCGAAGGGCCAAGCAGCGCCCGTCCGGTGGTCTGGCTGGAGGCCGGAGCCTTCGGCTTCGCCGCAGACTGGGGGGCGACCCAGGAAGCCCTGACGGCGGCCGGCTGGCGCTCCTGCGCCTATGATCGGGCTGGCATGGGCTATTCGCCGCCGGGACCCGCGCCGCGTGATGGTCTGGCCATCGTCTCCGACTTCGAGGAGCTGACCGCCGCCTCGGGCGAGCCGGGGCCCTATGTCCTGGTCGGTCACTCGATGGCGGGGCTGAGGCTGCGTCAGTATGCGGGCCGCAACCCGGACAAGATCGTGGGCCTGGTTCTGATCGACGCGGCGACGCCGGAAGCGGCCCAGAATCCTCGCATGAGCGGCTTCATCAAAACTTTCGCCTCGGCCTCGCGCTGGGCGGCGCGAGGGGCGTCCATCGGCCTCTACAAGCCGCTGGCCCATACCCGGTTAGGCGACAAGATTGGGTTGCCAAAGCAAGCGAGCGCCGAGAAGCGCTGGGCCTTCGCCAATGGTCGCCATAACCGCACCTCGGCCGACGAGGTGGCGCTGTGGGCGGAAGCCTCGGATCAGGCCGGAAAACAGCCGCCCTATGATCCCAAATGGCCGGTCGCCGTGGTCACCGCCGGGCCGGCGAAGGGGCGTGAGGCGTGGAAGGCGATCCAGTCGGCGCCGGCGGAAGCCTCCCACCACGGGATGATCGACCATGTCGTGGCCGCCAGCCATACCCGGCTGCTGGGCCGAGAATTCGCCGACCACATCGTCAAGGCTGTGGCCTTCGTGGCCAACCCGGGCGGGGGTAGATGAGCTAGAGCCAGAAACGACGAAAGCCGCGCGGATCGCCGCGCGGCTTTCGATAATCCTCAGGCGGTGAGGCTAATGCCTACCGCGCGCCGACCGGCTTCTTGGGCATCGGGATCAGGCCTTCGCGCTGGGCGCGCTTGCGGGCCAGCTTGCGAGCGCGGCGAACCGCTTCGGCCTTTTGACGGGCGCGCTTTTCCGACGGCTTTTCATAGTGCACGTGCCGCTTCATTTCGCGGAACGAGCCTTCGCGTTGCATCTTCTTCTTCAGGGCCTTGAGGGCCTGATCGACGTTGTTGTCGCGGACGAAAATCTGGACCAGGGGTCTCTCTCCATTCGACGGCCCGACCAATGTCCCGAGTCCCTCTCAGGGGCCGGGCGGGCGAACAAAACCTGATAAATCCGGAAGGGGGGCTTCCGGGAAACGAGGGGCGGCTGATAGCAGAGTGAATGGGCCCTGTCCATGCGCGACGCGGCCTAAACCACGGTGTAGACTCGGATTCATGAGCAAAGGCGCCCAAGACGGAAATCAGACGGCGAGCAGCTGGGCCGACCAGGCCGAACAGCGCGTGCTGGACGAGGCCCTGCGCCTGGCGCCGGCCGCCGGCTGGAACGCCAGGCTGACCGAGCGTGCGGCCCAGGCGGCGGGTCTGTCGCCCGGCGAAACCCAGCTGTTGCTGCCCGAAGGGGCAAGGGATCTGGCGGCCTTGCTGTCGCGGCGCCATGACGCGGCGGCCTTGCAGACGCTGACCGCCCTCGACCCCGCCGCCCTGAAGATCCGCGAAAAGATCCGCGCTGGCGTTATCGCCCGCCTGGACGCCGTGGCCGCCGACGCCGAGGTCATGCGGGCCTTGGCCGCCTTCCTGGCCTTCCCGACCAACCTGGCTTTGGCCCTGCGCCTGACCTGGGAAAGCGCCGACGTCCTGTGGCGCTGGGCCGGTGATACGGCTACCGACGAGAACCACTATTCCAAACGGGCGATTCTCTCCGGCATCCTGATCTCGACCATGGCTGTCGACATGGCCTCGGGCCGGGATTCGGCATTGGCCCATCTGGACGCCCGCATCGACAATGTGATGGCCTTCGAGAAGTGGAAGGCGGGACTGAAGCCGATGGACCTGGCCAGCGAGCTGGTCACGGCGCTGGCGAAGATGCGCTACGGGCGGAGGTGACCCCCTCCTTCAACCGGGCGCGGTAAACTCCAGGATCGCCGGCGCCATGGCGGGCCAGCCGGCGAACAGGCCGGGCCGGCCGTCCGCCGTCACGCTCGCGCAGCGCTGGTTCCACTCCTGATCCGGCCACGGCGGTTCGCGCAGGTCGGCATGCGGGATCAGGCTGCCGACCCACTCGCTGGTGGCGCGGGTGTGGCTGATGTCGCTCAGGCCGTTCTGGAACAGCAGCACGGGCATCCGCAGCCGGGCGAAGTCGGCCGGGCTCATGCCGGGCACGGGCGAGTTCTCGACCGGCAGATAGACCGGCACCCGTTGCTCCATCTTTTTGGATGAAAGCCGCAGGGTCCTGGGCCAGCAGGATGTCGCGGTTCTTCGGATTACAGGAAATCTGCTCGGCCCAGCCGGGCATGGCGACGACGGCCCGCATGCCGCCAGCGCTGGCCGCCAGGGCGTAGTCGATGCAGTAATAGTTGGCCAGGCTGATCAGGCTGACGATCCCGCCGCTGATCCACCACAACCCAAGGTGCGAGATCAGGTCGGGATCACGCGCGGCGGCGATCAACGACACCCGCGAGCCCGCCGAACCCGCCGCCAGGGCCGTGGGGCCAAGGTCCAGAGCGCGGATGAGCTCGATCAGGGTCCTAGAGCATTTTCCGATAAGTGTGAAACGGTTATCGGATCGAAAAATGCTCTAAACTTTTGATTTAGAGCCCTTTTCGCCCGACCCTGATGAAGCCATTAGGTCGGAAAGGGCTCTAGCGTGCAGCGCCGACTCGCCGTCGGTGTCGAAGGCAATGTCCGACGCGCCGCAATTGGGGCGGTCCCAGAGCAGCACGCGGCGGCCGCCGGCGGCGAGGGCCTGGCCCAGTTCGCCGATCCCGGGCATGTCCTTCGAGAACCGGCCGCCCGGCGTGATAGCCACTGCGGGCGCGCCGGGCTCGCCGAGAAGCTCGTATTCGATATCGACGCTCGAGATCGAGATGCGCGCCATGATGTCTCCTGCTCGATGCCGGTCGTCCGGAAAAGCATGGCTCAATTCGATGGCGCCTACGATCCGTCGAGGCGCGCGCGTTCGCAGCCTCGCGCGAAAACCGCCGAGGTGATGGGAAGGGCTGCGGAGCGTCCGGGCCTCGCCCGGATGTGAGGGTGTAGAATTACCGTTTCGACGAAGGCAGACGCTCCGCGTGATCGTTATCCCTCTGGCCGGGGCGCGCAGGTCTCATTCAACCTTTTGCCCCCGTCCGGGCTTGCCCCCTTCGAAACCGGACCCAGCCCTTGAGCTGCAGCCACGGCCTTCCCGGGGACCCGGAACGAACCTTCGGACGGGCGGGGACCCTGGCGGTTCCCCGATGAACAGGTTTACGTCCCCTGTCCTCTGATTAAGTCCGCCGGCCCCGCTCTCGCGACTCCGGCAAACCCCGCTCGATCACACCCCAAGGCCCATCAGGTCGCCGGCCGACGTCCCTTCCCTTGCCTTGGGGTGAGATGAGTATGCGGGCGGTTTCAGCGCCGAGGATTGGCGCGATCAAGAATTTTACAAGTCGCTGATCTAGCTGGAGTTTGTTTTGGAAAGCACGGGGATAGAGCACAGCCGATCCCCGTACCCCCTCATTCCCGCTCTCAACGACGGGGATAACACCGACGCTAGCTAAGGCCGGCCGCCGGCGCCGGAAGCGGACATGCCGAGGGTCTGTTCCGGGTGCAGGCTGTGTAAAAACGCGTTTCGGACCTGAAGGCGCCCGTTGACTGGGTCACGAAATGGCTGATCTGGCGCTTTGTCGCGCATGGCGGCCGATCGGGACGCGAAAGTTTTCTTTCGTGAGCGGGTTCTGCCCGACGTTTTTACACAGCCTCGGTGGTTAGCAGGCACGTGCCTTTGTCCCATCCCAATGCTCAGGCCTTAGCTTGTATTGGAGGGGCCAGACCCCGATCCGTGTGCGACCACAGCGCTCGCAGTTTTTGGATGCGGCTTCACCAAACTTTCGGACGCCGTCGGTGCTGTGCACCTGCAACTCGCAGCGCGGACATCTGACGGACCAAGAAAGCGCGAAGCTGGCGAGCGCCGCTACAACGAACCCAGCGGACGCTAGCAGGCTGCCGCTCGCGGATAACAAACCTGCAGCCGCGAAGAGGAATGCAGCCACTTCCAGATAGGTCACAAATGGCATGAATTGGCTCCGAAACGCGTTCGTCTATCCTCCAACAAGCAGCCATAGGCGGCAAGCCAAACGACCGCTCCGGGTCGAGGCCTGAAATCAGGCCGTCGCCCGAAACCAGACATCGCGAAGGCCAGAGAAGGGTCGGAGTCGGCTATCGACTTCCGGCCTGGAACGGGACCATGGCCCAAACGGAGTGTCGGTCCTGGTCAACACACGCTTTTGTGGCGGGGATCCCTCGCGCCGCCGCGAGCGTGGGAGGAGCAAAGTGCATGCGCACTTCGCTGGCGCTTCACCCGTCAGATGATGGGGGGCGGCCCTGAGCGTTCATGCTGGGGTACGTCCGCAAGATTGTTCAGCGCGCCAGAGGCTAGGCTTCGCTGATCGCAGGACGCCGGCCCGGTCCGCGCCGAACCTCCCGCCCCAGCGCCACGGCGTTGACCAACTCTCCGTCCCTGCTGAGGATGGGAAAAACCTCGATCTCGCAGCGGTAAGGCTCGCCCGACTTGCGATAGTTGATCGAGGCGACCTTTGTCCGTTTCCCTTCGCGCAACGCGCGCACCAGCGTTCGGCGCGTGGCAAGGCTGGTTTTTTCGCCTTGAAGCATGCGGGGCGTTTGTCCCAGCAGCTCCACGCTCTGATAACCCGTCATACGTTCGAAGGCGCCATTGACATACAGGATGGTTGGACCCGGGTGTGAAAGCTCGCCATCCATGACAACAGATCACCCAGATCATCGGCGTGATTGACGAGATCGCTTTCCAGACCAACCTTCTGGCCCTTAACGCGGGCGTTGAGGCCGCTCGCGCCGGGGAAGCCTGCCGGGGCTTTGCGGCCGCGGCGCAAGAGGTCCGGGCCCTGGCCCAGCGCTCAGCGGAAGCGGCCTGGGAAATCAAGACACTGATCGCCAGCAGCACCGCCCAGGTCGAACGGGGGGTCAGGTTGGTGGGCGACACCGGCCAGGCGCTGACGGGCATCGCCGGCAAGATCGCAGAAATCGACGTATTGATCTTTGAGATCGCCACGTCGTCTCAAGAGCAAGCCACTGGCCTCAATGAGGTCAATACGGCCGTCAACCAGATGGATCAGGTCACCCAACAGAACGCCGCCATGGTCGAGGAAGCCACCGCCGCGGCGGCTAATCTCAAGACCGAAGCCGCCGAACTTGCCTCGTTGGTCTCGCGCTTTCAGACCGGCGTACCCACGGCGCGGGTCGAACGCGCCCAGCCAGGCCGCCATGCCCCTGCGGCGAACCCTGTGGCGCGCGCTCAGGCCAAGATCGCCGCTTTCGTCCGTCCTGGCGGCGCGGCCCAGGCGGCGGCCCAGTCGTGGGAAGCGTTCTGACCCGCAAAAGGATATCGTCGATGGCGAGCGATGACCGCTTGCCCAGCCGTTAACGCGCCCAGCCAGCGTGGCGCTTGATTCGGCCTTCCATCCGTAGCCGCCCTCTCGACCTCAGCCTATGCGTCGCGACCCAGCGCCCGCTCCACCGCCGCCAGCGCATGCAACTGCGTCGTGTCGAACACCGGCACGGCGCTGTCCTCCTGCCCGACCAGCAGCATGATCTCGGTGCATCCCAGGATCACCGCCTGGGCTCCGCGCTCGACCAAGCGGGCGATCACCCCGCGATAGACCTCGCGGGAGGCGTCCACAACCTGGCCCGCCACCAGTTCGCGATAGATGATGTCATGCACGGCCTTGCGGTCGTCGGGGTCGGGGGTCAACACCTCCAGGCCGTGGCGCTTTTCCAGCCGGCCGCGATAGAAGTCGTGCTCCATCGTGAAGGCGGTTCCCAGCAGGGCGACCTTTGAAAGCCCGGCGGCCTTGATCGCTTCGGCTGTCGGGTCGGCGATGTGAAGCAGGGGGATGTGGACGGCCGCCTCGATGGTGTCGGCCTCGCGGTGCATGGTGTTGGTGCACAGCACCAGGAAGTCGGCCCCGCCGGCCTCCAGCGCCCGGGCGGCGTCGGCCAGGCGGCGGGCCAGTTCGGGCCAGCGTCCCTGGTGCTGCAGGGCCTCGATCTGCGCGAAATCAAACGACCACATCAGGGTGCGGGCCGAAGCCACGCCGCCCAGCCGGTCGCGGACGGCCTCGTTGATCAGCCGGTAATACTGGGCCGAGCTTTCCCAGCTCATGCCGCCGATCAGGCCGATGATCGCTTGGTCGGTCATGGGGAGGCTAGTCCTTCAGGCCCCGCAGCCGGTTCACATGCCCCATCTTGCGGCCCGGGCGGGCCTCGCCCTTGCCGTAGAGGTGGACGCGGGTCTCGGGCTCGCTGGCCAGCTTCCTCCAGGCGTCGATGTCGGCGCCCAGCAGGTTAGTCATTTCCACATGGGCGAGCGGCTGGGTGGGACCCAGCGGCCAGCCGGCCACGGCGCGGATGTGTTGCTCGAACTGGTCGACCTCGCAACCGTCCTGGGTCCAGTGGCCGGTATTGTGGACGCGGGGGGCGAACTCGTTGACCAGCAGCTTGCCGCCGACCAGCTCGAACAGCTCCACCCCGATGACGCCCACATAGTCCAGGGCGGTGAGGATCTTGATGACGATGGTCTCGGCCTGATCGCGGGTGGCCGGGGTGATCTTGGCGGGGGCCGAGGTGCGCTTCAGCACGCCGCCCTCGTGGTGGTTTTCCGATAGCGGATAGCAGGCGATCTCGCCGTCGCGGCCGCGCGCGGCGATGACCGACAGTTCGCGGCCAAAGTCGGCGGGGGCTTCCAGGATGGCGGCCTGGCGACCGATCCTGTCGAACGAGGCCTCGGCCTCGCTGGCCCGCTGAATCCAGGCCTGGCCCTTGCCGTCATAGCCTTCGCGGCGGGTCTTCAGCAGGGATGGCGCGCCGATCCGGGCGACGGCGGCGGCCAGGGTCTCGGTGTCGTGGACGGCGGCGAAGGCCACGGTGGGCACGCCGATCTCGGCCAGGAAGCTCTTCTCAACGACCCGGTCCTGGGCGGCGGCCAGGGCCTTGGCACCGGGCGCGACGACGCAGCCCAGGGCGGCCAGCTCGGCGACAGTCTCGGCGGGGACGTTCTCGAACTCGTAGGTGACGACGTCGCAGGCCTCGGCCAGCCGCTTCAGGGCCCAGCGGTCGTCATAGGCGGCGACGATCTGGCGGGCGGCGACGCGGCCGGCGGGGCTTCCTTCCTCAGGATCCAGAATCAGAACGTCGAAGCCCAGCCGCGCGGCGGCCAGGGCCAGCATGCGGCCCAGCTGTCCGCCGCCCAATAAGCCGATGGTCGAGCCGGGGACGAGGGGAAAGGTCCCCTTGCTCATGTCTGTGTCGCTCATGCCGGTCAGTCCTCGACGGTTTCGGCGACGCTGTCGGTCTGGGCGATGCGAAAGGCCGCCAGGCGCTCGGCCAGGGCGGGGTCGGACAGGGCCAGGATCTGGGCGGCCAGCAGGCCAGCGTTCCTGGCGCCCGCTTCACCGATGGCGAGGGTGGCCACGGGAATTCCGCCGGGCATCTGGACGATGGAGAGCAGGCTATCCAGGCCGCTGAGCGCCTTGGACTGCACCGGCACGCCCAGCACCGGCAGGTTGGTCATCGCGGCGGCCATGCCCGGCAGGTGGGCCGCGCCGCCGGCCCCGGCGATGATCACCTTGAAACCCGCGCCTTGCGCGCCCTTAGCGAAGTCGAACAGGCGCTCTGGCGTGCGGTGGGCCGAGATCACCTTGGCCTCGTAGGCGACGCCAAGGCTGGTCAGCGCGTCGGCGGCGGCCTTCATGGTCGGCCAGTCCGAGCGGCTGCCCATGATGATGGCGACCTGAGGCGAGATGGGGGGCGGCTTGCCCTTCCTGTCCGGGATCGCGTTAGGCATGCGTCGAGGTCCCCTTGCGGCGGCGAGCCTGAAAGCCGCCCCGTATGCGCGTCAATCGCGCCAGCGCAAGTGCAAAACGCCATATGCGCCTTGGAAACGGGCGCCCCCCGGTCTGAAGAGGAGCCGTGACCACAAGCCCCTGCGACCAAAACGCGCCCCGATTGCGCGCAGCGACGTTCCCGTTAAGAATTGACGGAAGCTCGACAACGGATGATTCCCTAGTTCATGAAGATCTCCGGCGCCCGGACCGAACCCTTCGCCGCTATCCGCAAACGGGCCTTGGTCCGGGCGGGCGCGCAGGTGTCCGCGCGCGAGGTCGCGGCCCCGGACGCCGCGTCGTTCCTGGGTTTGGGCGAGGCTGACCTGACGCCTCAGGTGCAGGAAGCGCTATCGACCCTGATGACCGAGATCGACGACCTGCGAAACGAGGTGTCGGTCCTGAAGCTGCGGCTCAACGAAGCCCAGTTCCAGGCCGACCAGGACGTGCTGACCCCGGTGCTGAACCGCCGCGCCTTCCTGCGCGAGATGAAGCGCGTGGCCGCCTTCGCCCAGCGCTATGGCTCGCCCGCCAGCGTGGTGTTCTTCGATCTCGACGGCTTCAAGAGCGTCAATGACCGCTTTGGCCATGCCGCCGGCGACGCCGCCTTGCAGGCTGTCGCGCGTCGCTTGTTGGCCAATGTCCGCGAGAGCGACGTGGTCGGACGCATGGGCGGCGACGAATTCGCCGTGCTGCTGGCCCAGGCCGACAAGGAAACCGCCCTCTCCAAGGCCGCCAGCCTGGCCGCCGCCGTGCAGGACACGCCGGTGGAGTTCGGCGAATGGTCCGCCCCGCTGCACATCTCGTGGGGCGTGCGCGAGATCGCTCCGGGCGCCGATCCCGAAGAGGCCCTGGCCGAGGCCGATGCGGCGATGTTCGTGCGCAAGCGTCGGCAGACCTAGAGCATTTTCCATCCTGACTGCGTCAGTCCGAAACTCTAGGTTATTGTTTTAACGCATTTTCTTCACGCGAACCGGAATCCACTTCGCTCGAAAACGCTTTAGACACGCACTGCTCTCCTCAGGGTCTTGCGACGTTTTGCGCAGGGACTCCCGCCGGTCCGGCGCGCTATGGCTTAACCACTGGTTAAGCAAAGGCGCTCTGGCTGCGGTCGGGCGTTGTGGGGCGCGAGAATGCACCGAATTCTGATCGCCGAGGACGATCCCATCCTGTCGATGATCTATGAGATCACGCTGGCCGAGGCCGGATTCGAGGTTCTGATGTGTCGCGATGGCGTGGAAGCGCTGGACGCGCTGGATGCTTTCGCGCCCGACCTGGTGATCACCGACTTCTACATGCCGCGAATGACCGGCGGCGAGCTGATCCGCGCGGTGCGCAAGCGTCGCGGCGCCCTGACCTGCACCCTGCTGGCCTCGGCCATCGATCCGGCCAACCTCCGCGAGGACGAGTGGGCCGACGCCCGCCTCGAAAAGCCCATCACCCCCGCCAGCCTGCTCAGCGGCGTCCGGGCGCTCGAGGCCTGCCAGGCCCACTGATCGGGACCTGCTGGTCGGCTTAGGCGATGATGTCCGGCATCAGCATGTCTTCCAGCCGGCCGATCTTGTCCTTCAGGGCCAGCTTCTTTTTTTTCAGCCGCGCGACCTGCAGCATGTCGGGCTGGGGGCGCTCTTCCAGGGCCTGGACGGCGGCGTCCAGATCCTGGTGCTCTTCGCGCAGGATCGACAGTCGGCGTTCGATCGCGTGGTCGGACTCGTCCGACGGCTCGTCGTCGTTCGTCGACGGTTCATCGGTCATGGATGGTTCTCCTCGGCCGGCCCGCCAGACCCGATAGATAGCAAAGGCGCAGCGCTCGTAAAGGGGTTCAAGCCAGCGCGTCCGCGAGACGCTCCAAAGCGGCACGACGGGGCGGATCGCCAGAGGCCTTTGCGGCGGCGACCAAGCCTTCCAGAACGTCCTGGGGGGCGCTGGAAGGGCCGCTCATGGCTTCAAGGCTTTCCATCAGAACCCGCTCGCCCTGCAGCTCCACGCCCTTGACGGCCTCGCGGAAGCTTTCGCGCGGCGCGTCGGCGACGGCCGGGAAGGGGGCCTTCAGCGCCCGGCGCACGCCGCGCAGCGGCGCGCCGACCTCGGTGTCCCAGCGCTTCATCAGCAAGGCGGCGGCCTTGGCGTCGGCGCCGCGGCCCTCGCCGGCGGCCCAGGCGGCCCACAGCAGGTAGGGCACGTTCTGGCCGTGAGCGTCCTGCAGGTGCAGGCAGGCGTCCGCGACATGCTGTCGCGCATAGGCTTGCAGAGCCCAGTCCCAGAGCTTCATGGCGTTAACTTTCAGTCCTTTCCGGCGATGGGAGCGATGTCCTCGCCCCAGCGCTTCACGGGCCGCCAGTCGAGGTCGAACAGGTCCAGCACCCGGCCCACCGACTGGTCGACCATCTCGGCTATGGAGGTCGGCTTGGCGTAGAAGGCCGGCAGGGGCGGGGCGATCACCGCACCCATCTCCGACAGCCTGGTCAGGGTGCGCAGATGGCCCAGGTGCAGCGGCGTCTCGCGCACCATCAGGGCCAGGGTCTTGCGCTCCTTCAGCACCACGTCGGCGGCCCGCGTCAGCAGCGAAGACGTTACGCCGCTGGCGATCTCGCTCATGGTTCGCACCGAGCAGGGGGCGACGATCATGCCCAGCGTCCGGAACGATCCCGAGGCGATCGCGGCGCCCACATCGGAGGCGCGATGCACCACATCTGCCTTGGCATTGACCTCCGAGACAGAAAGATCGGTCTCCTGCGACAGGGTCAGGGCCGCCGATTTGGACAAAACCAGATGGCTTTCGACCCCTAGCTCGCGACAGGCGTCCAGCGCCCGCAAGCCGTAGATAACGCCCGAAGCGCCTGAGATTCCAACGATCAGTCTGGGCCGATCGGCGGTCTTGGAAGGGTCCAACATGGTGAATTTTCGTCCGACACGGGAGGAAGAAGCCCTACGTCAAGCGGGGCCGAGTGCAACCATATGTGATCTGACAGCCCGGCGCAGCGGGTGTTCACTCATCAGGTCAACAGCAAGGAGCCGACAGCCATGGCCATCGAATCCCGTATCCGCGAGCTTGGGTCCCGTCACGAGAACCTCGATCGCTCGATCCAGGAAGAGACCAAGCGTCCCGCCAGCGATGCGACCCGACTTCGAGAGCTCAAGCGGCAAAAGCTCAGGCTGAAGGAAGAGATAGAGGGGCTCAGATCCCAGCTGCATTGAAGCGTGATAGCCGAAAGTGGAAATCGGTTTCGGCGTCCATCACGCGCCAAATGTTTGAAACCCATCCTGCTTGCTCAAAGGAGCAAGCAGGGGGACGACCCTGATCTAGAAAAGGCCCATTCCGTGATCGCGGAATGGGCCTTTTTCATTGGGGCCGCGAGAGGGCTTAGTCTTCGTCGTCGTCCTCGTCATCGGCCACATAGGTCGACTTGCCGAACACGTCCTCGGCCTTGGGCTCGGCGCGCGACTTGCGGTAAACGGCTTCTTCGTCCTCCTCGGGCGTCTCGACGACGCCGGTCTCGGAGGCGGGGCGCAGGGTCGGATCTTCCGGCAGGATACCCTTCTTCAGGTCGTCCTTGGCCTTCTTCTCGGCCGCCTTCTTGACCAGGGCGTCCAGTTCCAGCTGACCGATCAAGCCAAGCGTCACCGGATCGATCGGCTTGATGTTGGCGGCGTTCCAGTGCGTGCGGTGACGCACCTGCTCGATGGTCGACTTGGTGGTGCCCAGCAGCTTGGAGATCTGCGCGTCGGTCACCTCGGGGTGATGGCGCAGGAACCAGGCGATGGCGTCGGGGCGGTCCTGACGGCGCGACACGGGCGTGTAGCGCGGGGCCTTCTTCTGCGGCTTCAGCAGCTCGGCGTGCCGGCTGACCTGGGCCTTCATGCGATAGGCGTCGTTGGCCTGGGCGCGGTCCAGCTCTTCGCGGGTCAGCTGGCCGTTGCCCATCGGATCGGCGCCGCGGATGTCGCGCGCCACTTCGCCGTCGGCGATGCCACGCACTTCCAGCGGGTGCAGATTACAGAAGTCGGCGATCTGCTCGAAGCTCAGCGACGTATTGTCCACGAGCCAGACGGCCGTCGCCTTGGGCATCAGGATGTCGGACATGCGGTCCTCCAGAAATGACGGCGCCCGGCCTTTCGGCCGGGCGGGATGTTGGTGACCGCTATAATCCGGTTCAGTTGAAAAGGGAACGGGGGATGCGGTTGCATCCCCCGTTCCCCCTCACGAGGTCGTCTAGAACTGCATGTTGGCGCCGATGAACACGGTGCGGCCGCTGGTGGTGTGGTTCCACAGGCGGTGGGCGCCCGTTTCGCCAAAGCCATTGTTGAAGCTGTTATACTGGGCCTCGCGCTCGTCCGACAGGTTCACGGCGTCCAGCGACAGGCGGATGCGCGGGATCAGCTGATAGAAAGCCGCCGCGTCGATATAGGTCGTTGCCTCGAAGCCGCCGTTGTCGATCGTGTAGTCGGAGCGATAGTTCGACGACACCCGCGCGCCCCATTGGGCCGTCTCGTAGTAGATCGTGACGTTGTGGTTGAGGTCCGACATTCCATAGATGGCGCTCTTCTGGCTCTTGCCGTTGACCAGGTTCACCGTCTCGGAGTCGATGAGGGTGACATTGGCCACCGCGCCCATGTTCTTGAACGGGCCCGGCAGGAAGAAGAAGTCGCTCTGGACGCTCAGCTCCAGCCCGGTGAGCTTGGCATTGTTGAGGTTCACCTGGCGGGTATAGGACGCAACGTTGGTCGAGCCGGTGACGCCCGGATAGAGGCCCTCGGCCAAGCCGGTGCTGGCGTAGCTGACATTGGTGGTGGTCTGGCTGGTCACCAGGCCGTCGATGTTCTTGTGGAACACGCCGGCGGTCAGCATGCCGATGCTGCCGAAGTACCACCGCCCTCTGGCTGAGCAGCTGGACGCCGGCGCCCGCCAGCTGGAGCTGGACGTCGTCGCCGATCCGCAGGGCGGGCTCTACGCGCGGCCGCTGACGGCGCTTGGAGCAGGGACGACCTTGACGCCCGACCAAGTCGCCGCCTTGGCCCGACCGGGGTTCAAGACCCTGCACATGCCCGATGTCGACTTTCGCACCTCGTGCTTGACCTTTGTAGCGTGCCTGACCCAGGTGAAGGCTTGGTCGAACGCCCACCCAGGCCACGTGCCGATCCTGATCCTGATCAACGCCAAGGAGGGCCAAGCCAGCCTGCCCGGCGGCGTAACGCCCCTGGCCTTCAACGAGACGGCCTTCGACGCCCTCGACGCCGAGATCCGCTCGGTGTTTGCGGACGGCGAACTGATCACCCCCGACCAAGTGCGCGGCAAGCGCGCCACCCTGCGCGAGGCGGTGCTGGCCGATGGCTGGCCCCGGCTGGCGGCGTCGCGCGGCAAACTATTCTTTGCCTTGGACGAAAGCCCCGCCAAGGTCGCCCTCTATCGCGGCGCGCGGCGCTCGCTGGAAGGCCGGGCGATGTTCGTCAATACCGACGAGGCCTCGCCGGCCGCCGCCTATCTGACCCTCAACGATCCTGTGGCCCAGAAGGACCGCATCGCCGCCGCCGTTAAGGCCGGCTTCATGGTCCGCACCCGCGCCGACGCCGACACCTGGGCCGCGCGAACCAATGATGTGACGCAGCGCAGCGCCGCCCTGTCGAGCGGCGCGCAATATGTCTCGACCGACTATATCTGGGCCGATCCGCGTTTCGTCGGAGGCTATGCTGTCCGCCTGACGGGCGGCGACGTCGCCGCGTGCAATCCCGTCCGGGCGGCGCAGCGCTGCGAGGGTCTGGCGCTGGAGGCCCTGCCCGGCGCCCCGGCGCGCGGCTATCTGGCGCCTGAGGCGCGGCCCGACCTGACGAAGATCCTCGCCCCGCCGCCGGCCCCGGGCTCGCCCCGGGCTATCGCCGACGCGGCGATCTTCGACCAGACCCGCAGCCTGAAGGACACGCCCCGCTGGGTGCTGGCCACCGACGACGTCAAGGGCCACTTCTACGACCATTTCGCCGACGCCCTGGGTGTGCGGCTGGACCCCGCCAAGACCCCGATCCTGACCGCCCTGATCGAGCGGGCGGGCGAGGATCGCCCGGTGGTCGGGGTGGCCAAGACCCACTGGGGGACCAAGCGGCCCTATGTTGGCAAGGACGCCGCTCCGGTCTGCGAGACCAAGAGAGCCGATCTGACCGCCAATCCAGACTACCCGTCCGGCCACTCGGCTCACGGCGGGCACGTGGCGATGATCCTGGCCGAGCTGGCCCCCTCACGGGCCGACGCGCTCTACGCGCGGGGTCGAGAGTATGCCGAAAGCCGCTACATCTGCGGCTCGCACACGGTCAGCGCCGCCGAGGCGGGTCTGCAAGCGGGCACGGTCATTTACGCCGCCGAGCATCGCTCCGCCGTATTTCGCCAAGACATGGACATGGCCCGCGCCGAGGTGGCGGCGGCGCTGGCGAAGTAGGCCGGCGGCGAAGTTCGGAGTCACGACGTGACCTGTGTAGCCTTGCTTGACAAATAGTACGCTATTGGCGTATCAAGGTTCGCATGGAGATCGTCCGGACCAGCAGCTACGCCTAGGGCGTCAAGCGCCTGCTCAAGCTGGGCGCGTCCGATCAGGACATCTTGAACATGGAAGACGCCGTCGCGGCCAATCCCCATGTCGGTAACGTGATACCGGGCTCGGGCGGGATGCGGAAGGTTCGCTTTGGCTATGCCGATATAGGTGCCCGGGCGGCGGCAGGACGATCTATTACGTCCTGACCGAAGACGAGACCCTTTATCTGCTGGTGACCTATCCCAAGGCCGACAAGGACGATCTGACAAAGGCCGAGCTGAAGTTGTTCAAGACCCTGGTGAAGGAACTGACCGATGGCTGACGAGCGCACCGACCTGGGCCTTGACCTGGAGGCCGCCCTCCTTGAGGCGATCGCGCACCGTGACGGCAAGCTGGCGCTGGAAACCCGCAAGCTGGAGCCGATGTCTGCGGCCCGCGTAAAGGCGATCCGCAAGGCCGTGGCCAAGAGCCCCAGGGAGTTCGAGCGCAAGTTCGGGATTCCGGCGCGGACTCTCGAGGGCTGGGAGCAGGGCCGGAAGCTGGCCATGTCCGACCGCATCCTGCTCACCGTTATCGCCCACGATCCCGAGGCGGTGCAGAAGGCCCTGTCGGCGGTCTAAGCCACCAACACCACCTTGCCCACATGCTCGCCCGCCTCCAGGTGGGCGTGCGCCTTGGCGGCTTCCTCCAGTGGGAAGGTCGCGTCGATGATCGGCCTCAGCTTGCCCGCCGCGATCCAGGGCCAGACGACGCGTTCGATCTCGGCGGCCAGACGGGCCTTTTCGTCGGCCGAGCGGGGGCGCAGGGTCGAGCCGGTGATGGTGGCGCGCTTTTGCATGATCTGCATAATCGGCACCTCCAGAACCGGGCCAGCCAGGGCGGCGATATAGACGATGCGGCCGCCGATATTGAGGGCGTGCAGATTCTTGTCGAAATAGCTGGCCCCGACCATGTCGAGCACCACGTCGACGCCGCCGGCCGCGCGGGCGATCTCGGCGAAGTCCTCGGTTTTGGTATCGACGGCGATGTCGGCGCCCAGTTCCAGGGCCTTGGCCTTCTTGTCGGCGCCGCGTCCGGTGGCGATCACCCGGGCGCCGGCGGCCTTCGCCATGGCGATGGCGGTTGTTCCGATTCCGGACGTTCCGCCATGGATTAGCAGGGTCTCGCCAACCTTCAGCGCCCCATGCTCGAACACATTCGCGTAAACGGTGAAAACCGTCTCGGGCAGGGCGGCCGCATGGATGAAGTCGAAACCCTCCGGCACGGGCAGGGCGTGGCGGGCGTCGACCACGGCATATTGCGCATAACCGCCGCCGCCCAGCAGGGCGCAGACCTTGTCGCCGGCCTTCCAGCGGCCAAAACCGGTGACGACCTCGCCCGCGACTTCCAGGCCCAAAGTGACCGGAGCGCCCGGGGGGGGCGGATAATAGCCCAGGCGCTGGATGAGGTCGGGTCGATTGACGCCCGCCGCCGCAACCTTGATCAGGATCTCTCCGGGGCCGGGAACAGGGCGCTCCAGGGTGGTCGGAACCAGAGCGTCGGCCGGCCCTTTGCCGCCTTCGATGGCGATCGCGGTCATCGTATCCGACATGATGTGTTGTCCCTCAAGCTTGCCTTGAGCCTTAGGTAGGCGTCAGATGAAAGATCGAAAAGGTCGTTGATAGGTCTTAGGGAGCCAGTCGATGTTCGAGGAACCTGTCGAGCCGCGCGCTTTCAGTGGTCGCGCCCTGAATGAAACGACGCACGAAGACCTCGAAATCTATGGCGTGGCCGAGCTCGAGGAGCGCATCGAGGCTCTGCAGGCCGAAATCGCCCGGACCAAAACCCAGCTGGACAAGAAGCGCGCGGGCCGCGACGCGGCCAATGCGCTGTTTGGTCGCCTCGACTAGGGATTCGTTTACCCTAATCAATATCTAAAGGCGGAAGCCGCGTTGTTTTACGTGTGTCGAGGTTCGAAGGGGGCGGGTCGCGAAACGGGACGAGTTCGGTTGGCACGGGGGTTGCAGTCCCGTCGCTAGGCGAGACGTTCTCGCGGCCTTTCGAAGGGGCATTGAGTACCTATGACCGATCTGAACGCATCCGCGTCGACGCCCTGGCGTGCAGGAGTCATCCAGGACTTCGCGAAGTCGGAGCTGTTCGACCGCACGTTCGAGGAAGGCATGATGCTGGTCGAGGAGACCGCAGGCTATCTCGACGGCGCGGGCCGCCATGACAGCAAGATCCTCTCGCGCAACGCCGCCTTGGCCTACGCCACCGAAAGCATGCGCCTGACCACCCGCCTGATGCAGGTAGCCTCGTGGCTGCTGGTGCAGCGCGCAGTGCGCGAAGGCGAGATGGCCGCCGAGGCCGCCTGCGCCGAAAGCTATCGCCTGGCTGAGGAAGCCGCCGTGATCGGCGCCGCGGTCGAGGAACTGCCCTACGGTCTCGTCAATCTGCTGCAGCGCTCCGAGCGCCTGTACGAGCGGGTCCGTCACCTGGACAAGCGCATGTATATCGAGATCGCCCTCGAAGACGCGCCCCGCCCGGTCCAGGCCCAGTTCGACCGCCTCGCGGCGGCGTTCGGCGCGGCTTAAGCCGCCCGCGATCCAGCAAAAAGCCCGCCATCTCGGCCGAGATGGCGGGCTTTTTGACGCCTAGCCCGACCCTGATGAAGCCATCCGGTCCGAAAGGGCTCTGGACACCAAGCACAGAAAAAGCCGGCCCGCGAACGCGGAGCCGGCTTTTCGTCGCCCTTGCTGCGAGAAGTGCCTACTTCTTGGTGAAGCCAGCGAACTTGGCGTTGAAGCGCGAGACGCGACCGCCACGGTCCAGCAGGTGGGCGTTGCCGCCGGTCCAGGCCGGGTGAACGCGCGGATCGATGTCCAGCGCCAGGGTCGCGCCCTCTTTCCCGTAAGTCGAACGGGTCGGATAGCTGGTGCCATCGGTCATGGTGACGGTGATGAAGTGATAGTCGGGGTGAATGTCTTGTTTCATCGGGCGAGTCCAACCGACTGGCGGTGTGAAAGTTGGTGAGCGGACTCCCTTGCGGGTGGCCCTCGAAGAGGCGCGGCTATAAAGAACACGCGCGAATTTGGCAAGGGACAGTTGATGACCGACGTGAACGGCGGAGAAATTTCGGCGGACGGGCGCCCCGGCGCAGGCGCCGAACTGGTCCAGGGCATGGCCGATGCGGCTGCCCGGCGGCCCCGCCGAAAGGACGTCCGCCCGCTCGCCCATCTGCTGCCTTTCGTGCGCGCCCACGTGGGCGACGCCTTGGCCACGGGCTTCTTCCTGCTGTTCTCCACCGGCGCCGCCCTGGGCCTCACGGCGGCCTTCAAAGGCGTTATCGACAAGGGATTCGCCTCCGGCGCCGAGGCGGACGTCAATGGCGCGTTTCTGGGCCTGGGCGCCGTAGCCCTGGTGCTGGCCGTGGCCACCGCCGCGCGGTTCTTCTTCGTCACCCGGTTGGGCGAGCGGGTCGTCGCCGACCTGCGCCGCGCGCTCTACGGCCACACCCTGACGCTGGATCCGGCCTATTTCCTGAAAACCCGCACCGGCGAGGTTTTGTCGCGCCTGACCACCGACGTCACCATCGTCGAGCAACTGGTCGGCACCTCGGCCTCGGTGGCCGTGCGCAACATTCTCAGCCTCGTGGGCGGCCTGGGCTATATGGCCGTGGTCAGCCCCAAGCTGGCCGGCTTCATCGTGCTGATGGTGCCCGTGGTGCTGGCGCCGATGTTCGTGATGGGTCGCAAGGTGCGCACGCTGTCCGTCACGGCCCAGGACCGTTTCGCCGAAGCTGTCGGCTATGCCGGCGAGAGCCTCGACGCCCTCGACACCGTCCAGGCCTTCGGGCGCGAGAAGGCCTCGGTCGGCCGGTTCGGCGAGGCAGTCGAGATGGCCTATCAGGCCTCGGTGCGCCGCATCAGCGCCCGGGCCGGCATGACGGCGGTGGTCATCGTCCTGGCCTTCGGCAGCATCACCCTGCTGCTCTGGACCGGCGCGCGTCTGGTGCTGGCCGGCGAGATGAGCCCAGGCACCCTGGCCCAGTTCGCCCTGCTGGCCATCATGGCCGCCGGCTCGATCGGCGCCCTGGGCGAGGTCTGGGGCGATGTCCAGAAGGCCGCCGGCGCCATGGAGCGCATCGCCGAACTGCTGAGCTCGCGGCCCGGCATCGCCGCGCCGGAGAAGCCGACCGCCCTGCCGACGCCCGCCACCGGCGCCGTGGCCTTCGAGAACGTCACCTTCGCCTATCCCGGCCGCCCGGACCTGCCGGCGCTGAAGGGCTTTGATTTGACCGTCAGGCCCGGAGAGACCGTCGCCCTGGTCGGACCCTCGGGCGCGGGCAAGAGCACCGTCCTGCGCCTGCTCCTGCGCTTCTACGACCCGCAAGTCGGCGCAGTGCGCCTCGACGGCGTCGATCTGCGCGACGCCGACCCGGTGGAGGTGCGCCAGCGCATGGCGCTGGTGGCCCAGGACTCGCCGCTGTTCTCGGGCTCGGCTTTAGACAATATCCGCTTTGGCCGAGAGGACGCCACCGAGGCCGAGGCCCGCGCCGCCGCCGCCGCCGCCCAGGCGACCGGCTTCCTCGAAGCCCTGCCGGAGGGTTTCGACACCGCCGTCGGCGAGCGCGCCAAGACTCTGTCGGGCGGCCAGCGCCAGCGCCTGGCCATCGCCCGTGCGCTCGTACGTCAGGCCCCGATCCTGTTGCTCGACGAGGCCACCAGCGCTCTGGACGCCGAGAACGAGCGCTTGGTCCAGCAGGCCCTGCACGCGGCCATGAGCGGCCGCACGACGCTGGTCATCGCCCACCGCCTGGCCACCGTGCTGAAGGCCGACCGCATCGTGGTCATGGAGGACGGCCGCGTCGTGGAACAGGGCACCCACGCCGAGCTCTCGGCGCGCGGCGGGCTCTATTCGAGGTTGGCCAAGCTGCAGTTCGGGGTGGAAGCGGCCTGAACATCCTCTCCCTGAAGGGGGAGGCGGCCGGAGGCCGGTGGGGGAAGACCGCAACGACTCAGCAGCAGCACTTCCCCCTCCGTCGCCTGCGGCGACACCTCCCCCGATAGAGCCCTTTCCGACCTGATGGCTTCATCAGGGTCGGGCGAAAAAGGTGCTAAATCAAAAGTTTAGAGCATTTTTCGATCCGATAACCGTTTCACACTTATCGGAAAATGCTCTAGGGGGAGGATTTATTTCATCAAATCCGCAGGCGTTGTGGGCTGGCTGATCACCGCCTCCATGGCCTTCCAGCGCGCGTCCTGGCTGGCGCTCGCCCGTTCCACATGCGCGCGGACCATGTCCTGGCCGAGGTTGTAGTTGATCACATAGGACCGGTAGGTCTCGATGAAGCTCAGGCGCTTTTCGGCGCGGGCGACCGAGCTGAGGCCATATTTGGCCAGGGCGGCGACGGCGGTCGGCTTGTCCATCTTCCCCGACAGATAGGCGTCAGCGATGGTGTTCTCGCTGCTGGCGAGATCGGCCTTGGCGGTCATCAGGGCGTCATAGGCGTCGGCGGTTTGCGGGTCGAGGCCGGCCAGCGGATAGAGGTGCTCGCGCTCGAACCTGACCTTCTCAGGCCCCGGGAAGGCCAGGCTGATGCCGTAATTGGCCGAGCCCTCGGCGATCAGGGATTGCGGCGAGAACAGCGGATAGACCGAGAACTCGACCCAGCCCTTGCCCTTGGTCAGCTTGTCTTCCAGCAGCACGTTCAGCGCATGGTGGCCCGGATAGCCCTCGTGGCAGCCCAGATCGACGGCGCGGCTGATGGCGACGGGCAGGTCGGTGTTGATCTCGATAAGGCTGTGGGCGCCGCCCTTGTACCAGTTGTAGCCGCTCCAGGGCTTGCCGGTGACGAAGGCGAGGTCGAACTTCTCGGCTTTCGGTAGCGCGATATGCGCTTGCGTCCGGGCTTTGCAGGCGGCGATGCCGGCCTTCATCACCGCGTCCAGCTTGTCGGCGGGGATGACGTACCGGCTCTGGAAGGCGTCAATGCGGGCGGCCAGGTCGCCGTCACCGGGGACCAGCTTGTCGATGCGGGCCAGGATCGGGTCGAAGCTCGAAAGCGGCTTGATCGGCGGGCGGACGCTGAACAGGCCCTCTGCCTCGTCCTGGAAGCTGAACTTCTGGCCTTCCAGCATGGCCAAGCGGGTTTCGGCGGCTTTCAGCTGGCCCAGCATGAACGCCTTGCGGCGGCGCTCGTCAGGGGTAAGTGAGGCGTCGTCCACGGCCCTGGTCGCGGCGGTCAGGCGGATGGCCTCGGCCTTGAGCGCCGGCACGGCGCGCGGATTGGCCTTGGCGGCGTCGGCCCACGCTTTCGGACCGTAATAGGCATCGACATAGCCCGGCTCGCGCTCGCCGGCCTCAAGCGTCAGGGCGACGAAGTCCTTGGCGATGACGTCCAGCTTCGGACCGCCAGCAGAGGCGGCGAGGGCGGGCGCGGAGGCCCCGAGCAGAGCGGCGGCCAGGCCGGCCAGACGGATGTTCATGAAGGCGCCTCGCTCAAACTCAAGGCGGGCACGCTGCCCCCGCGCGGCGCGGGCGGCAAATGAACCAAATGTAATGAAACTCAGCGGGCGGCGACCGCCAGGTCCGGGAAGTCGCTGAACAAGCCATCGACGCCGGCCGCGTAAAGGGCCTTCAGCAGCGGCTCCACGTCGCCCGGCAGGGCCATATAGTCCGGCCGCGCGGCGTCGCCCCGGCGCAGGGCAGGCGGCAGGAAATAGTTCTCGGCGCGCACGGTCCAAGGGTGCACCTGCAGCCCCGCTGCGTGGGCGTATTTCACCAACGAGGTGGCGGGCAGCAGGGTCTCGGCGCGAGGGATGACCAGGGCCTGATGCGGCCCCAGGCCGTCGGCATAGGCGGCGACGCCCTTCAGGCCCTCGGCGGTGAGCAGGTCGGCATATCTCACATTCTTCAAATCGGGCGGGCCGCCCTCGGCGTCGGCCAGCAGGACAAGCCTGGCGCGTGTCTTCGAGCGCAGGGTCTTTAAGGGCGTGACCTCGAAGCACTGCACGAACACCGGCGCGGTCGCTGAATTCAGATCGTTGCGCTTCAGGGCGTCCAGCATCCGGCCTTCGACCGGCAGGCCGATGGAGGCGAAATAGGTCGGGTGCTTCATCTCCGGATAGACGCCGATGGTCCGGCCGGCGCGGGCGGTCGCCGACCTGGCAATAGCGACCACCTCGTCGAAGGTCAGGATCTGGGCCTGGCCGTCGAAGGCGGCGCTGGCGGGGCGCAGTTGCGGCAGGCGCTCGCGGGCGCGCAGGGTCTTGAGCTCGGCGAGGGTGAAGTCCTCGGTGAACCAGCCTTCGACCGTCTGGCCGTCGATGGTCTTGGTCGCCTTGCGGGCGGCGAATTCGGGACGGGCGGCCACATCGGTCGTGCCGCCGATCTCGTTCTCGTGGCGAGCGACCAGATGACCGTCCTTGGTGGGCACCAGATCCGGCTCGATGAAGTCGCAGCCCTGCTCGATGGCCAACTCATAGGCCAAGGCGGTGTGCTCCGGCCGCAGGCCCGAAGCGCCGCGGTGAGCGATGACGATGGGCTTCTTGCCTTGGGCGCGGGCGAGGCCCGGCAGGAAGGTTCCGGCGAGGGCGGCTGTGGTCATGGCGCGACGGGTCAGCAGGGTCATGGCGGCGATTTAGCGCCAGGATGTGACGGTTTGGCGAGCGCCAAGCTGTGCTGAAACCTTCTTTATTCGCTCATCCCCGCGAAGGCGGGACCCGAGCCGAGTCCGCCGCCGCACGCCTGCGTATTGAGCCCATCCGCCGCTTGGGTCCCGCCGTGGCGGGGATGAGCGGTGACTATTGGGCCGCGCGCAGCTTCTCCAGCACCAGCGGGTGCAGGTCCTGGTTGGCGGCCAGGATCGAGACGCCCTCCGCCGGGTTGCCGTGTTCCTCGATGGTCGAGACCTTGCCGCCAGCCTCGTTGACCATCAGTACGCCGGCCGCGACATCCCAGGCGCCCAGATTGCGTTCCCAGTAGCCGTCGAAGCGGCCGGCGGCGACCCAGGCGAGATCGAGGGACGCGGCGCCGAAGCGGCGGACGCCGGCGACCTTCTGGCTGACCTGATGCAGTTCCTTCAGGAACTGGGCGTGGCCGGGCTTGCCCAGGAACGGCACGCCGGTAGCCAGTACGGCCTCGTCAAGCGAGCGCCTGGCGGCGACCCGCAGGCGTTTTTCGGCGCCGAGGAAGGCGCCCTTGCCCTTTTCGACCCAAAACAGGTCGTGGGTGACGGGGTTGTAGGTGACGCCGGCCACCACCTCGCCTTCGCGCTGCAGGGCGATATTGACCGCGAAGTGCGGGATGGCGTGCAGGAAGTTGGTGGTGCCGTCCAGCGGATCGACGACCCAGGTGTGGGTCTTGTCGGTTCCTTCGATCAGGCCGCGTTCCTCGCCCAGGAAGCTGTAGCCGGGACGGGCCTTTTCCAGGAGTTCGAAGATCGTCTGCTCGGCCTTCAGGTCGGCGTTGGTGACGAAGTCGGCCGCGCCCTTCTTGGAAACCTGCAGCTCGGCGACTTCGCCGAAGTCGCGAGCCAGGCCACGCGCTGCCTTGCGAGCAGCGTCGATCATCACGTTCAGGAGGGCGGAAGGCGTGGCCAAGACGGGTTTTCCTCATAGGTCCCCCTGCGCAGCGTCCCCCTCTTTGCAGTCAAGGGAAGACGGCGGGGGATATGCGAGCGGCGGTAAGAAAGATCGGGAAATTGGGCGCGGAACCTAGTCGCGGACGCTTGCGAAAGCAAGGCGAGGCGATTTTTCGTGGCGCGATGTCGCGACCGGCCATGCTGTCTCGTCTCGTCTTCGAAAGCTGGAGGAGCCTGGCACGAAGATCCGGTGGACGGGACTGATCCTGGCGGCGCTGTTGGCCCTGAATGGGCTGGCCATGCTGCTCGTCCCCTATGGCTGGTTCATGCGCGTGCCGGGTGTGGTCGAGACCGGGCCGTTCAACGACCACTTCGTGCGCGATGTCGGGGCGACCTATCTGGCCTGCGCGGTCGGGTTGGCGTGGGCGGCGCTGGATCCCCGGCGCGGGACCAGCGGGGCGGTCGTGGCGGCGGCGTTCCTGATCGTCCACGCCGCGATCCACGTCATAACGCCCTTCTGCGGGACCGCGCCGCCTTGGCTCCTACTGGCGCGGGATTTCCCGGGCGTGTTCCTGCCGGCCATCCTGGCGGGCTGGATCGCCTTCGAACTCTGCCGCAAGATGTGGGGGGGGGGGAGGCATGACCCCGGCGCAGACGCTGTTCGAGACCCGCAGGCCGGCCATGACGGGCCTGGCCTACCGCATGCTCGGCTCGCGCGCCGACGCCGAGGATGTGGTGCAGGACGCCTGGCTGCGCTGGCGCAAGGTGGAGACCACGAGAGTCGAGGACGGCGCGGCCTTTCTCAATCGCGTGGTCGCCCGCCTGTGCCTGGACCGCCTGAAATCGGCTCGCGCCCGCCGTGAGGTCTATGTCGGCGAATGGCTGCCCGAGCCGGTGGTGGAGGAGGATTTCGACGCCGTCCCCGGCGAGCTGGACGCCGACCTGTCGGTGGCCTTCCTGCTGGCCCTGGAGCGCCTGACGCCGTTGGAGCGCGCCGCTTTCCTGCTGCACGACGTGTTCGACACGCCCTTCGCCGAGATCGCCAAAACCCTGGGGCGCGGTGAGGCGGCCTGTCGGCAGCTGGCGGCCCGGGCGCGCCAGCATGTCCGCGAGGAGCGACCCCGCTACAGGCCGTCGGTGGACGAGGAACGCTCGCTGACGACGGCCTTTCTGCTGGCGGCCATGACGGGCGACGAGGTCTCGCCGCGAAATCTGCTGACCCCGGACGTGGTCTGGCATGCCGACGGCGGCGGCAAGGTGTCGGCTACTCTGAACCCGGTGTACGGCCTGGACAACGCGGTGCGCCTGATCCTTGGCATTCAGAAGAAGTGGCCGCCGCCGGAGGGCGCGACTGCGCGCTTGGCGCGGATCAACGGCCAGCCTGGCATCGTGCTGTCGCACGAAGATGTGGTGTTCCAGACCATAGGCCTTGAACTGGTCGATGGCCGCATCGCCGCCGTTTATACGATGCGCAACCCGGACAAGCTGGCGCGACTGAACAGCTAGGCAGAAGATCCTCCCCCTAGAGCATTTTCCGATAAGTGTGAAACGGTTATCGGATCGAAAAATGCTCCAAACTTTTGATTTAGAGCCCTTTTCGCCCGACCCTGAAGAAGCCATCAGGTCGGAAAGGGCTCTAGCGGGGGAGGTGTCGCCGCAGGCGACGGAGGGGGAAGTGCGGCTGAGTCATTGCGGCCTTCCCCCTCCGGCCTCCGGCCGCCTCCCCCTTCAGGGGCAGGACTTGGCGCTAAGGCAGATCCACCTTCGGAAGGCTATCCTTGGTCTCGCAGGCCAGCTTACCCGCGCCGCCGACAGCGCCGCTGATGTCCTCGATCTTTTCGTCGTTGCGCCAGCCTTTTCCAACGCCCTGGTCGCCGGTGAAGTCCATGCCCAGGTCGATCCACTTGTTGGCTGCGCAATCGAGCGCGAACAGCATGATCGGACCCCGACTGGCGGCCGGCCAGTTCCTGTAGGGGCCATTGGGCTTGCCGTCGGCGATCCGCACCACGACCATGCCGGACTTGTTGTCCATCCGCATGAAGTCCTGGTCGTAGAAGGTCTTGGTTTCGCCCGGCGAGGGCTTCCAGTTCTCGGCCTGGGCGAAGGTCGCCACGGACACGGCCGATACGCCAAGCAAGCACAGTACGAGTCGATAGTTCATCGCGTCGCCCCCGGTAACTTATCGTTGCGGGAAGGCTATGCCTGTCGGGACCCGCCCACAATAACGCTGTTCTCAGACACGAGCGGCGAGCCCGGCCGCGATGGCGGCGTTGAGGTCGGCCACGGCGGCGGCCGGACCTTTCGGATAGCCCCAGACCCCGGCCGAGACCGCCAGGAAGTCGGCGCCCGCCTGGGCCAGGATGGCGGCGTTGTCGGCGGTGACGCCGCCGATGGCCACCGAGGGGGTCTCCATCACCTCATGCCAGATCGACAGGATTTCCGGATCGGCGGTGGTTGGCGCCTCTTTCGTCGTGGTCGGGTAAAAGGCTCCGAAGGCGACATAGTCGGCCCCGGCCTCGGCGGCCTCCATGGCCAGATGTCGGCTGTCATGACAGGTGACGCCGACCATGCGGTCCTTGCCCATCAGCTTGCGGGCCGCCGCAAAGGGCATGTCACCCTGGCCCACGTGCACGCCGTCACAGTCGAGGCTGGCGGCGAGGTCGGGCCGGTCGTTGAGGATCACCGCCACGTCATGGGCGCGGGCGATGGGAGCCAGGGCCGCCACCGCAGCCGCGATGACGTCGTCGGGCGCGTCCTTCAGCCGGATCTGCAGCGCAGCCACGTCGCCGCCCTCCAACGCCTTGGTCAACTCGAGGCCGAAGGCGATCAGATCGGGCAGGACCGGCGGAGTGATCAGGTAGAGGCGGCAATCGAGGGTCATGATGTGGGAAATAGCATGATCCTCTCCCTGTGGGAGAGGTGTCGGCGCAGTCGACGGAGAGGCGATGCCATGAACAGAGAGACTCCCCCCCTCCGGCCGCTACGCGACCACCTCCTACCTTCAGGGAGGATCTCCCGCGACACCGCGTCGCTGCTGACCAGAGTGAGAGTCAGTTGCAAAAGGCGTCAGGCTTCGTTACATGAGAATGACACTCATTCGGCAAGGGCCTTGTTTCCGTGTACGTTTGCAACTGTAACGGTATCCGTGAGCGCGAAGTGCGCGCCGCCATCAACGCGGGCGCCAGCCGTCCTGCCGAGATCTTCCGTCACAAAGGCTGCCAGGCCCAGTGCGCCAAGTGCGTCTGCGAGATGCGCCAAATGATCGACGAGAGCCGCGAGGCCATGGCCTACGCCGCAGAATAGAGCTGGCGCCGCAGAATTAAAGCCGCTTTTCAGAACGCATTCTGAGAACGATTGGCGCTCGCGAAGATTTCCGTGAAAGCGCGAAACACTTGCAGACATAGCGGTTGAAGCCTGTGTCAGCTTGCCTCACGGTCGCGCCGACTCGAATTTTCCCAACCCGATTTCTAGGGAGGCGCGCCATGCAAGGCGATCCTGGCATCATCCGCCTGCTCAACGCGGTGCTCACCAACGAGCTGACCGCCGTGAACCAGTATTTCCTGCACGCGCGGATGTACGACAACTGGGGCTTCAAGCGCCTGGGCAAGATCACCTATGACGAGTCGATCGGCGAGATGAAGCACGCCGACAAGCTTATCAATCGCATCCTGTTCCTGGAAGGCCTGCCCAACCTGCAGGACCTGCACAAGCTGAAGATCGGCGAGACCGTGCCCGAGTGCCTGGCCTCGGATCTGGCCGTGGAAGTCGGCGGCCGCGAAACCCTGATCCCCGGCGTCATCCAGTGCGAGCAGGTCCGCGACTATGTCACCCGCGAACTCCTGCGCGAAATCCTCACTGACACCGAGGAGCATATCGACTTCCTCGAAATGCAGCTGGGTCTGGTCAAGGCCTTGGGCGAGCAGAACTACCTGCAGAGCGCCATGGGCGAACTGCCGGCCTAAAGCGCGCGCCGCATGAAGGTGCGCGCGCTCTCATCCAGCCCGCGCGCCAGATGCTCCCGGCGGATCTGCAGAAGGCCCGGCGTCAAGCCGTCGCCCTTGATGTCGATGAAGCCCAGCCGGCGATACCAGGGCGCGTTCCACGGCACGTCGCGGAAGGTCGACAGGGTCAGGGCGTGCAAGCCGCTGGCCCGGGCCTCGTCCGCCACAGCGTCCAGTAGACGGGCGCCGATCCGCTGGCCCGCGAAGGCCGGCAAGACGTCGATCTGCTCGATATAGAGGCTGTCCTCGACTGGCCGGAACATCACGAAGGCCGCCAGGATCTGGTCCACGACGGCCGTCAGCAGGCCTCCCGCCGCGATCCGGTCGGCCAGCACTGGGTCCGGCGTGGGCTCGTCTTCGGCCAACGCATCCATCACCCCCACGAACCGCCGGGCGGAGGCCCGTTCGATCGCGCGGAGCGTCTCGATCTCATCCTGGCGAGCGGGGCGAAGGAGGGGAGGCATGGGCCAAGCTTGGCGCGGGCGCACGCCGAGGTCCAGCCACTCGCACCCTCACGGCTCTAGCCGCTGGCTTTGCGACGCGATCAAATCCATCATGGACCGCGTCTGCGCCGCGCCGGAACAAAGCCTGTTCCGGACGGTTAGACAGCCACTTTAGCGAGGAGTCCGGGCATGAACATTCTGAATGGCAAACCGCACCGGAGCCGGACCCGTGCGGGACGCGAGGCCTTCGAGGCTGAGGGTCACACCAACAACCATCCCGCCGCCCAGATAGCGCTCGGCGCCTTGCTGGCGGGCGGCGCCATCCTGGCGGCCCTCGCCATGGGGCGGCGGCACGAGGCGTTGCTGGACGACGAAATGTACGCGGTCGAGTTTGCCGAGATGCACGAGCCCGTCGCCCATCAGCCCAAGCCGCTGACCAGCCTGATCCTGCCGCCCCTGTTCATCGCCATGACCCTGTCGGGCCTGCGCACCTGGAACGCGCCCGCCAGCCCGGCGCGTACGCGGGCCCTGACCCTGTGGAGCCTGACCCAGGGCTTCAACGCCCTGTGGCTGGGTCTGGGCGCCCGGCGTCTGGGCGGACAGGCCACTGCGGCGACCGCTTCGCTGGCGGCCTCGACGGCCTATGCCATCGAGGCCCACAAGGTCGGCGGCGGTACGGCCCCGGACCTGGGCTGGCTGGGCGTGGCCAATGCGCTGACCGCCCACCTGTGGCGCCGGCCGCTGGCGCCGACGCTGCACTAGAGCGTTTTCGATAAGCTAGGTCCGCTGGATCTGGTTCATTGACCAGTCATACGGCCAAGCTTTAGCTCCCGGGACGACTTCGGGGGAATTTGGCATGCGTCTACTGATTTCGGTCCTGGCGGGCGGGCTGCTGCTGGCCGGCTGCGCGACGATGAGCAAGGAATCCTGCCTGCAGGGCGACTGGGCTGGCGCCGGCTTCAAGGACGGCGAGGCGGGGCATCCGCAAAGCCGTCTGGACGATCACGCCAAGGCCTGCTCCAAGAGCGGCGTCGCCCCTGATCCGGTGCCCTATTTCGCGGCCCGCGCTCAAGGGCTGAAGCTCTTTTGCACGCCCGGACGCGGCTTTCATGAGGGCCGCCAGGGCAACGCCTATGCGGAAGTCTGCCCCGACGGTCCGGCGCGCGACTTTCTGGCCGCCTATGCCGACGGCAGGCTGGTCCACGCAGCGGGGGCGCGGCTGAGTCAGGCCGAATCCGATCGCTCCAGCGCCGACAATCGCGCCGAAAAGCGGGATCGCGAGGCGCGCGGCGTCGAGGACGAACTGCGCAATCCGGTGCTCAACGACGAGCAGAAGCGCGAGCTTCGCGACCGGCTGAACCGGCTGCGCAGCGAGCGCCGCGCCGCCGTCGAGGACGGGCGCCGCGCCGACTGGGCCAAGCGCGACGCCGAGCGCGAGGTAGACGATCTGGAATACCGGTTCGGGCCGATCTACGGGGGTTGGTGACAACCTTCCTGCGCGCCTAACGCACACTGCGCTGCGCCGGCGTGCGCGCTAGAGCCCTTTACGACCTGATGGCTTCATCAGGGTCGGGCGAAAAAGGCTCTAAATCAAAAGTTTAGAGCATTTTTCGATCCGATAACCGTTTCACACTTATCGGAAAATGCTCTAGCCGGCTGGCGAGCGCCGCGATCACGTCTGGTTAGCGGCGGCATAATGACGGTTGACAGGGGGCGGTCCAACTCCTCAAGTGCCATCGCCTATTTTGCGAGCGATACGCAAAACGCGGCTCCTGGCCGGTTCTGACACCTTGTGGGGAGGGTCGCCCGTGACGATAGACGACGTCCTCGTCCTCCCTGACGAGGCGCCGGCGGCCGCCCCGGGGTGGTCGACAGCAACACTGCACAAGCGCCTTCTGGAGATCGCCGCGGCAGGCGCTCTGGCGGCCGTGCTTTTGGTCCTGGTCTGGCTCCACCCCCGGGCCGACTTCTGGGTGGCCATCGGCCAGCCGTTCTTCTGGCTCAAGGTGCTTTATACCGTCGCCCTGGCCGCGGTGGCCCTGGGCGGCGCGACGGCCGTCGCGCGCCCGGGTGTCTCAATGCGTCCCGCTTTGGCGACCGGCGCCGCGGTTGTCGCTGTGATGGCCCTCGCCGCAGCCTTCGAGGCGCCGAGCCTGGACGCGGCGATGCTGACCCACGTGTTCGATCCGGCCGGAGCCTTGGCCTGCGCCGCCTATGTCGCCATCCTGTCGGCGCCCATGCTGCTGATCGCCGGGATTGGCCTGCGCGGCATCGAGCTGGAGCGGCCGGCCGCGACCGGCCTGTTCGTCGGCCTGTTCAGCGGCGCCGTGGCCGCCAGCGTGTACGGCGTACACTGCCATGGCTCGACCTTCCTGTTCGTGGCGCTGTCGTACACGGCCGCCATCCTGCTGTGCGGCGCGGTCGGGGCCGTGGGACTGAAGTTGATCAGCCGCCGCCCCCTTCCGGATCTCGCGATCGGCGAATGAAAAAGGCCCCCCGGATCGCTCCGGGAGGCCCCTGTTCTCGCCTCTGATCGAAAACCTATTCGGCCGCGACCTTGCCAGCCGCGACGCCGAACTTGGCGTGCAGTTCGCCCGAGCTGTAGCGCTTGGCCATGGTGGCGGTGGAAAACGCCTTGATCTTGCTGGCGTGACCGGCCGAGCCGAACTCGACGAAGCGCGCCGCGCAGACCTTGCGCATGGCTTCCTTGGCGGGCTTCAGATAGGCGCGCGGGTCGAACTCGCCCGGCTTTTCCGCCAACACCTTGCGGATCGCGCCGGTGATCGCCATCCGGTTGTCGGTATCGACATTGATCTTGCGAACGCCGTGCTTGATGCCGCGCTGGATCTCTTCGATGGGCACGCCCCAGGTCTGGGGCATCTGGCCGCCGTACTGGTTGATGATGTCCTGCAGGTCCTGCGGAACACTGGACGAGCCGTGCATCACCAGATGGGTGTTGGGCAGGCGGCGGTGGATGTCCTCGATCACGTTCATGGCCAGGACGTCGCCGTCCGGCTTGCGCGTGAATTTATAGGCGCCGTGACTGGTGCCCATGGCGATGGCCAGGGCATCGACGCCGGTCTGCTGCACGAAGTCGACGGCCTGGTCGGGGTCGGTCAGCAGCTCGTCATGGGAAAGCACGCCCTCGAAGCCGTGGCCGTCTTCGGCCTCGCCCATGCCGCTTTCCAGCGAGCCCAGCACGCCAAGCTCGCCCTCGACCGACACGCCGCAGCTGTGGGCCATCTGGACGACCTTGCGGGTGACCTCGACATTGTACTCGTAGGAGGCCGGGGTCTTGGCGTCCTCCATCAGCGATCCGTCCATCATCACCGAGGTGAAGCCGTACTGGATCGCCGTGGCGCAGGTCGCCGGGCCGTTGCCGTGGTCCTGGTGCATGCACACCGGAATATGGGGGTAGATCTCGGCCAGGGCGTCGATCATGCGAGCCAGCATGATGTCGTTGGCATAGCTGCGCGCGCCGCGCGAGGCCTGGATGATGACCGGCGAGTTGACGGCGTCAGCCGCCTCCATGATCGCCAGACCCTGTTCCATGTTGTTGATATTAAAGGCCGGCAGCCCGTACTCATGCTCCGCCGCATGGTCCAGCAACTGCCTAAGCGTGATCCTCGCCACGTGATATCTCTCCTGCAAGCTTGAAAGGTTTGGGTCGTTTCTTGTTTTTGGGGCCGTGACGCTTTTGCGTTCTCTGCCCGGGTCGTTCGATAACGCGCGCGGACCCCTTCCGGAGGCCCGCGTTTCAAAAATCTGGATCCCTTAGGTGTTCAAAGCCGAGACACCGGGCAGGTCCTTGCCCTCCATCCACTCAAGAAACGCGCCGCCGGCGGTCGAGACGAAGGTCATGTCACCCACGACGCCCGCGTGATTTAGCGCCGACACCGTATCACCGCCGCCAGCCACGGCGACGATCTTACCCGATTTCGCCAGCTGGGCGGCATGTTTCGCCGCCAAAACGGTCGCTTCGTCGAACGGAGGGACTTCAAAAACGCCCAGAGGACCGTTCCAGATCAGGGTCTTGCTGGCGTCCATGGCCGCCAGCAGGCGCCGGGTCGTTTCGGGACCGGCGTCGAGGATCAGGTCGTCGGGCTGGACGTCGCCAAGCGCGCGGGTCTCGGCGTCGACGCCGGGGGCGACCTTCTTGGCCACTACCACATCGACCGGCAGCAGAAGCTCGCAGCCTGCGGCCTTGGCCTTTTCGATGATCTCGCGGGCGATGTCGGCCAGGTCCTTTTCGCAGAGCGACCCTCCGACGTCGTGGCCCTGGGCGTGCAGGAAGGTGTTGGCCATGCCGCCGCCGATCGCCAGGCGATCCAGCTTGGCGACCAAGTTGTTGAGCAAATCGAGCTTGGTCGAGACCTTGGAGCCGCCAACGATGCCGATCACCGGCTTCTGCGGATTGCCGAGCGCCGCGTCGAGCGCTTCCAGTTCGCGCTGCATGGCCAGGCCCGGATAGGACGGCAGGGCGCGGGCCAGGGCTTCGGTCGAGGCATGGGCGCGGTGGGCGGCGCTGAAGGCGTCATTGACATAGAGGTCGCCCAGCTTGGCGAGCTCAGCGGCGAAGGCCGGATCGTTCGTCTCTTCGCCGACGTGGAAGCGGACGTTTTCCAGCAGGGCGACGCCGCCCTTTTCGAGAGCCGCGATGACCTTGGCGGCCTCGGGTCCGACGCAGTCGCTGGCGAAGGCCACCTCCTGCTCCAGCAGCTTGCCCAGCGGCTCGGCCACGAAGGCCAGGCTCATCTCGGGGACCACCTTGCCCTTGGGCCGGTCGAAGTGGGCCAGCAACACCACCTTGGCGCCCTGGGTGCTCAAATAGCGGATGGTCGGCAGGGCCGAGCGCAGGCGGGTGTCGTCAGTGATCTTGCCGCCCTCGACGGGCACGTTGAAGTCCACGCGAACCAGGGCGGTCTTGCCGGCGAGATCGGCGGTGTCGAGGGTGCGGAAGGGCATGGCCAATATCCGATGAGTGTTAGGATTGCTACACCGCGCGCGGCGCATCGAGATCGAACGCTTCCTCTACACAAGGGCGCGTAAAAACGTCGTCACAGCATGGCCAAGTATCCAAGGACAACCACGCCGCCGAGAAGAGCCCCAGTGGTGAATATAAACAGGATAGATAGAAGGCTTGGTCCGCGCTTGGAGTTCTTAGAGCGAGCGTCCCCGCCAACCTGACCGGCAAGCGCTTCAACCGTTTCCACCTGATGGATGACCCCGTCCTCGCCGCGCTTGCGCCACGCGGCGTCGACAAGACCGCTGAAGCGCTCGCGATCTTTGGCGTTGCGCCAAGTGGCCGTCAGGTCGCCTTTGGCGTCATCCAGACAGCAGAGCGCGCCCTCCCATTCGGCCCACCTGCCACTGACCTGGATGGCCTGTTCGACTTCTTCGTAGACTGAGGCCAATCGAACGAAGCGAACGGCTTCTGGCCTGAAGGCCGTTAGGATCATCTATTCACTCCTGGAACGGACATTTGGCCTTCGCCTTCTTCCTCTCCCCTAGAAAGGGGAGAGGGCCGGGAGGTCCTTACAGGTACTTCGCCATAACGAGCGCGGTGTCGCTCATGCGGGTCGCGAAGCCCCATTCGTTGTCGTACCAGCTGAGCACGCGGCCCAGCTTGCCTTCGATGACCTGGGTCTGGGCCAGGGCCGCCGTCGAGCTGGCGGCGATGTGGTTGAAGTCGGTCGAGACCAGGGCCTCTTCCGTCACGCCCAGCACACCCTTCAGCGGACCTTCTGCGGCGGCCTTCAGGGCGTTGTTCAGTTCCTCGACGGTGGTGTCGCGGCCCGGGACGAACTTCAGGTCAACGCACGAGACGTTCGGGGTCGGCACGCGGATCGAGCTGCCGTCCAGCTTGCCCTTCAGGGCCGGCAAGACGAGACCCAGGGCCTTGGCGGCGCCGGTCGAGGTGGGGATCATCGACAGGGCTGCTGCCCGGCCTCGATACAGATCCTTGTGCATCGTATCCAGCGTCGGCTGGTCGCCGGTGTAGCTGTGAATGGTGGTCATGTAGCCGCGCTCGATGCCGACCAGGTCATGGATGACCTTGGCGATGGGGGCCAGGCAGTTGGTGGTGCAGGAGCCGTTGGAAACCACCAGGTCGGCGGCGCTCAGCACGTCGTCATTGACCTTGTATACGATGGTCTGATCGGCGCCGTCGCACGGGGCGCTGACCAGCACGCGCTTGGCGCCGGCGGTCAGGTGAGCGCTGGCCTTTTCCTTGGTGGTGAAGAGACCGGTGCACTCGAACGCGATGTCGACGTTCAGTTCGGCGTGCGGCAGCTGGGCCGGGTCGCGGATCGCCGTGACCTTGATCTTGCCGGTGCCGACGTCGATCCAGTCTTCGCCCGAGGTCACGACGCCCGGGAACCGGCCGTGCACGCTGTCGTAGCGCAGCAGGTGGGCGTTGGTCTCGACCGGGCCCAGATCGTTGATCGCCACGACCTCGATGTCACGACGCGCGTGCTCGACGATGGAGCGCAGGACAAGGCGGCCGATACGGCCAAAGCCGTTGATGGCGACGCGAAGAGCCATGGTGGTCTTTCTCCTAACGATCGGACGCGGCCGTAAAGGACCAGCGTTCCTTGATTTTGCAGGCGCGTTTTGCGGGCGGGGGCGGGGAAGTCAAGCCCGGCGCCGATAACAACGCGTGACGGAATAAGGACTGGGGCGTTTTCATCACCGTAATGTCGCCGCAGCGGGTGGCGAAGCTGGCCCTGATCTATATGTTGCACCGCATGATTGGAACCCGCCGATGACCCTGGGCGAAACGAGCGCCCTCGACCTTGCCTCGCGCCGACTGGAGCGCGCCTTGGCCCAGCTTGAGCAGCGGCTGGCCGCGCGCGCGTCGCAACCGGCGGCGCCCGCGCCCGCCAAGGCCGGGGATCTGTTCGATGGCGAGGCCGTGCGGCTGAAGGCCGAGCTGGGCGCCGCCCGCGAGCGCGAGCGCGCCCTCGAAGAAGCCGGCGTCCAGGCCTCTGTCGCCCTCGGCCGCGCCATCGCCGAGATCCGCGCCGCTTTGGGTGACGATGGTCCCGTCAATGACGACCACCCCGCAGACGACGTCGATCTCGCCGACGAGACCAACGAGCTGTTCGATGATCCGCGGGAGGCCTGACCCATGGCTCAACTGACCATCCAGGTGAACGGCCGGCCCTATACCGTCGGCTGCGAAGACGGCCAGGAAGCCCATCTGCTGGAGATCGCCCGGCTGTTCGACCGTCAGGTTCGCCAGGTCAGCCAGGACGTGGGGCAATTGGGCGAGACGCGCCTCTTCCTGATGGGCGCCCTGTTGCTAGCCGACGAAATGAGCGACCTGAAGCTGCGCCTGGCTCACGCCCAGAGCGAGCTGGCCAAGATCCAGACCGAACGCAGCCGCGCCGAAGCCACGGCCATCCGCGCCATTGACGCCGCGGCCGAGCGGATCGAGAAGCTGGCGGCCGAGTAGGTCGCTTTCCGACTACAGGAAGAAATCGCCCGACGGCGAGATCTGCGGGCCTGATCCGCTTCGCTGCGGAACATAACCATTGCCGGCGGGCCGAGCCGGTGGCGCGGGCTTCAGGATTTTCGCCACGCGCTCCAGCAGATCGGCGCCGCTGAACGGTTTGACCATGCAGGCGCGGACTCCGAATGTCGCGGCGTGCTTGATTTCTTCGATTCCCAGCCGCTTGCCGATCAGCAGCGTCGGGCACATCAGCCGCGACCGAGTCCTTCTGCAGGGTCGTCAGCAGGTCGAAGGCGTCGTTTTCGGGCAGCGCCAGGTCCAGCACCAGGATGGCGGGGCCCATGTTGTGGATGATCTCAAGCGCCGCAGAGGCGCTGCGCGCGGCGAGCGCGTGGTAGCCGGCGAGGTCCAGGCGGATCTGCAGCATCTCCAGCACGGCGCGATCGCTGTCGGCGACCAGGATCTTGGCGTTGTGGCCGTGGCTGTTCATGGGAGCGCGCGGGGGCGAGGCGGGGGCGGGACATCAGAAGAGATCCAGGTCGCCGGCGTCGTCGCCGTCGCCGAGACCTTCGTCAGCACCGCCGAACGAGGTCCTCATCCGGTCGGCCAAGGCGCCGAGGGTGACGCTCTTGAGCGCCGCCGCGACCTCGAACTGCTCCGGGATCGCGACGCTCTGGCTGAGTTCGCGGGCGAAGGTCGAAAGTCCGGTCAGGTGCTGGCTCAGCAGGTCCACGGCCTGGACGCCTTCCAGCAACTGGTCGCGATATTCCGGGGCCACTGTCGCCAGCAGCTTGCCGATCAGGGTGTCTAGGAAGATGCAGCGCGCGCCCGCCAGCTCGATCTCCCACGACAGGACGTCGAACGTGTGCGCGGCGTCGGACCGAAGCTCTGCTGGCGTCGTGGGCAGGTCCGATCCTCCCTTTTCCAGAAGGCTAGGGCGCGGCTCCTAACGGCGGCTTAACCCTGATCCGGGGCGCGCCGTTCTGGCGCACCGGGCGATGTGACGCTTGAAGCCCTATCGCTCGCCCCCGTGACGCCCTATATCCGTAACTGGCGGGTCTGCTGTGGCCCTCGTCGAAGATTTCTATTCCCAGGGACCTTAATCTCTCTATCGGGATCTGTTCCCTCCCGTGGCCGTGGCTGCGGGAACACGGAGCCCACCTGTAACAAACAGGTTCGAGTGGATTGAAACGTCTTCACGGTTCTTCATGGCGCCGCCACCCTATCTCCCCACTTTTCGACTCCTGACTTTTTGAGCGCCATCGCGTTTAAGAGCTCATGGTTCACGCCGATCCCGCCTCCGCCAAGACCGCTCTGCGGGTCTTTGTCCGCAGTCGCCGCAAGGAATTGGCGCGCGAACATCCCGAGGCTGACTGGATGGTCGCCGAGGTAGCCCGCGCCCCTCTGGCCGCCAGCTTTCCCGATCCTGCCGGCAAGGTCGCCGCGCTCTATTACGGCCTGGGCGCCGAGGTTTCGCCGCGCATCCTGGCCGACCATCTGGCCGAGCAGGGCTGGATACTGGCCCTCCCATCCGTCGAAGGCGCGGAGGGGCAGATGGTGTTTCGCCGCTGGGACCGCGAGCGGCCTCTGGTTCATGACGCCATTGGCCTTAATGCGCCGGACAGCGAGTGCGAGGTGCTGGAACCCGACCTCCTCATCGTGCCGCTGTTGGCCTTCGACCGCGACGGGCGGCGGTTGGGGCAGGGCGGTGGATACTATGATCGCGCTCTGGCCGATCTGAAGGCCCGGCGTCAGGTGCTGGTGCTGGGTCTGGCCTATAGCGGCCAGGAAGTGGCGGATTTACCGCGCGAGCCGCACGATCAAGCGCTGGACGCCATTCTCACCGAAAAAGAGTATATCGCGGTGAAAGTCTGAGACCCTCGTCGGGTCCGCTAAGGGCGTGACAGCCGAAAGTGGATGCCGGTTTCGGCGCCTGTCACGCCCTAACTTTTGAGCAAACGCCGTTCTTCTGCGAAGAACGGCTTTGAGGAAATTCGATGCGTTTTGCTTTCTTCGGGGATGTCGTCGGCAAGTCGGGCCGCGACGGTCTGGCCGATCATCTTCCCGCCCTGCGCCGTGACCTCGACCTTGAGTTCGTGATCGTCAACGCCGAAAACGCCGCCGCCGGCTTCGGAATCACCGAGAACACGGCGCGCGAGCTGTTCGAGGCCGGCGCTGACTGCCTGACCCTGGGCAACCACAGCTGGGACCAGCGCGAGGCCCTGACCTACATCGTCCGCGAGCCACGCCTGATCCGCCCGGCTAACTACCCGATCCTGTCGGACGCGCCGGGCAAGGGCAGCCACCTGTTCCAGACCGAGCGTGGCCGCACCATCATGGTGATCAACCTGCTGGGCCGGGTGCACATGGACGCCATGGACGACCCCTTCGCCTCCGCCGACCGCGAGCTGGACAAGGCCCCGCTGGGCCAGGTGGCGGATGCGGTGGTGGTCGACATGCACTGTGAAGCGACCTCCGAGAAGATGGCCATGGGCCACTATTGCGACGGCCGCGCTTCCTTGGTGGTCGGCACCCACACCCACGTGCCGACCGCCGACGCCCAGATCCTGCCGGGCGGCACCGCCTACCAGACGGACGCCGGCGCCTGCGCCGACTATGACAGCGTCATCGGCAACCAGAAGGAAGAGCCCCTGCGGCGCTTCACCACCAAGATCAGCGGCGGCCGCTATACGCCGGCCTCGGGTCCGGCCACGGTGTGCGGCGTCTTCGTCGAGACCGACGACCGCACGGGCCTGGCAGTGCGCGTCGAGCCGATCCGGGTGGGCGGAAGGCTGAAGCAGACGGTTCCCGCGGTCTAAAAACCTCTCCCGGAGGGAGAGGAGGGACCCGCCGCGTAGCGGTGGGAGGTGAGGGGTTACGGCGCTCAAAGTGAAACGCGCAACCACCCGTCGGATCAAGTCGGGTGACAAAACCACCCTCCAAAGGCTAGAAGCGCGCCCACTCCACCTTCGTCAGATCAGAGAAGAGCCCCGCGAATGGCCGGCCACTCGAAATTCAAGAACATCATGCACCGCAAGGGCCGCGCCGACGCTGCGCGCTCCAAGCTGTTCTCCAAGCTGTCGCGGGAAATCACCGTGGCGGCCAAGGCGGGCCTGCCCGACCCCAACATGAACCCGCGCCTGCGCTTGGCCGTGAACAACGCCAAGGCCGAAAGCCTGCCCAAGGATGTCATCGACCGCGCGATCAAGAAGTCGCAGATGGGCGACGCGGCCGACTATGCGGAAATCCGCTATGAGGGCGTGGCCGCCGGCGGCGTCGGCATCATCGTCGAGGTGCTGACCGACAACCGCAACCGCGCCGCCGCCAATGTACGCTCCTACTTCACCAAGCTGGGCGGCAATATGGGCGCGACCGGCTCGGTGGTGTTCAATTACGACCACGTGGGACAAATCAGTTACCCGGCCAAGGTCGCCAGCGAAGACGCGATGATGGAAGCCGCTATCGAGGCCGGCGCCGACGACGCCATCTCGGACATGGACGAGGAAGGCGAAGGCCACACCGTCTACACCGCCTTCGAAGACCTCAACGAGGTGGCCGCCGCCTTGGAAGCCAGGTTCGGCGCAGCCAGCAATACCAGGATCGCCTGGCGTCCGAAGATGCAGGTCCCGGTGACCGGCGACTCGGTGGTCACGCTGATGAAGCTGCTGGACATGCTCAACGACGATGACGACGTCCAGAACGTCTATTCGAACGAAGAGATCAGCGACGAAGACCTCGCCAAGCTGGGGTGATCTGACGCCGCGTGGCCTTGCGTGGCGGGAACCGTCGGACGCCCCCTCCGTCACGTCGCCTATTGGCGCCGCGCCACCTCCTCCGTTTCACAGGGGAGGAGAAGACTGCATCTCCTCCCTTGTAGCGAAGCGTGCGGGGGAGGTGGCGCGCTGCAAATATGTAGCGTGACGGAGGGGGCGTCCGGGCCTTTCCGCACACGCCGTCTTCTCCCCGTCGCATCGCTTCCGCTACAGTGCCGCCATGACCCTTCGCGTGCACATCGACACCGACTGCGGCGTGGACGACGCCCTGGCGCTGACCATGCTGGCGCGGGCGCGCGATGTGGTCGAGGTGGGATCGGTTTCGGCGGTGTTCGGCAACACCTATGTCGATCAAGCCGCGGCTAACGCCCGGGGCGTGCTGCGGCTGGCCGGCTGCGGGGCCGAGGTCTATATCGGCGCAGGATCGGGCCTGGCCAAGCGGCGGGTCGAGCGGATGCGGCCGGCCCACGGCGTCGATGGCCTGAATGGCGCGGGCTTCTCGCAGCGCTGGAAGCTGCCGGAACTGGACCGCGGCCACGGGGTCGGCATGCTGGCCTTCGCAGCTCGCCGCAAGATCACGGGCCTGTTCCTGGGGCCTCTGACCAATCTGGCCAGGAGCCTGCTGGACGATCCCGCAGCCTTCCGCGACTGGCGCCCGACCATCATGGCCGGCGCTTTCGCCGTCGAGGGCAAGGCGGCTGGCGGGGCAGACTTCAATAGCTGGAGCGATCCGGAGGCCCTGCAGCGCGTGCTGGAATCGGGCGCGCGGCCGCGTCTTGTGCCGCTGGACGTCTCCAGCCAGGTGACCCTGACCAGAGCTGCGCTCGACGCCGGTTCGGCCTGCTGCGGCTCGCCCCTGTCGGCGCGGCTGGCGCGGTCAGCGGGTCCCTATATGGATTTCCACGCTCAGGTCTGGGGCACGGTAGGCGCCTGCCATCCCCACGACGCGGCGGCCGCCGCCAGCCTGATCCTTCCCGAGGCCTTCGTATTCGAGCCGGCGCGGTTGCGGGTCGCGACAGACGGCGTGCGTCAGGGCAGGATCGACCGCATGGACGGCGCGCCGAACGCGGAGGTTTGTGTGAGCATCGATGTCATGGCCGTGGAGCGGTTGATCCTGACGACGCTGTTCGGGGCGAGAGCGCTCGCCGCCTAATCCTTCTCCCCTTGCGGGAGAAGGTGGTGCAAAGCGCCGGATGAGGGGTTGAAAACCCTGTCCGAAAGGTCTGTGCGACCCTTCACCCCGACCCGGCGGCGCCGGGCCACCCTCTCCCGCAAGGGGAGAGGGTCACGTTTCAGCGCTTTCTATTTCCCGCCCGCATAGTCCTTGATCAGCCCGTGCAGGAAGTCCCGCCCCTCATACAGCGACTTGACCCGCACGCGCTCGTTCAGCCCGTGGATGCCGTCGCCGTCAGAGCCGCCGAAGATGCCGGTGACGCCATAGGTCGGGATGCCGGCGGCGTTGGTGTGCACGCCGTCAGTGGCGCCGGTCAGCAGGATGGGCACGATCGGCACGCCGGGCCATAGCTTGGCGGCCTGCTTGGTGATCGGACCCATGATGGCGGGCGTCAGGGCCGGAGGCGGCGAGGCGGTCTTGGCCTCGTGGGCCAGGGTGAAGGCGACGGCCGGATCGGCGGCGACCTCGGCCAGCTTGGCTTTCACCTCCTCGACCGGCGTGCCCGGCAGGATGCGGCAATTGACGTTGGCCGTCGCGCGCTGGGGCAGGGCGTTGGGCGCGTGGCCGGCGCTGACCATCGTGGCCACACAGGTGGTGCGCAGCATCGAGTTCCACATCGGGTCGGCCGTGACGGTCTTCAAAGCCGCCGGGTCCTGGATATTGGCGACGAGGGCCTTCATCGCCGCCGCCTGCTCGGCCGAAACCCGGGGCTGCATCTGGGTGAAATAGCCCTTGGTGGCGTCGATGAAGCGCGGCGGAAACTGGTAGGCGCCGATCCGGTCTAGGGCGGCTGACAGCTGATAGATGGCGTTGGCGCCTTGGGGGCGGCTGGAGTGACCGCCCGGATTGGTCACCGTCAGGGTGAAGTCCTGGTAGACCTTTTCGCCGGCCTGGACCTCAAGCACCACTTCCTTGCCCTGCTCGTCCAGCAGGCCGTCCGCGCCTTCGTTCAGGGCGAATTCGGCGTCCACCATCGGGCGGTGGTTCTTCAGCAGGTCCTCGATGCCGTTATAGCCCTCGCTTTCCTCGCCGCAGGTCAGGGCCATCTTGATGTCGCGCTTGGGCTTGTAGCCCTCCTGCTTCAGACGGATCAGGCTGTCGGCCCAGATGGCGGCCTGGGACTTGTCGTCCGACGTGCCGCGTCCGTAAAAATAGCCGTTCTCCTCGACCAGCACGAACGGGTCGCGGGTCCAGTCGGCGCGATTGGCCTCGACCACGTCGATATGGGCCAGCAGCAGTATCGGCTTGGACTTCGGATCGGTCCCGCGCAGAACGGCGACCAACGAGCCTTCGCGCGGATGCTTGGGCTCTACGACCACTTTCACGTCGGCCTCGGGATAGCCGGCGGCCCTGAGGCGCGCACCCATGGCCTCGGCGGCCTTGGTGCAACTGCCGATCGACAGGGTGGTGTTGATCTCGACCAGCTCCTTGTAGAGCTCTCGAAACTTGGCCTGGTCTGGTCGGACATTGGTCGGTGGAGGGGTCGTTTGGGCGTTCGCCATCACCGGCAAGGCCAGCAAGGCCGCCGTCGTCATCAATCGCGCCAGACGCATCAACTCATCTCCCTAGGAACCTTGCCTGAGGAGAGCCCGGAGCGCCGTTGCGCGCAAGGGCCGGCGTTAAGCCCTCGTTAGCAATACAGGGGCTTTTCCTCGGGCGCGGAACAGGCGATGTTGCGAGAACACATGATGAACATGAATCGCATCCCGATCCGAATCCTGGGGCTCGATCCCGGCCTGCGCCGCACCGGCTGGGGCGTGATCGCGGTCGAGGGCTCGCGCATGAGCCACGTCGCCCACGGGGTGATCGTCCCCGACGACAAGGCCGACTTCGCCCAGCGCCTGCTGCACCTGTTCGAGGGCATCTGCGCGGTGATCGCAGAGCAACGCCCGGATGAGGCGGCGGTGGAGGAGGTGTTCCTCAACACCAACGCCCAGTCGACCCTGAAGCTGGGCCACGCGCGGGCCGCCGCCCTGATCGCGCCGGCCCGCGCCGGGCTGTTGGTCGCTGAATATTCCACCCGCCTGGTCAAGAAGGCGGTGGTCGGCACCGGCGCGGCCGACAAGGCCCAGATCGGCTTCATGATCGCCCGCCTGCTGCCGACGGCCGGCAAGACCACGGCCGACTGCGCCGACGCACTCGCCGTCGCCATCACCCACGCCAATCTGCGCGTCGCCAACCGGAGGGTCGCATGATCGGCCGTCTTCGCGGGGCCGTGGCTGAGGTCGGTGAGGAAGAGGCCCTGATCGACGTCATGGGTGTCGGCTATGTGGTCCGCTGCGGCGGCCGCACCCTGTCGCGCCTGCCGGCTCTCGGCGAGGAAGCCCTGCTGCACATCGAGAGCCAGTGGAGCGAGAGCGCAGGCCTGCGGCTCTATGGCTTCGCCACCCGTGAGGACCGCCGCGCCTTCGTGCTTCTGCAGGCCATTCAGGGCGTGGGACCCAAGGCGGCCATGGCGGTGCTCGACATCCTGTCGCCGGCGGAACTGGCGAGCGCCGTGGCGCGCGAGGACAAGGCCGCTGTCGGGCGCGCATCAGGCGTAGGACCCAAGCTGGCCCTGCGGATCGTCACCGAGCTGAAGGACAAGCCGATCACAGACGGGCCGGTGCTGATGAGCGCGCCGAGCTCGGGTTTGGCGCCCGCGAAGGCCAAGCCCGCACCGACCGGAGACGCTGTTGCGGCGCTGATGGGTCTGGGCGTGGCCGAGGTCAACGCCCGCCGCGTGGTCGAGGCCGCCGCCGCCAAGCTGGGTGAAGAGGCCACCGTGCAGCAGTTGATCAAGGCCGGTCTGCAGGAGCTGGGCCGGTGAGCGCGAAGCGCGAAGGTGGGGGGAAAGCGTGACCCGCATCATCTCCGGCGAAGCCCAGCCCCACGAGGCCATCCCGCTGGCCGCCGACAAGGCGCTGCGCCCGCAAACCCTGGCCGAGTTCGTCGGTCAGGAGCAGACCAAGGGCAATCTCCGCATCTTCATCGAGGCCGCCAAGGGTCGGGGCGAGGCCCTGGACCATGTGCTGCTGTTTGGCCCGCCAGGCCTGGGCAAGACCACCCTGGCCCAGATCATCGCCCGCGAGCTGGGGGTCAATTTCCGCGCCACCTCGGGTCCGGTGCTGAACAAGCCCGGCGACCTGGCGGCGATCCTGACCAACCTCGAAGCCAACGACGTCCTGTTTATCGACGAGATCCATCGCCTGTCGTCGAACGTCGAGGAGATCCTCTATCCAGCCATGGAGGACCATGTGCTGGACCTGGTGATCGGCGAGGGCCCCTCGGCGCGCTCGATCCGCATCGACCTGGCCCCCTTTACCCTCGTCGCGGCGACGACCCGGGCGGGCATGCTGGCCACGCCGCTGCGCGATCGCTTCGGCATCCCGATCCGGCTGGAATTCTACACCCACGCCGAGCTGAAACACGTGCTGCTGGGCGCGGCCCGCAAGATGGGCGCGCCGCTGTCGGAAGACGGCGCCGCCGAGATCGCCGCCCGGGCTCGCGGCACGCCCCGCGTCGCCGGCCGCCTGCTGCGCCGGGTCCGCGACTTCGCCGAGGCCGATGGCGCGACCGTAATCGACCGCAACGCGGCGGGCATGGCTTTGGCGCGTCTTGAAGTCGACGGGGTCGGACTCGACAGCCTCGACCGCCGCTATCTGCGCGCCCTGATCGAGCACTATGGCGGCGGCCCGGCCGGGGTCGAGACCATCGCCTATGCCATCGCCGAGTCCCGCGACGCGGTGGAAGACGTTATTGAGCCCTATCTGATGCAGCAGGGCTTCATCCAGCGCACCCCGCGTGGCCGGGTGGCCTGCGGTAAGGCTTATCTGCACCTGGGGCTGAAGGCTCCCGCCGCGCCGCAAGGGCAGGCGGGGCTGTTCGGAGAGGAATAGGAGCATGCGCGCCATCCGGTTCGTGACCGGCCTCCAGGCGGCGGCCTGCCTTGGCGTTTCGCTGGTTGCGATCACTGTGGCCGGCGCCGGTCGCAACGCGCTGGTGCCGCAGACCCTGGCCGCCGTCATCGCCCTTGGCCTGGCGCTGGTCGTTGCGCGCTTCTGGCGCAAGGCGGGCTGGCGGTACTGGTTGCTGGTCGCCGCCTGCGCCCTGGCGCTGGTCTGGACCCTGATAACCGGCGTCGCCCTGGAGGGCGCGCGGCGTTGGCTGGCCCTTGGGCCGGTGCAACTGCACACCGCCTTCCTGGCCCTGCCACTGGCTGTGTGGGCGTTCGCGAGAGGTTTCGACGACCGGCGCGTTGCTCCCCTGGCCGCCGGCCTGAGCTTTGCGCTGCTCTACCAGCATGACGCGGCCTCGTCCCTGGCCTGGGTCCTGGCCATCGGCGCGGCAACCTTTGTCCAGCGCCCGCGCCAGATGGTCCCCTGGGCCGTGGTCGCCGTCGCCGCCGTGTTCGCCTACGCCGCCTGGACCGCACCCGACGCCCTTCCGGCCGTGCCCTATGTTGAAGGCCTGCTGGCCGTCAGCTTCGCGACCAGCCCCGTGGTGGGCGCCCTGGCCGCGATCCTGATGTTCAGCCTGCCCGCGCCGTTTCTGCTGGTCGCCGCCAGCCGACCAGAGCGGCGCGCCGAAGCTTTGGCTCTGGCGGCGTTGTGGGCAGGCTGGATTTTCGCCAACCTGTTTGGCAACTATCCCGCGCCGGTCTTGGGTTACGGCGCCGCGCCGATCCTGGCCTGGGGCCTTTCGATCGGTCTCGTCTTTGCAGAACCCGCCAAGGAGGGTGATCCAGCGCCATGATCCACCCCACCGCCGGCGTGTTCGAGGGCCGCGAGCACCAGCTGCCTGTCCGGATCTATTACGAGGACACCGACTTCTCCGGCGTCGTTTATCACGCCAATTACCTGCGCTATTTCGAGCGGGGGCGGAGCGACTTCTTCAGGCTGATCGGCATCTCGCACACCGCCTTGGCGGAGGCCGACACGGCGTTCGCAATCATCCGCATGGAGCTGGACTTCAAGCGTTCGGCGCGGATCGACGACGCCCTGGTGGTCCGCACGACCTATGACAGCATCAAGGGGCCGCGCCTGTTCGTGACCCAGAGGATCACGCGCGGCGCCGACCTGATCTGTCAGGCCTCGGGCGTGGCGGTGTGCATCACGCTCGACGGTCGGCCCCGCAAGCCGACGTCGGAGATGCTGGCCCAGCTGTCCCCCTGGCTCGAGGGTGGGAAGCTCGCAAGTTGAGCCGACGAAATTTTCCGGCTCCCTCGATGATTGTCATAGTTTCACCAAAGCGCCGCTTCATGCCAGTAAGACACCAGACCTAAGACTGACGCCCGAACGGAGCAGGATTCCCGCATGGACGCCGCCGCAGCCCCCGCCAATTTCTCGTTCCTCGCCCTGTTCATGCAGGCCGACTGGGTGGTGAAGGGGGTGATGATCGGCCTGATCCTCGCCTCATTGGGCTCCTGGGCCGTGATCCTCGAAAAGCTGTTCCGCTTCGCAACGCTCAACCGCGCCGCCGACCGCTTTGAAACCCAGGTCGGCGCCGGGCGCTCGCTGGAAGACGTCGCGGGTGAGGCTGGCTCAAATCCGCGCCATCCGCTGCCACGCATGCTGCAGGCGGCCTTGCGCGAATGGCGAGAGGCCAAGGCGCGGGGCGCGATCAGCGAAAGCCAGAGCGCCTTCCTGATCCAGCGCATCGACCGGATCATGGACACCATGATCGCCCGCGAGAGCGCCAAGGTCGAGGAAGGCCTGGGCAGCCTGGCCATCGTCGCCACCGCCAGCCCCTTCATCGGCCTGTTCGGCACGGTGTGGGGCATCATGCACGCCTTCCAGGCCATCGCCCTTTCGAAGAACACCTCGCTGGCCGTGGTGGCCCCATCGATCGCTGAGGCCCTGTTCGCCACTGCCATCGGCCTGGTCGCCGCCATCCCGGCCTATATCGCCTACAACAAGTTTTCGACCGACGCGGGCAAGTATGCCGGCCGCCTGGAAGGCTTCGCCGACGACCTGTCCACCGCGATCCAGCGTCGCCTGGCCGAGCGGGTCTAGCCCATGTCGATGTCCGCCAATGACGCCTTCGCCACCGGCGGGCGACGCGGTCGCCGGCGCGGCCGCCGTTCGCGCGGGGCCCTGTCCGAGATCAATGTCACCCCGCTGGTCGACGTGATGCTGGTGCTGCTGATCATCTTCATGATCAGCGCCCCGCTCCTGACCGCCGGTGTGCCGCTGGAGCTGCCCAAGACCGAGGCCGCCGCCCTGCAAAGTCAGCAGGAGCCGATCACCGTGTCGGTCCGCGCCGATGGCCAGATCTTCGTAACCGATCCCAAGGGGGGCGAGACGCAAATTCCGTTCGAGAATCTGGCGCCGCGCATCACCGCCATCGCCGGAGACGGCTATGACAAGCCGCTGTTCGTGCGGGCCGACGGCGCGGCGACCTATGCCGTGGTCGCCCAGACCATGGCGGCGTTGTCCAATGCTGGCTTCGCCAAGATCAACCTGATCACCGAGACGGGAGGCCCGTCCTCCGGCGCTGCCCCGCGCGACGCCTTGCCTGAGGGCGCGGGCGACCTGCGGCCGGCGCAATAGGACCTCGGATGGCTCGCGGCGCCGTGCACAGTCAGAGGGAGACCGAATTCTCGCCCGCCCTGATCGGGTCGGTCGCGCTGCACGGGCTGCTGGCGGCGGCGATCCTGATCGGCCTGCCGTGGAAGAAGCCCACGCCCATCACCTTGGGCGAGAGCGTGCCGGTGACGATCGTCACCAACGGCCCGACCAATGTCCGCCCGGCGCAGGAAGCGCTGGAAGAGCAGACGGCCCTGACCGAGGAGCCGATCCCCGAGGCGACGCCGACCCCGCCCGCCCCCGTGCCGGCGCCCGTTCCGACACCCGCCCCGACCCCGCCGTCCAAGGCCGCGCCCAAGCCGACCCCGACGCCGACGCCAGCCAAGAAGCCGGCGCCGGCCAAGGCCAATGACGACTTCTTCGCCTCGCTGGAGGCGTCGCTGTCGAAGACCAAGAAGTCGACCGGCAAGCCCGCCGCCAATGCGCCCAAGGGCCCCAGCCGCGCAGAGACTTCGGTCTCGGCGCGTCCCGCCGCAGGCGCGGCCACCGGCCTGTCGGCCGCCGCCCTGGGCCGCTTGCAGGGCGAGGTGCAGGATCGCTGGAACCCCAATTGCGAAGTCGAGGGCGGCTCCAGCGTCAATGTGCGGGTGGTGTTCGTGATCGGTCCGGGCGGACGCGTCGTCGGTCAGCCGGAATCGCCTGGCACATCCTCGCCGGACTCCGTGGTCAAGGCCGCGTCCGACCGCGCGGTTCGCGCGTTGTTGCAGGCCTCGCCGTTCGCCTATCTGCCTTCCGACCTCTACGGTCAGAAAATCGCCCTGAACTTCAACGCAAAACAGGCCTGCTCGCGATGATGACGCCCAAGGGGAATGTGATGCGCTTGAAAGCCCTGCTTCTGATGGTCGCCGCCCTGGTCGGCGGCGCCATGATCGCCGGCCCGGCCGCCGCCCAGATTGAGGTCGACATCAATGCCGGCGCGGTCAAGCCGCTTCCGATCGCCGTGCCCGCCTTTTCCGGAACGCCGCGCGGGGCCGAGATCGCCCAGGTCATCACCGGCAATCTGGAGCGCTCGGGCCTGTTCCAGCCGCTGAACGTCGCGGCCGTGGCCGACAAGCTGCCGGACGTGAACGTCCAACCGCGTTTCCCGGACTGGCAGGCGACCGGGGCCCAGGCCCTGATCAACGGCCAGGTGACCGTGGGCGCCGACGGCGGCCTGCGCGTCGATTTCCGCCTGTGGGACGTGTTCAGCCAGCAGCAACTGCTTGGCCTGCAGTTCAGCTCGACGCCCGACAACTGGCGACGTGTGGCCCACAAGATCAGCGACGCCGTCTATGAGCGCCTGACCGGCGAAAAGGGCTATTTCGACACCCGCGTGGCCTTCGTGGCCGAGAGCGGCCCGAAGGTGGCCCGGGTCAAGCGTCTGGCGATCATGGACCAGGACGGCGCCAACCCGCAGTTCCTGACTGACGGCTCCTATATCGTCATGACCCCGCGCTTCTCGGCCACCAGCCAGGAGCTGACCTATATGGCCCTGCGGCCGACGGGCTCGTCGATCTACCTGCTGAACCTGGAAACCAGCCGCCAGGAAACGGTGGGCAAGTTCCCGGGCATGGTCTTCGCCCCGCGCTTTTCGCCCGACGGCCGCAAGGTGGCCTTCTCGGTCGAGAAGGGCGGCAACAGCGACATCTACGTGCTGGACCTGCGCAGCCGAAATTCGGTGCGGATCACCACCGACCCGGCTATCGACACCTCGCCCTCGTTCTCGCCGGACGGAAGCAAGATCGTCTTCAACTCCGACCGGGGCGGCCAGGCGCAGCTCTATATGATGAACGCCGACGGCTCGGGCGTGCGCCGCATCTCCTATGGCGGCGGTCGCTACACCACCCCGGTGTGGAGCCCGCGCGGCGACTTCATCGCCTTCACCAAGCAAAGCAGCGGCCGGTTCCACATCGGCGTCATGCGCACCGATGGCTCGGACGAGCGCCTGCTGACCACCAGCTATCTGGACGAGGGCCCCACCTGGGCGCCGAACGGCCGGGTGCTGATGTATTTCCGCGAGACCCAGAGCGGAACGCCGCGCCTGTGGACCGTCGACATCACCGGCCGGATCCTGCGTCCGGCCGCCTATCAGGGGCAGGCCTCCGACCCGGCATGGTCGCCCTTGCTCGACTGAATCAGGCCCTGGCGAAACCTTGGCCGTTTGCAGGCGTTGCTGTGACGGTTCGCCTTGCAAGTGAATCAAGGTCGCGACAAGGTCATCTGACGGCATTATGAGGCTTGGTTAGGCATTTTGATTGCCCCACCAAGGTGCTTGGCGCGTATCCATCAGGTCCGAACCGAGGTTTTGAGGAGAAACTGGATGAACTTCGACACCAAGCGCGCCGCTAGACTGGCGCTGATCGGTTTGGCGGCCGTGTCTCTCGCCGCCTGCGCTTCGCGTCCGAAGCCCGCCGGTCCCGGCCCTGTCGCTCCGAGCCAGCCGTCGAACCCCAGCGATCCGTACACCCCGCCGCAATCGCCCGGCGTGAACCAGGGAGCGATCCCCGGTTCGGTGCAGGACTTCGTCATCAATATCGGTGAGCGCATCTATTTCGACACCGACGAATATGCCGTCCGCAGCGACGCCCAACCGGTGTTGGCCGCCCAGGCCCAATGGCTGAACCGCTACCAGGGCGTTCGCGTCCGCATCGAAGGCAATGCCGACGAGCGCGGCACCCGCGAATACAACCTCGCCCTCGGCGCCCGCCGCGCCAACGCCGTCCGCGAGTTCCTGGTCGGCCAGGGCGTCTCGGGCGCGCGCATCGAGACCCTGTCCTACGGCAAGGAACGCCCGATCGACGCCGGAACCTCGGAAGACGCCTGGGCCAAGAACCGTAACGCTCGCACCGCCATCACCGACGGCGCGCGCTGAAAACTCGTTATTCCGGAGGCCTCGCAGAGGCTGTCCGGGACCCGGGGGCCAGCGCACTGCGGCTGCTCCTGGGTCCCGGCTTCGCCCGCGGCCTTCGCCGGGGGCGGCCGGATGATGGGCTGTTTTAGGGGATGCTGATCGCAGCCCTCGGGTGAGAGTTTTTTCCTCCGCCCCACTTTTGTCCGCAATCAGGGCATAATCGCCGACATGAAGCTGAAATCCGCCCTGCTCGCCGGCCTGCTGGCCCCTCTGCTCGTCATGGGCGCCGCTCCGGCTCTCGCCCAGACGCCCATGCCCGAGGATCCTCTGGACGATCGCTCGGTCAAGCGCGTCGAGCGTATGGAGAAGGTGGTCCGTGAACTGCGGGCCATCGTCTTTCAGGGCCGCGACACCGGCAAGCCGGTCGTAGTTCAGCCGGCCGAGACCGAGGCCCAGATCCTGACCCTGGGCGAGCGCATCGGCGATCTCGAACAGACGCTGCAGAAGGTCAACGGCCAGAACGAGACCCTGACCCACGACCTGGACCAGGCCCGCCGGGCGTCAACGGAGCAGAAGACGCGCGGCGACGCTCTGGAAGCCCGGCTCGGGGCGCTGGAAGCCAAGCTGACGGCCATGGAGACCGCTGCCGTCCAGGCCGCCGCCGAACCGCCGGCTCCACCCGCGCCGCCTGCTGATCCTGCCCTGGCCTTCAAGCAGGCCCGCCAGTTCCTGCTGGACGGCGACTACGCCAATGCCGAAGCCGCCTTCTCGGCCTATGTGAGCAACTATCCCGACACCGCCAGAACGCCCGAGGCCCGCTACTGGCTGGGCGAGACCCTGTTCGTCCGCGAGGCCTATGGCGACGCCGCCGGCGCTTATCTCGGCGCCGTCCGCGGCTGGCCGCAGACCAGCTGGGCGCCGGACGCCACCCTGAAGCTGTCACGCTCGCTGGTGGCCCTGAAGAAGCCCACCGACGCTTGCAAGACCCTGGACGAGCTGGCCAAGCGCTATCCCAAGGCCCCGCCGGCCGTCGTCTCGCGAGCCGCCTCGACCCGCGTCGCGGCCAAGTGCGCCTAAACGAGGTTTCGGCCGTCCTCGACCGGCGGCTGGATCCTGGAAGCCTCGCCCCTCTGGCGATTGGCTTTTCCGGCGGCAGCGACTCGCTGGCCTTGCTGATTCTGACGCTGGACTGGGCCAAGGCCCATGACCGGCCGGTGCTGAGCCTGACCGTCGATCATCGGCTGCAGCCAGACAGCGGCGCCTGGACCCGTGACGCCGTGGCCAAGGCCCGGTCGCTTGGCGCGACGGCCCTGGCCCTCTCCTGGACGGCCGACAAGCCGGCCACCGGTCTTTCCGCCGCCGCCCGCCGGGCCCGCCACGCCCTGCTGGCCGATGCGGCCAGGGCCGCCGGAGCCCGCATCCTGCTGCTGGGCCATACCGCCGACGACATCGCCGAGGCCGCCGTCATGCGCGCCGAGGGCTCGACCGTTTCCGATCCGCGCGACTGGGCGCCGTCGCCGGCCTGGCCGGAAGGGCGGGGCGTTTTCCTCCTGCGCCCCTTGCTGGACCAGCGCCGCGCCGACATCCGGACGTGGCTGGCCGAGCGGGGCGAAACCTGGCTCGACGATCCGGCCAACGACGATCCCGGGTCGGCCCGCGCCCGGGCCAGGCGCTCTGCGCCGGCGGTCGCGACCCCCGCCGCGCCGATCCGAACGCCTCCGTCCTTCGAGGGCGATCGGCTGGGCGTCATCGTCCTGCCGCGAGACGCCGCCGCCGCTCACCTCGCCGCCGCCTGCCTGTGCGCGGCCGGAACTGACCGTCCGCCGCGCGGCGAGCGTCTTGAACGGCTGGTCGCCCGGCTGCGTTCGGGCGAGCGTTTCACCGCCACCCTGGCCGGCGCGCGAATCGAGGCCAACCCCGACGCCGTGCGATTCCACCGCGACGCCGGCGAGTCGGCGCGGGGTGGCCTGGCCGATATGGCCCTCTCGCCGGGCGAAACCGGCGTCTGGGACGGCCGCTACGAAATTTCGGCGGGGAGCGCGCCGATCACCGTCCGAGCCCTGAAAGGTCTGGCCGCCACTCTGTCGAAAGCCGAGCAAGCCGCGCTCAAGACCGCGCCCGCCGCAGCCCGTCCGGCCTTGCCTGCCTTGGTTTCGGCGAGCGGAGCGGTGAGCTGTCCCATCCTCGGCGGCCCGACTTTTGCAGTCTGCGATGGCGCGCGAATTGGGGCTCTATTCCTGGATCGTTTCAGGGCTGCGACCGGCCTTATCGACCAAGAATGCGTGACCTGACCACGCGCGCGTGGCGCAAGCGCTCGCGACCCCCTATCTTGGGAGGTCGAAGGCTATCGTTGGGAAGACGACGCGTATGAATTTCAGGAATCTGGCCATCTGGCTGGTGTTCGTTGCGGTGCTGGTCGGCGTGTTCGTCGTGAACCAGACCTCACGCACTCAGACCGGCGGCGAAATCAGCTATTCGGAGCTTCTGCGGAAGGTGGACGCCGGCGAGATCAAGTCGGCCGACATCGCCGGGCAGATTGTCCAGGCCAAGGACGGTTCGGGTAAGGTGCTGACCGTCAACGCCCCGAACAATTCGGACGAACTGGTCAATCGCCTGGTGGCGAAGGGCGCGGACGTCAAGTTCAAGGGCGGCGGCATCAGTCTGCTGGCCATCCTGGTCAACCTGCTGCCGATCATCCTGGTGATCGGCGTGTGGGTGTTCTTCATGCGCCAGATGCAGGGCGGGGCCAAAGGCGCCATGGGCTTTGGCAAGTCCAAGGCCCGCCTGCTGACCGAGAACAAGAACAAGGTGATCTTCGACGACGTCGCCGGCGTGGACGAAGCCAAGGAAGAACTTCAGGAGATCGTCGATTTCCTGAAGGATCCAGCCAAGTTCCAGCGCCTGGGCGGCAAGATCCCCAAGGGCGCCCTGCTGATCGGCCCTCCCGGTACGGGTAAAACCCTGATCGCCCGCGCCGTCGCGGGTGAGGCGGGCGTGCCGTTCTTCACGATCTCGGGTTCGGACTTCGTCGAGATGTTCGTCGGCGTCGGCGCCAGCCGCGTGCGCGACATGTTCGAGCAGGCCAAGAAGAACGCCCCCTGCATCATCTTCATCGACGAAATCGACGCCGTCGGTCGCCATCGCGGCGCCGGCCTGGGCGGCGGCAATGACGAGCGCGAACAGACCCTCAACCAGTTGCTGGTCGAGATGGACGGCTTCGAGGCTAATGAAGGCATCATCCTGATCGCGGCGACCAACCGTCCCGACGTTCTGGACCCCGCCCTGCTGCGTCCCGGCCGCTTCGACCGTCAGGTCGTGGTGCCCAATCCCGACGTCGCCGGCCGCGAGAAGATCATCCGCGTCCACATGAAGAATGTGCCCCTGGCCGCCGATGTCGATGTGCGCACCCTGGCGCGCGGCACGCCCGGCTTCTCAGGCGCCGACCTGGCAAATCTGGTCAATGAGGCGGCCCTTACGGCGGCCCGCAAAGAGCGCCGCATGGTCACCATGCACGACTTCGAATACGCCAAGGACAAGGTCATGATGGGCGCCGAGCGTCGCTCGATGGCCATGAGCGAGGATGAGAAGAAGCTGACGGCCTATCACGAGGGCGGCCACGCCCTGGTGGCTCTGCGCGTCCCCGTCGCCGATCCGGTGCACAAGGCCACCATCGTACCGCGCGGCCGGGCCCTGGGCATGGTCATGCAGCTTCCCGAGGGCGACCGCTACTCGATGAGCTTCGACATGATGACCTCGCGCCTGGCGATCATGATGGCCGGCCGGGTGGCCGAGGAACTGATCTTCGGCAAGGAGAAGATCACCTCGGGCGCCTCCAGCGACATCAGCGCCGCCACGGGCCTGGCCCGCAACATGGTCACCCGCTGGGGCTTCTCTGACAAACTGGGCACCGTGGCTTACGGCGACAACCAGGACGAGGTGTTCCTGGGCCATTCGGTGGCGCGCACCCAGAACGTCTCGCCCGAGACCATGATCACCATCGACGCTGAGGTCCGCCGCCTGGTCAAGACCGGTGAGGACGAGGCTCGCCGGATCCTGACCGAGGACCTGGAAAACCTGCACGCGGTGGCCAAGGCCCTGCTGGAGTTCGAGACCCTGAGCGGCGACGAGATCATCGGCGTCATGAAGGGCGTCCAGCCTACGCGGACGGACGAGGAAGAGAAGAAGCCGGTCGCCCCGATCTCGTCGGTGCCGATCTCGCCTGCGGGCGTGACAGCCTAAGCTTTTCTGCTTTCGGAAGATGTTGAAGCCGGATCGGTTCGCCGATCCGGCTTTTTCTTTGGGTCGTCGAGAGGCATGGCAGGGCGCAAACACGCGACATGACGCGGGGGGCGTCTGCGCCTAAAACACCTCAATGATCGCCCGTCACGCCCGCCCCCGCGTCATGGGGATCGTCAATGTCACGCCCGACAGCTTCTCGGACGGCGGACGGTTCTTCGACGACGCCCTGGCCCTGGCCCATGCCCGCCAGTTGATCGCCGACGGGGCCGACATCCTCGACATCGGCGGCGAGTCGACCCGGCCGGGCGCCGCGCCCGTGGCCCAGGCCGATGAACTGGCGCGGGTCATCCCGCTGGTTCAGGCGATCCGCGCCCACAGCGGCGTGTCGATCTCGATCGACACCATGAAGCCCGCCGTGGCCCGCGCCGCCGTCGCGGCGGGAGCCACGATCTGGAACGACGTCGCGGCCCTGCGCGCGGCGCCGGACGCGCCCGAGGTCGCCGCCGAGATGGGCTGCGAAGTGGTGCTGATGCACATGCTGGGCGAGCCCGACACGATGCAAGATGCCCCGCGCTATAGTGACGTCGTGGCCGAGGTCGAGGCCTTCCTACTGGCCCGCGCCTTCACGGCCATGGCCGCCGGGGTCGAGCGTGGGAAGATCTGGCTGGATCCCGGCATCGGCTTTGGCAAGACCACCGAGCACAACCTGGCCCTGATCGCCGCCCTGCCGCGGTTTGTGGCGCTAGGCTATCCGATCCTGCTGGGCGCCAGCCGAAAGCGCTTCATCGCAGCCATCGATCCCCTGGGGGCACATTCGGATGACCGTTTGGGCGGCTCGCTGGCGGCGCATCTGGCCGGCGCGGCGGCGGGCGTCGCGGCGGTGCGGGTCCACGACGTGCGCGAGACGGCGCAGGCGCTTGCGGTGTGGGAAGCGGTGGGCTCCGCCCACTGAGGGTGTAATTGGCGACGGTGCGCCTACTGGACCAGCACCAGAGCGCGGGCGTTTGCGGCGATCACCCTGGCCAAGTCATCGGTCGAACACCGGTGACGTCCCGATAGCCATTCCTCCAGCAACGCCAGGTGACCGCCAGCAATCTGGACCGCGATCAGGCGAAGCGGAACCGCCGATCCCGTTCGCTGACTACGGATCTGCTCTTCAATCAACCCTGTCAGAGCACGCATAGCCACCGCGCGAGCCCGACCGCCAAGGAGCGCTCGAACGATAACGCGTTTTTCCCAGAAATGTAGGAGCAGGGACTCGAGGTCGCCAGGCACGGCGTTCGACATTGTCGCGTCACTCAACGGAAGCAACACCTTCAGCAGGCGCTTTTCCAGAAGGTCCTCTTGCCCGTCGAAATGTTCGTAGAAGGTCGAGCGTCCAACCTGCGCTGCTTCCGCCACGCGCGCGGGGGTGGTCTTCTCGTAGCCCTCGCCGAGAAAGATATCATTGAAGGATTGCTCAAGCGCCGAACGGGTTCTGTCGACGCGCTTATCTACCATTGGCTATCGGATCCCAGACGAATGTTCTTCGGTGTTCCACTTCCGACGGATCGGCACAAGTGTCCAAGATCTCGGGGAGCCCTTCCGGCTAACTAGGGCTTCGTTTTGATGAACAGGACCATCCCATGACAGCAGCCGCTCACCCTATGCCGCCCCCCGCCCGCCTTGCGGCTGCGCTCGTTGGGTGCACAGCGCTCCTGGAAGTCGCGCTGGTCACGCATCATCCCGTCGTTTCCCGCGCCGAGCAGGAGTCCGGCATTCCCTTCGGGGGGCTCGCCGCGATCATGCAGACGAATCTCACCTTCCACGCCGTTCTCATGCTCATTGTCGTCGGTCAGCTCCTTGGACTGTTCTTGCTTGCGCGCCGCCTTGGTCTGGATCGGCCATTGGTTCTCGTCGGGACGATCTTCTGCAGTCTCGCGGCTGCCCTTCTGGTGATCGCGATGACCTTTGACGGCTTCGTGGTCTACGAATTGATCTCTCGCTGCAACGCGTCGGCGGCGGGCTGTACAGCGGCGACAGCGGACGGTCTGCGCCTGATGGCGGCGGTGATCCAGGGATTCACGAAGCTGGGCTTCGGAGCGCAATGCTTCGGTTTCGTCGCCTTTGGCATCGCTTCATGGTCGCTTGGCGGGAAGGCGCGTATTGCGGCAGCCGCCTCTGTCATGGCTGCTGCAGCCCCGGTAGCGATCCTGATGTCGGGAGACTACGTCGGACCTGAGCAACTGACCCAGATCCTCGCACTCCTCGCTGGCTGGGGCCTCTGCATGGCAGCCATGCTTGCCGCAGAGAGCTTCAAGCCTTCCGCTAAAAGTGCCGGTGCGGCGCCCCTTGTGGCGGCGAAAGACTGATCGTCCATCCCGACGATCTAAGCCGCCGGCCGTGAGGTAGAGGGTCGCTCCCTTCGGCGCCAAGATGAGTGCGGACCCATCCATAAACCTCCGTCATCCCGGGACTTGTTCCCGGGACCCATGGTTCAGCTTCCATATGAGTGCTTCGTTCCGCTCAGCACTTGCGGCGGGCAAATGGGATCCCGCGAACAAGTCGCGGGATGACGAGGTTTGCATGGGTTATGGGGATTGGACCTGCTCCATCCCCGTGCTTTCCGAGGCAAACTCCAGCTAGATCAGCAGCTTGTAAAAAACTTCATCGCCCCGATCCTCGGCGCTGAAACCGCCCGTATTCTCAGTGCTGTCCCCGTCGCAGGGGGAGGGCGCTTGGTACCGGCCTGATGCGGCGACGGGTGATGAAGCTGAGCGGGGCCGCGCGGTCACGCGGCGGGTACGATGGTGGTCTGTTCGTTGGATTGATCCGGGACCACCGGACCACTCGCAGGTGAGACAGCGCGGAATAAAGGAGGGCGGGGGTCAGAAGCCGCCTATCGCACATCGTCGGCGTCGAGACGGATAGCCGATCGACGAGATGCGCGCCCGTCCGGGGGTTAATTGGGAATCAGAGCTGAAACTCACGCTCGTGTGCCCCAATCCTCACGGTCAAGAACAGCTTGGCGAAGCGGACAGGTCGAACCGAAACGCACAAAACACATCACGGTCATCCGGGGTCGCCCCGGCCGCTTCGCGCCTCCCCAACCACTTGCAGCCAGTTTGGCGCGAGGCTGAAAAGCCGTGTCCGACGCCGGGACGCCCCCTCCGTCACGCTGCGTATTCGCAGCTCGCCACCTCCCCCGTTGTACGGGTGAGGCGATGCGATCTTCTCCTCCCTTGCGTAGCGGGGGAGGTGGCGCGGCGCGCCCCCAAGCAAAGGATGGAGGCGACGTGACGGAGGGGGCGTCCCGATCCTTGCCGATGATCGCTCCCCCCTTCGCACCCTGCCGATTCCCCCCTAGGACTCCCGTCATGATCCAAGCTCATCTAGGCCGCGTTCTCGTCATCGCCGGATCGGATTCCGGCGGCGGCGCGGGCATTCAGGCCGATATCAAGACCATCACCGCCCTGGGCGGCTATGCGGCCACAGCCATCACCGCCGTGACCGTGCAGAACACCCTGGGCGTCACCGGCGTGCATCCGATCCCGCTGGAGATCATCGCGGCCCAGGCCCGCGCCGTGCTCGACGACATCGGGGCCGACGCCATCAAGACCGGCATGCTGGGCGATGTCGGGGTGGTCGAAACGGTGGCGGCCGCGCTGGACTATTCCAAAGGCGTTCCTGCTGTCATCGATCCGGTGATGGTCGCCAAGGGCGGGACCAGCCTGCTGGCCGACGCCGCGATCGGCGCGGTGAAAAGCCTGATGATCCCCCGCGCCGCCCTCCTGACGCCCAACGCGCCCGAGGCCGCGGCCCTCACAGGGCTTGCGGTCGAGACCACCGATGACCTGCGTCGGGCTGGCGAGGCGCTGCTGGCGCTCGGCGCCAAGGCTGTGCTGATGAAGGGCGGTCATGTGGCCGGCGACCGCGTCGTCGATCTGCTGATGACCCCGGCCGGCGAGACCAGCTTCGAGGGCGAGCGGATCGACACCCGCCACACGCACGGCACCGGCTGCACCCTGGCCTCGGCCTGCGCCGTCGGTCTGGCCCAGGGCCTGCCGCTGGAACAGGCTGTGGCGCGGGCCTGGAACTATGTGCACGAGGCCATGCTGCGCGCGCCCGGCTTCGGCGGCGGACACGGACCCCTGGACCACGGATGGACGCTGCGGAAATGACGACTTCCCTCGAAACCCGCCTGATCGACATCATCTACGGCGTGCCGACGACGATGCAGGTGCTGCGGACGATCCGCGATCTGGGGCTGCCCGACGCGATGATCTTCTCTGGCGCGATCTATCAGCCGGTCTGGAACCACCTGACCGGCCGCGCGCCGGACTACGGCATCAAGGACTACGACGTCGCCTATCACGACGCCTCGGACACCTCCTACGAGGCCGAGGATGTGGTGATCCAGCGGGTCGCCACAGCGTTTGAGCCGCCGCTGCGCGAGCTGGTCGAGGTGCGAAACCAGGCCCGGGTGCATCTGTGGTTCGAAAAGAAGTTCGGGGCCGACGAGCCCTATCCGCCGCTCGAGGACAGCGCCGCCGCCCTCAAGCGGTTCGTCGCCACCGCCTTCTGCGTGGGGGTTCGGATGGAGGCCGGCGACACCTTGAGCCTCTTCGCGCCGTTCGGGCTGGAGGACCTGTTCGCCCTGTACCTGCGGCCCAATCCCCTGCGCGTGAAGGGCGCGGGCGGCTGGGAGCGAACTACCGCTTCCGCCCAGGCGCGCTGGCCGGAGATCACGGTGGAGGGGACTTGATTGTCATCATGACAATGTTTGCTTTGATCCATGATTCAATTCGCATTAGCTCTGTCGCCGTCATTTTCTGAAGGACCCGCGCCATGCGCCAGTGGACCATCGACGCCTTTGCTTCCGCGCCGTTCAAGGGCAACCCGGCCTGCGTGGTCGAGCCGCTCGACGCCTGGCCGTCGGCTGCCTGGATGCAGACCCTGGCGGCGGAGAACAATCAGGCCGAGACCTCGTTCCTGCAGAAGACCGGAGACCCGGCGCGGTTTGGCCTGCGCTGGTTCACCCCGGCCGTCGAGGCGCCGATCTGCGGCCACGCCACCCTGGCCGCAGCCCATGCGCTGTTCTTCGAGATGGGCGTCGAGGCACCGCTCCTGACCTTCGACACCCACGCCGGCGAACTGACCGTGCGCCGCGACGGCGACCGTCTGGAGATGAACTTCCCCGCCGACCTGCCGCGCCAGACCCCGATTCCCGACGGTCTCGCCCAGGCCCTAGGCGAGACGCCGGTCGAAGTCTGGGCCGGCATGTATCTGATCGCAGTGATGAAGGATGAGGCGACGGTGCGCGGGCTTCGGCCCGATCAAACGGCTGTGAAACTGATCGGCGGAGAGGCCACCGGCGGTCCTGGCCAGATCGTGGTCGTGGCCCTGGCCGATGCGGGCCATCCCTATCAGGTGGTCAGCCGCTTCTTCGCGCCGGGCTGCGGCATCCCCGAGGATCCGACCACCGGCTCGGCTCACTGCATCCTGATGCCGCTGTTCGGCGACAAGCTGGGACGCGAGGTTTTGCACTTCCATCAGGCCTATCCCGGCCGGGGCGGGGACCTGGAATGCGAAAGCCGCGGCGCGCGCATTCTGTTGCGCGGCCGCGGCTTTACCGTGGTGGAAAGCCGGCTCCGCCTGGAGCCGGTCTGACCTGCATGCGGACTACCAGCGCGGGCGATAGTCGTCGCGACGATCGTCGCGACGATCGTCACGGTAGTCGCGGTCATGGTCGCGATGTCCGTCACGGTAGTCGCGGTCATTGTCGCGGCCATAGCCCGAACCATAGTCGCGATCATGACGCTCGTAGCGGATCGCGGCGCTGATGCGGTCGAAGCGACGGTCGAGGTCGGCGCGTTCCCAGCCGCTCAGGCCGTCGCGGCGATAGCGATATTCCAGGCGGGCGGTTTCGCGCAGTTGAATGTTGAGACGATAGGCTTCGGCGCGGCTCAGCGAGCCATTGCGCAGGCCTTGATCGATCCGGTGCTCGAGCCGGTATTGGCGCTGATTGCCGGATTGGGCGGACGCTACAGCAGGGACAACGGTGGCGGCCGTCAGGGCCGAGACCGCCGTGATCGAAAGCAGGATCTTCTTCATCGGTCGGTTCCTCTCAGGAATGTCTCCATCGCCTGTGTGACGACGTTGACCCCAAGAAAACACGTCTCGCCTGAAGCGGTTCTGAGCCGCTCGTTGTCTGGCGTTCAGGTTCGAAAAAACTTCGCGAGGCTTTTCAGGCCGCGTCGGCGAGGCTCGCGGCGGTCATGGCGGCCTCGATGGCCGCATAGAGCTTGGTCACTTCGATGGGCTTGGCGACGTGACCATCCATGCCGGCGGCCAGATAGCCTTCGACCTGATGGGCCAGGGCGTTGGCCGTGACAGCCACGATCGGCGTGCGAGCGCGACCCTCGGCGCGTTCCAGCTCGCGGATGATCTTGGCGGCCTCGACGCCGTCCATGATCGGCATATGGATGTCCATCAGGATGATGTCGTGCCCGCCGCGCTTCCAGGCCTCGATACAGGCCACGCCGTCGGCGACCAGCTCGACCTCGGCGCCCAGCGGGGCCAGGACGGCAGTGATGACCCTTTGATTGGTCGGATTGTCGTCGGCGGCCAGCACGCGAGGACGGGTGCGGGCCGTGGGCCGCGCCTCTTCGACGACCTCGGCGGCCAGGGCCATCTCGCCGCCGCGCGGCATGGCCAGCACCACGGTGAAGGTCGAGCCTTGGCCTTCGCGGCTTTGCACGGCGATCCCGCCGCCCATCAGGGTGGCCAGTTCGCGGCAGATCGCCAGGCCCAGGCCGGAGCCGCCGAACTGGCGGGTGGTCGAGCTGTCGGCCTGGACGAACTTGTCGAACAGGCGCGGCTGGATGTCGGCGGAGATGCCGATGCCGGTGTCCGCCACATCGATGCGCAGGCCCGAGCCGTCCTCGGCGGAGGCGAACCGCACGGCCACCGCGCCGTTCAGGGTGAATTTCAGAGCGTTGGAGATCAGGTTGCCGAGGATCTGCCGCAGACGATCGACATCGCCGAGCCAGACGCCCTGGGCCTCGGCGGCGACGGCGACCTCGAAGGCCAGACCCTTGTCGCGCGCTTCGCCGACAAAGCTGTCGCGCAAGGCGGCGGCCAGGGTCGCCAGATCGAAGTTCTCAGCCGCGAGGTCGAGCCGTCCGGCCTCGATCTTGGATAGGTCGAGCACGTCGTTCAGCACGGCGAGCAGCAGGCCTCCCGAATCGCGGATCACCGCCAGACGCTCGCGCTGGGCGGGCTTGAGATCATCCATCGCCATGACCTCGGCCATGGCCAACACGCCGTTCAGCGGCGTGCGGATCTCGTGGCTCATATTGGCCAGGAAATGGGATTTCAGGACATTGGCGGCATTGGCCTCGTCGCGGGCCGTTACCAGTTCGGCCATGGCGCCGCGCAGGTCCTGGTCGTTGATCTCCAGTCGCCCGACCAACTGGTTGAAGCTCTCGGTCAGGCTCTGGAAGACGTCGTCCTTGCTGGTCTGCTCGACGGGCCGGAAATGGCCGTCGGCGGCCACGGCCTGCATCGCCTCGGTCAGGCGCTGCATGGGTTGGGTCATGCGGCGCGCCAGGCTATTGGCCAGGAGAATGGCCAGGCCGGCCGAACCGAAGAACAAGGTGCCGGTCAAGGCGAGGTCCCGGGCCAGAATCTGCTCCAGGCGTGGCTCGCGAGCCACCAGCGACAGGCTGCCGATCGGACGGCCGTCAAGCAGGATCTTTTTCTCGACGGTCTGGGTCGGTTTGCCGATGGCTTCACCGCGTGGCGAATCGCCAAGGCGGGCGACGATGCGACCTTGCAGATCCGAGATCTGGACGCCGGCCACGTGGGGGGCTTTGACCACGGCCTCAAGCGCGCTGCGGACACCGGCCACGTCGCCCGCTGCGAGCGGCGCTGCGGCGCCTGCGGCGATCATCTGGGTCAGAACCTGATGATTGGCCCGGGCCTCCTGCCGCGCGACGCTCCATTGCTGGACCATGAAACAGGCGCAGGCGGCAACCAGGGCGATGACCGTCGTGATCAGCGCAACGCCCGCGATTCGCGCCTGGAGCGGCGCGTACGTTGGCGTGTCAGCGTTGCGAAGCGGGTCAGGCATGGGCCGTCCGAGTGAAATCAGGAGCTCATTTTGCAGGCATCTCCCTAACGCTTCGCTTCCAAGCCCGGAGGGGAACGCGACAAATCAACACTAAGAGGTGTTTCTGATTGCGCACCCGTTAAGACTTCGTTTACCTTGATTGACAGGTTCTTAACGGGAGATGGGCATGGAAAAGGTTTTTGTTGCACAGCGGATCGCGACGAAGTTGTTCGCGACGGAAAACGCCGTAGACGCGGCGATGGTTGAAGCGGCCGAACTGATGGCCGACATGCTTAAGGCTCGCAAGGACATCGGCCTGTCGGTCGTGGTCGGCGACCGCGCCAGCTCCAAGCTCGTTGAAGCTCTTGCCGCTCTGGGCGAAGCGCGCTCGGCCATGGTCGAGATGCACTCTGAGCTGAACGACGTGAAGCTGCGCATCGGTGTCCGTACCAAGATGATCGGCGTTGAGGACAAGCCGCCGCAAGGCGCTTTCCGTCGCAGTGATATCCAGCCGGTGCGCGAAGCGATCTAAAAACGATCATTGCAATAGTTTAACTGCTTTAGGCCTCTAATTCCGGTTAGAGGCCTTTTGCATGTACTCTTCCCTCGAACCCATTCTTGTTTGGCTGCTCATCATCGCGGTGTTCGCCTTCGCTTGGGCGAAAGGTGGCGCGCCGGAGCGTTGGGGTGTCGGCATCGTCCTGGCGGGCGGGGCTTTCGCGCTGCTGGTCCACTGGGGCGCTCCCGCGTCGTTGCACGCCCTGTTGCTGCTGGGCGGCGAAGGCGCGATGGGACTGGCTTTCCTGATGCTGGCCCTGCGCTATGCCAGTCCTTGGCTTGGCGGCGCCATGCTGTTTCAGGCGATCCAGTTCAGCCTTCACGCCTATTATCTTGTCGGCGAGCTGCCCCGGGATTTCACCTACGCGGTGATCAACAACATCGACACCCTGGGGGTCCTGGCGTGCATCCTGCTCGGTGCCTTGCTGGCTTGGCGAAAGCGGAACCGCCTCGCAAAATAATTGCCGACAGGGCGCGAAAAAGCGCCGTCCGCGACAATTCTCTCCTTGCCTTCCCCGTCGAAACGGAGTTTCTCGCCGGCGGGCCACGCCCCCCCAACGGGGCGCTGTCCATCTGTAAGGATGGGAGACATCGTCATGACTACCCTCGCCAAGCCGGCGCAGCGCCCGGCTCGTCCCGAGTTCTCTTCCGGCCCCTGCGCCAAGAGGCCCGGCTGGGCCCCCGAAAACCTCAGAAACGCCGTGCTGGGCCGTTCGCATCGCTCCAAGCTGGGCAAGGCGCGCCTCAAGGCCGCCATCGACCAGACCCGCGAAGTGCTCGAGGTCCCCGCCGACTTCCTGATCGGCATCGTCGCCGGCTCCGACACCGGCGCCGTCGAAATGGCCATGTGGTCGATGTTGGGCGCTCGCCCGGTGCAGCTGATGGCCTTCGAATCGTTCGGCAAGGACTGGGTCACCGACGTGACCAAGCAACTGAAGCTGCCGAACGTCGAGGTACTCGACGCGCCCTACGGCCAGCTGCCCGACACCGCCAAGGTCGATCCGGCCAAGGACCTGGTCTTCACCTGGAATGGCACCACCTCGGGCGTCCGGGTCCCAAATGCCGACTTCATTTCGGCCGACCGTGAAGGCATCACCATCTGCGACGCCACCAGCGCCGCCTTCGCCCAGGACCTGGACTGGACGAAGCTCGATGTCGTGACCTTCTCCTGGCAGAAGGCGCTTGGCGGCGAAGGCGCGCACGGCGTGCTGATCCTGTCGCCCCGCGCTGTCGCCCGTCTCGAGAGCTATACGCCGGCCTGGCCGATGCCCAAGCTCTTCCGCATGACCAAGGGCGGTAAGGTCAGCCTCGATATCTTCGAGGGCGCGACGATCAACACGCCCTCAATGCTCTGTGTCGAAGATGCGCTCGACGCCCTGAAGTGGGCTTCGTCGATCGGCGGTCTGGAAGGCATGCAGGCCCGCGCCGACCAGAACCTGGCCGTGCTCGCCGACTGGGTGGCCAAGACCCCGTGGGTCGACTTCCTGGCCGCCACGCCGGACATCCGCTCCAACACCTCGGTGTGCCTCAAAGTCGTCGATCCCACCATCGCCGCCCTGCCTGACGACGCCCAAGCCGACTTCGCCAAGAAGCTGGCCAGCCTGCTCGAGAAGGAGGGCGCCGCCCTCGACATCGGCGGCTATCGCGACGCTCCGGCCGGCCTGCGCATCTGGTGCGGCGCCACGGTCGAGGCTTCGGATCTGGAAGCCCTGACGCCCTGGCTCGACTGGGCGTTCGAGACCGTCTCGGCCGAACTGGTCGCCGCCTAACCAACGCCCTGCGACCGAGCCCTCGTCCCGCGACACGCCAGGACCGGGGCTCGGCTCTCACGCTTCAGTAGCCTGATCCTCGGTTCGTCGAAAACGAGGGTGGCTCTACCAGATTGGACCTCCCCATGACCGCTCCCCGCGTCCTCATCGCCGACTCCCTGTCCCCCGCCGCCGTCGCCATTTTCACGGCCCGCGGCGTCCAGGCCGACGTCAAGACCGGCCTTACCAAGGCCGAACTGCTCGAAATCATCGGCGACTATGACGGCTTGGCCGTCCGCTCGGCCACCAAGGCCGATCCGGACGTCATCGCCGCCGCCAAGAAGCTGAAGGTCATCGGCCGCGCCGGCATCGGCGTCGACAACGTCAACATTCTGGCCGCCACCGCCGCCGGCATCGTCGTGATGAACACCCCCTTCGGCAACTCGATCACCACGGCCGAGCACGCCATCGCCATGATGTTCGCCCTGGCTCGCCAACTGCCGGCGGCGGATGCCAGCACCCAGGCGGGAAAATGGGAGAAGAACCGCTTCATGGGCGTGGAACTGTACGCCAAGACGCTGGGCCTGATCGGGGCCGGCAATATCGGCTCCATCGTCGCCGACCGGGCCCAGGGCCTGAAGATGAAGGTCGTGGCCTTCGACCCGTTCCTGAGCCCCGAGCGCGCCATCGAGATCGGCGTCGAGAAGGTGGAACTGGACGAGCTGCTGGCCCGCGCCGACGTCATCACCCTGCACACGCCCCTGACCGACAAGACCCGCAACATCCTGTCGGCCGAAGCTCTGGCCAAGGTCAAGAAGGGCGTGCTGATCGTCAACTGCGCCCGTGGCGGCCTGGTCGACGAGAACGCCCTGCGCGCCCTGCTCGACAGCGGCCACATCGGCGGCGCGGGCTTTGACGTGTTCACCGAAGAGCCGGCCAAGGCCAATGTGCTGTTCGGATCGGACAAGGTCGTGGCCACCCCGCACCTGGGCGCCAGCACCAATGAAGCCCAGGAAAACGTCGCCCTGCAGGTCGCCGAGCAGATGAGCGACTACCTGTTGACCGGCGCGGTGACCAACGCCCTCAACAGTCCCTCGATCAGCGCCGAGGAAGCCCCCAAGCTGAAGCCGTTCGTGGCTTTGGCCGAGAAGATCGGCGCCTTGGCCGGCCAGATGGTCGATTTCGGCATCGCCGCGATCGACATCGCTTACGAGGGCGAGGTCTCCAAGCTGAACGTCAAGCCGCTGACCTCGGCCGCCCTGTCGGGGATCCTCAAGCCGATGCTGGCCGAGATCAACATGGTCTCCGCGCCCGCCGTGGCCAAGGAGCGCGGCATCACCGTCTCGGAGAGCCGCCAGGAGGTCAGCCCCACCTATGACAGCCTGATGCGCATCACCATCACCACCGAAAAGGGCAAGCGCGCCTTCGCCGGTACGGTGATCGCCGGCGCGCCGCGCATGGTCGAGGTCAAGGGCATGGAGCTGGATGCGGGCTTCTCGCCAGCCATGCTCTATATCAACAATCTCGACAAGCCGGGCTTTATCGGGGCCTTGGGCATGCTGCTGGGCGAGGCGGGCGTCAATATCGCCACCTTCAACCTGGGCCGTCTCTCTGCTGATGAAGATGCGATCGCCCTGGTCGGCGTCGATCAGGCGCCGGAGGCCGAGCTGCTGGCCAAGATCCAGGCCCTGCCGCACGTCAAGGAAGCCCGCGCGCTGACCTTCTAATGTGAATGCCCTTCTCCCCTTACGGGAGAAGGTGTCATCCGCAAGACGGATGACGGATGAGGGGTTGTGCCGACCTATCCGTGCGACCCCTCACCCCACCCATTACCCTCGGGCGCGCGCTCTGCGCGACCCGGGGGTGGGCCGCCCTCTCCCGCAAGGGGAAGGGGAAACAGAGGATCCGATGTCCCTCCTCATCCCCCGCAAGATCAACCGCCTCGGCCTTGCAGTCTTTGTCGCCGCCACGGCGTTCACGCTGTATGCGGCCGTGGCGCCGGGGGATGACACCGCCGGCCTGATCCCGTGGGACAAGGCCAAGCACTTCATCGTCTTCTACGGCCTGACCTTCCTGGTCACGTTCGCCCTACCCAAAAGCCGGTTCTGGAAGATCGCGCTGGTTCTGCTGGGCTTTGGGGTCGCCATCGAGATCTTGCAGGGCCTGCCGATCGTCAGCCGCGACGCGGATATCTTTGACGTGGTCGCCGACACCCTGGGCGTCGGCTTCTTCCTTGGACCGATCCTGGTGCGGGACTGGATGGCGCGGTCCTAGCTGCGCGTCGATGCGCCAGACGTCAGAAGATGCCTGGCGGCTTGGCCTGCGGCAGAAAGATGATTGGCCGATGGACGGCCCTGACGCCGCGCGAGACGGTCCACCAGTTGAAGATCAGCTCGGTGACGAAGGCGTAGACCCGGCACTGGAAGTCGTCTTCCGACGGGGTGATCTTCGTCGACATGTGGAAAAGCAGCGGAAACAGCCACTCGCAGTAGTCGTCCAAGACTTTCCGCTTGGCCTTGAACATGCACCAGAAGTGCAGCGGGTGGACCTCGTCGAAGAATTTCACGAAGCCGGGATACTCCTCGGGATAGATCTCGGCCAACGCCGCCAGCAGGCCGTTCCAGTCTTCCCCGCGATAGACGTGGCGGTACCAGGCCGCTCCGGCGAATTCGACCGGGATCATCGCCGGCAGGATGATGTCGCAGAGTTTCAGCTCGAAATCGAACAGCGAACCGTCGGGATTCTGGTCGAGGATCAGCTGGGCCAGGGACACGTCGACCGAGACGCCCTTGTACTGGTCCGGCGGGAACAGGGTGGGCGAGAAGAAGCGACGGTAGTGGCACCAGCCGACCTTGTCCTCGGTGGTGTTCTTCCACACCCAGTAGAGGCCGGTCAGTTCGCCGAAGTTGCGGTTCAGGTGCGAGATGTGGTCGCCGACGTCATCGCGCAGGAAACCCGGCCAGGCCTCTTTCTGCGCCGAGCCGGTCTGGACGGGCGCGAAATAGCTCACGGCCGGCTGCTCAGTCTGGATGTGACTGGCGACATAGGTCTTGAGCATGGCTTCTCCGAAGGCCGTAACCTTAAATGCGGCTATCATGATTCCCCGAATCACCGGCGGCGCTCGCCGGCTCGGGGAGGGCGTTCATGACCAAGCTCGTCATTCTGGCCGGCGGCCTGGGCACGCGCCTGGCCGAAGAGACTGAAGTCCGCCCCAAGCCCATGGTGGAGATCGGGGGCAAGCCGATCCTCTGGCACATCATGAAGCTTTACGCCCAGCACGGCGTGCGCGAGTTCGTGGTGTGCCTTGGCTACAAGGGCTATGTGATCAAGGAATACTTCGCCAACTACTTCCTGCACCAGGCGGACGTGACGATCGACCTGGCCCAGAACAAGCTGACCGTCCACGACGGCCGCGCCGAGGACTGGTGCGTGACCCTGGTCGACACTGGCTCGGCCACCATGACCGGCGGCCGCCTGAAGCGCGTGGCAAAGTACGTCGCTGACGAGACATTCTGCATGACCTATGGCGACGGCGTGGGGGACGTCGACATCACCGCTCTGCTTGCCGCTCACAAGGCCGGCGGCCGGTTGGCGACGGTCACGGCCGTCAAGCCGCCGGGCCGCTTCGGCGCCCTGGACCTCGATCAAGACGGCCGGGGCGATCGGGTCGCTGGCTTTATCGAGAAGCCACGCGGCGACGGTGGCTGGATCAATGGCGGCTTCTTCGTTCTGGAGCCGGGAACGCTGGACTATGTGGACGGCGACGAAACCATCTGGGAACAGCAGCCCCTGCAGGGCCTGGCGCGCGACGGCCAGCTGAACGCCTTCCGCCACGAGGGCTTCTGGCAGCCGATGGACACCGTGCGCGACCGGCTACACCTGGAGGAACTCTGGGCGGGGGATAGGGCTCCGTGGAAGACGTGGTGACCCCCTCGGCGGATTTCTGGCGGGGGCGGCGGGTGCTGCTCACGGGCCACACCGGTTTCAAGGGCGCCTGGCTAACCCTGTGGCTGACTCGGCTGGGCGCAAAGGTGCACGGCCTGTCCCTGGCCCCGCGGACGCAGCGTGACCTGTGGGCGGCGGCCGATCTGGGGCGGTTCGGCTCGACCCGCATCGGCGACGTCCGCGACCCGGTGGCGGTGGGGGCCGCCTTCGACGAGGCCCGGCCGCAGGTGGTGATCCATACGGCCGCCCAGTCCCTGGTCCAGGCCGGCTATGAGGACCCGGTCGCGACCTTCGCAACCAACGTGATGGGCACCGTCAACCTGCTGGAGGCGGCCCGCCGGAGCGACGGCCTGGAGGCCTTCGTCAACATCACCAGCGACAAGGCCTATGAGAACCGCGAGCAGATCTGGGCCTATCGCGAGGACGAGGCGATGGGTGGGGCCGACCCCTACAGCGCCTCCAAGGGCTGCGCTGAACTGGTCGCTTCGGCCTGGCGGCGGTCGTTTTTCAGCGGCGATGGTCCCTCCCTGGCCTCGGCGCGGGCAGGCAATGTGATCGGTGGCGGCGACTGGGCTGCCGACAGGCTGGTGCCCGACTGCGTCCGGGCCTTCGCCGCTGGCCGCGAGGTCCTGATCCGCAATCCGCTGGCGACGCGACCCTGGCAGCACGTGCTGGAGCCGTTGAGCGGCTATCTGGTCCTCGCCCAGGCGTTGGTCGAAAAGCGGGCGGCGGTCGCCGAGGGGTGGAATTTCGGCCCGGCGGACGCCGACGCCTGGACGGTGGGCCAGGTAGCTGACCGCCTCGTTGCCTTGTGGGGCGAGGACGCCCGCTGGGCGCGGGATCCAGCCGGGTGGCCGCACGAGGCCATGCTGCTGCGGGTGGACGCGACCAAGGCGCGAAGCCGCCTGGGCTGGCGGCCGCGCCTGTCGGCCGCCGAGGCGCTGAAATGGTCGGTCGACTGGTACAAGGCCGAGGCTGGCGGCGGGGATGTCGCCGCCTATACCCAGGCTCAGATCGAGGCCTACGAAGCCCTCAGCTGAACGGGGTCTTCCACGCGTCCAGCGGCGGCAGGGCGCGGTCGCGGTCGGATACGACGAAGTCGCTGCCCGGCCAGCTGAAGCCGATGCTGTCGAACCGCACCCCGGTGTCGTGAGCGGGGCTGTGGACGCTGGTGACCGCGTACATCAGGACGGCGTCGTCGCTCAGCGCCAGAAAGCCGTGGGCGCAGCCTCGGGGGATGTAGAGACCGGTCCCGTCCCGTCCGTCCAGTTCGCGGGCCGCGACCCGGCGGAAAGTGGGCGAGCCGGCGCGCAGGTCGAGCGCCACGTCCAGCACGCGGCCCGCAACGCACAGCACCAGCTTGTCGTGGTCATGTGGCGGAATTTGCAGGTGCATCCCGCGGATCACCCCGGCCCACGAACTGGACCAGAACACTTCGGGATAGTCCGTCGCCAGGCCGTGTTCGGCGAAGGTCGGGGCGTGGATGGCCTTCACGAAGCCGCCGCGCGCGTCGTGGGCGCTGAACGGCCGCACGAAGCGGACACCCTCGACCTCGGTGGGCTCAAGCCGCATCGGCCGCCTCTTGCAGCAGGGCCGACAGGCCGGCGTCCAGGCCGATGCGCGGCGACCAGTCCGGCAGGGTCGCGCCGCGCCAGGGTGTCATCACCTCGCGGTCGCGATAGGGCCGCGCGCCCCAATCGACCGGGACGGGGCGGCCGGCCAAGCGCTCGAGCTGCGCGACCAGGTCGCGCAGCGTGATCTCCTCGCCCCGCACGGCAAAGGCGCCGCCCGCCTCGCGCCCCAAGGCGATCCGCACCGCTTCGACCACATCGTCGACATGCACGGGATTGAGGAATTGCCCGCCCGGCGACAGCGACATCGGCTGGCCCGAGCGCGTCGCCGCGACCAGGGCCGAGATCAGCTTGCCCCGCCGGTCGCGGGGGCCATAGGTGTCCGACAGTTTCAGCGTGACGACCTGAAGGCCGCACGCGTCGGCATAGTAGGCGGCCAGATCCTCGAAAGCCTGCTTGGTGGCCGCATAGAGGGAGACGGGGCGATAGGCGTCGGTCTGATAGTGCTGCCAGGCGGTGCCGAAGTTCACCAGCCGGGGAACGCTCTCGCTAGCCAGAGCGTCCAGAAGCTGGAGGCCGAAGCGCAGGTTCGAGTCGACAAGAGCGTCGATGTCTCCAGGGGCGTGGACGGCCGTGAACTTCGAGGCGATATGCACGGCCGCGTCGGGCGCGGCGGTCTGGACCAGGCGATGGAGCCCGTCCGTCGAGCCGTCGTGGACCAGGATCTCGGCGCGCGGATCCAGGTCGGCGGTCGCCGCGCCGGGCCGCAGCACGGCCAAGACCCGATGTCCGTCGTCCAGTAACCCGCGCGCGACATGGCCGCCCACGAAGCCCGAGCCGCCGGTCAGCAGGATGTCACTCACGCCGGGACCTTGGCGTGCTGCGCGACGAAGCTCCTGATCATGTCGGCCATGTAGTCCAGATGGGCGATCGTGAGGCCCGGATAGACTCCGACCCAGAACGTCCGGTCGACCACGATGTCTGCATTAATGGTTCCGCTGGCCAGACGGTGGGGCCGGCCCTTCATGTAGGGCTGGCGCAGCAGGTTGCCGCCAAACAGGAAGCGGGTGGCGACCTGATGGGCGTTAAGGTGGCGGACCAGGGCGTCGCGGGTGAAGGGCGCGTCCTCGCGCAGGGTCAGCAGGAAGCCAAACCACGACGGGTCGCTCCGGGGCGTGGCCTCGGGCAGGATGAAGAACGGCTCGAGGTCGGCCAGCAGGCTCTTCAGATAGGCGAAATTTGTGCGGCGCGTGGCCACGAACTCGTCCAAGCGGTCCATCTGGGCCAGGCCTACCGCCGCCTGCATGTCGGTGATCTTCAGATTGTAGCCCAGGTGCGAGTAGACGTACTTGTGGTCGTAGCCATAGGGCAGGTCGCCCAGCTGCCAGTCGAACCGACGCTTGCAGGTATTGTCCATGCCGGGGTCGCAATAGCAGTCGCGGCCCCAGTCGCGGATGGACTCCATGGCCCGGCGCACCGCCGGGCTGGAGGTGAACACCGCCCCGCCTTCGCCCATGGTGATGTGGTGGGCCGGATAGAAGCTGAGCGTGCCCACATCGCCGAACGTGCCAACCAGCCGGCCGTCATAGGTGGCGCCCAGGGCGTCGCAGCAGTCCTCGACCACCCACAGATCGTATTTCTCGGCCACCCGCATCACCTCGTCGAGGGCGAAGGGGTTACCCAGCGTGTGGGCGACCATGATGGCGCGGGTCCGCTCGCCGACCGCCTGCTCGATCAGGGCCGGATCGATGTTGTAGGTCGGGATGTCGATGTCGATGAAGACCGGCGTCAGGCCGTTCTGCAGGATCGGGTTGATGGTGGTGGGAAAGCCGGTAGTGGCGGTGATCACCTCGTCGCCGGGCTTCAGGGCGCGGTCGCCGTGCATGTGCGAGGTCAGGCCGGTCAGAGCCGTCAAGTTCGCCGACGAACCGGAATTGACCGTCAGCACCCCCTTTTTCATCACCCCCAGATATTCGCCCAGCCGCTGCTCGAAAGCCGCGTTGAAGCGGCCGGTGGTGAGCCAGAAGTCCAAGGCGGAATCCACCAGGCTGGTCATTTCGGGAGCGCCGTACACCTTGCCGGCGACCGGCACGGGGGACTGGCCCGCGACGAAGGGCTTCGTCGCGTGGGCCAGGGAAGCGTACTGGGCCGTGAGCTCGAGGATCTGACGGCGCAGGGCCTCGATGTCTTGAAGGTCGGTCAATGCGTTCTCCGTCGGTGCGGCGGCAGCCTAGGCGGGAATCAAGAGGCGGCAAAGACCACGGCCGGGGCACGCCAGCGACGCCTCGACTCTCCGTGTTTTCTTCTTTAGAACAAAAATGGAACATGGAGCGGGAAATGGCCGGATCGCGCGACGCGCGCATAGCGGCATTGAAGGGCCGGATCGCTGCCTTGGAAGCAGGGACTCGGACTCCGAATCCCGTCCTGGCTTTCGGCGACAGCCGCATCGACGGCTGCTTTCCGTCCGGCGGACTGCCCTCGGGGTGCTGGCACGAGGTGATGGGCGCGGGGCTGGAGGATGAGACTTCCGCAGCGCCCGCCGCCTTCGTCGGCCTGTTGACGAGACCCTTGTTGAAGACCGGGGCGGTGGTGTGGGTGATGCGGCGCGATGACCTGCACGCGCCGGGCTTGGCAGGGCTCGACTTCCCGACCGAGCGGCTGATCCAGGTCAAGGCCCGCGACGAGGCCGAGGTGCTGTCGGTGCTGGAGGATGCTCTTTCCACCGTCGGGGTCGCCGCCGCTATCGGCGAGGCCGAGGCCCCGGAGCTCAAGGCTGGCCGCCGCCTGCAACTGGCCTGCGAGAAGCGCGGCAGTTTCGGTGTGCTGCTGCATCGCCGGCCGTATGGCGCTCCGGTGGGCAGGGCGCGGACGGTGTCGGGCTCGTCGTCCTTCAGCCGTTGGCGCATCGCTGGCGCGCCCAGCCAGCCGCCGCCCGACGTCCCGGGCCTTGGTTCGCCGCGCTGGCGGGTCGAACTTGAACGCTGTCGGGGCGGACGTCCTGGCGCATGGGTTTTGGAGTCTTTGGAGGCCGATCATGGCCCGCATCCTTTCCGTCTGGTGTCCCAACTGGCCGATCACGACTTGGCGGCGGCGGAATCCGAACTCAGGCGGGTGGGGTGAGGGGGCGTTCGCCCTGCTGGCCTCCGAGGGCGGAACCCGCCGCCTCGTCGCTATCGACGAAGCCGCCCAGGCCCTGAATCTACGCCCTGGCCAGAAGGCCGCCGACGCCATGGCGCTCGCGCCCAACCTCGTCACCGCCGACCACGATCCCGAGGCCGACCGCGCGGCGCTGGAGGCCTTAAGCGACTGGTGCGTGCGGTTCTCGCCGGCCGTGGCCATCGATGGCGTCGACGGCCTGTTCCTCGACATCACCGGAACCGACCACCTGTGGGGCGGTGAGGCGGCGATGCTGGCCGACCTGCTGGCGCGGCTCTCGCGCTGGGGCGTGCCGGCTCAGGCGGCGGTCGCCGACACGCCCGGCGCGGCTTGGGCTCTGGCGCGCTTTGGCCAGCCCGGCCAGATCGCGCCGCCGGATGGGCAGCGCGCCCTTCTGGCCGACCTGCCCGTGGCGGCCCTGCGGCTGGACGAAGCGGCGACCGCCCAGTTGCCGCGCCTGGGCCTGTTCCACATCGGCCAGATCCTGGGCCTGCCACGCGCCCAGCTGGCCAAGCGGTTCGGGATGCACCTGACCCTGCGTCTGGATCAGGCCCTGGGCGCGGCGGGCGAGGCCCTGGTGTTCCGGCGTCCGGCCAGTCCGTGGTTCGACCGCCTGGCCTTCGCCGAGCCGATCAGCGCGCCGGACGATCTGGCCCGTGTGGTCGGGGACATTACAGCCCTGATCTGCCGACGGCTGGAGGTTGAGGGGCAGGGCGCGCGGAGGTTGGAGGTCGTGTTCCATCGACTGGACGGCAAGGCCATGCCGGCGCGGGCCGGGCTGGCGCGGCCGGGCCGCGACGCCGCGCGGCTGACCCGGCTGCTGATCCCCAAGCTCGACCGGATCGACCCCGGTTTCGGGATCGAGGTGGTCACTATCTTCGCCGGCGATGTCGAACCCTTGACCGCCGTCCAGGCGCGGCTCGACGCCGAAGCTGGCGCTGGGCTGGACGAGACCCTGGCGCCGCTGGTCGACCGGCTGATCAACCGCCTAGGCGAGGACCGCGTCTGGCGGGCCGATCCGCATGAGAGTCATGTGCCGGAACGCTCTGTGATCCGTCGCGCGCCTCTGGCGTCGCCGTCCGGAAAGTCCTGGGATCCCGAGCGGCCCCGACCCGTGCGGCTGTTCAAGCGGCCCGAGCCGATCACCGCCCTGGCCAAGCTGCCCGACGATCCGCCCGTTCAGTTTCACTGGCGCGGCCGACCCCATCGCGTGCGGCGCGCCGAGGGCCCCGAACGCATAGGCCAGGAATGGTGGCGCGGCGATTTCGACGACACCGGGCCGGGCAAGATTCGCGACTATTACCGCGTGGAAGACGAGGTCGGCGGGCGGTTCTGGATCTTTCGCCAGGGGCTGTTCGGAACGGGCGAGGACCCGAAGTGGTGGATCCATGGTCTGTTTGGATGAGGTCGAAGATCCTCCCCCTGAAAGGGGAGGCGGCGCGAAGCGCCGGAGGGGGAGTAATCCCCAAGGCCGGCTGTTTTCCCCCTCCGTCCGCTGCGCGGACACCTCCCCCTTCAGGGGGAGGACTTGATGACGACCCACGCCTATGCCGAGCTGCAGACCACCAGCAACTTCTCCTTCCTGCGCGGCGCGTCCCACGCCCGCGAGCTGATGCCGACCGCCCAAGGCCTGGGTCTGGCCGCCGTCGGGATCACCGACCGCAACACCCTGTCGGGCGTGGTGCGCGCCTGGACGGCGGCCAAGAAACTGCAGGTGCGCGCCCTGACCGGCTGCCGGCTGGACTTCGCCGACGGGACGCCGAGCCTGCTTTGCTATCCCTCGGACCGCGAAGCCTTCGCCCGACTGACCCGTCTGCTCACGGTCGGCCAGCGGCGCGCCGACAAGGGCGGGTGCGAGCTGCACTGGGAGGACTTTCAGCAGCACGCCGAAGGCCAGATGGCCCTTATCGTGCCGCCCGCCAAGCTTGACGAGGCCTTCACGATCGACCTGACGCGCATGGCCGGCGAACTGCGGGGGCGGGTCTGGCTGGCGGCCAGCCGGGCCTATGCGGCCCGCGACCTGCAACGGCTGGCGCGGCTGGACGAGCTGGCTCGCCAGGCCGGCGCGCCGATGGCGGCGACCAATGACGTGCTCTACCACGCGCCCGAGCGACGGCCGTTGCAGGACGTCATGACCTGCGTGCGCGAGCATTGCACGATCCACGAAGCGGGCTTCCGGCTGGAGGCCAATGCGGAGCGACACCTGAAGACGCCGCAGGAAATGGCCCGCCTGTTCGAACGCTGGCCCCGCGCCGTCGAGCGCACGATGGAGATCGTCTCGCGTATCGGCTTCGATCTGGGCGACCTGAAGGAGGAATATCCCGACGAGCCCGTGCCGCCGGGCAAGACCGCCATACAGCATCTGACCGACCTGACTTGGACGGGGGCCGCCTGGCGGTATCCGAAAGGTGTGCCGGACAAGGTCGCCGCACAGCTGGCTGAAGAGCTGCGGCTGATCCGCAAGATGGACTACCCCAACTATTTCATCACCGTGCACGACATTGTCCACAAGGCGCGGGAGATGGGCATCCTGTGTCAAGGGCGCGGCTCGGCGGCCAATTCCTCGGTCTGTTTCTGTCTGGGCGTGACGGCGATTGATCCCACCGAGCATCGCCTGCTGTTCACCCGCTTCATCTCCGAGAACCGGGGCGAGCCGCCGGATATCGATGTCGATTTCGAACACGAGCGACGCGAGGAGGTGATGCAGTACGTCTATGAGCGCTATGGCCGCGATTACGCCGCCATCTGCGGGACGGTGATCCACTATCGGCCGCGCAGCGCCATCCGCGATGTCGGCAAGGCCCTGGGTCTGACCGAGGACGTCACCAGCCTGCTTGCCGCCACGGTCTGGGGCAGCTGGGGCTCGGGCCTGCCGGAAGAGCATATCCGCAACGCGGGCCTGGACCCCGACGCGCCCGAGATCGCCCGCGCTGTCAGTCTGGCCACCGAACTGCTGGGCTTTCCTCGCCACCTGTCGCAGCACGTCGGGGGCTTCGTCCTGACCAAGCGCCGCCTCGACGAGACCGTGCCGATCGGCAATGCGGCCATGAAGGACCGCACCTTCATCGAGTGGGACAAGGACGACATCGACAGCCTGGGCTTGATGAAGGTCGATATCCTGGCCCTGGGCATGCTGACCGCAATCCAGCGGGGCTTTGGCATGCTGCGCGCCGAACATGGCCTGGAGATCCGCGACCTCGCCGACGTCCCGGTCGAGGAAAAGGGCGTCTATGACATGCTGTCCAAGGCCGATTCCGTCGGGGTCTTCCAGGTTGAGAGCCGAGCGCAGATGTCGATGCTGCCAAGGCTCAAGCCCAACAAGTTCTACGATCTCGTCATCGAGGTAGCGATCGTTCGGCCCGGCCCGATTCAGGGCGACATGGTCCATCCGTATCTGCGGCGTCGCAACGGCCAGGAACCCGTGGAATGGCCCGCGCCGTCGCCGGAGCATGGGCCGCCCGACGAGCTGTTCGGCATTCTGGGCAACACCTTTGGCGTGCCGCTGTTTCAGGAACAGGCCATGAGCCTAGCCATCGAGGCCGCCAAGTTCACCCCCGACGAGGCCGATGGCCTGCGCAAGGCCATGGCCACCTTCAAGAACCTCGGCACGCCGGCCGAATTTCGCGACAAGTTCATCGAGGGCATGACGGGGCGAGGCTACAGGCGCGACTTCGCCGAGCGTTGCTTCAAGCAGATCGAGGGTTTCGGTCACTACGGCTTTCCCGAAAGCCATGCGGCCAGTTTCGCCAAGCTGGTCTATGTCTCGGCCTGGATGAAATGGGCTTGGCCGGATGTCTTCTGCGCGGTGCTGATCAACTCTCAGCCCATGGGGTTCTACCAGCCGGCCCAGCTGGTGCGCGACGCCCGCGAACACGGGGTCGAGGTGCGGCCGCCGGACATGCTGTCCAGCGATTGGGACTGCACGCTGGAAGCGGCAGCGTCGCCGACGGCGCGGATCCGCGGCGACAAGCTGTTCAATCCGGAAACGCGGGCCCGCTGGAAGGCCGTTCGTCTGGGCCTGCGTCAGGTGAAAGGTGTGCGGGAGGTCGAGGCTCGGCTCCTGGCCAAGGCCCGCGACGAAGGCGCTCGCACCCCTGCGGAGTTCGCCCAGGCCGGCGTGCCGCAGCGGGCGCTGGAACTCCTCGCCGAAGCCGACGCCTTCGCCTCCACGGGCCTGAGCCGTCGCGAAGCCCTCTGGGCGGTCAAGGGCGTCAAGGGCGAGAACAAGGCTCCTGTCCAGGCGCCGCTGCTGGCCGGTCTGCCACTGTTCGAAGCGGCGGTCAGCCTGCCGGTCATGGCCTTGCCCCAGGCCGTGGCCGAGGACTATCGCACCACCAGCCTGTCGCTGAAGGCCCATCCCTGCCGCTTCTATCGGCCGCTGCTGGACAGGATGGGCGTAATCGCCGCCGACCAGCTTGCGGGGATCAAGGACGGCACGCGTGTCGCGGTGGCCGGCATCGTGCTGATCCGTCAACGCCCCGGCACCGCCAAGGGGGTGGTGTTCGTCACCCTGGAAGACGAGACGGGCGTCGCCAATGCAGTGGTCTGGAAGGATCGGTTCGAGGCCGACCGCAACACGGTGATGACGGCCTCGTTCCTGGTCGTCCATGGCCGGGTCCAGGCGGCGGAGGGGGTGATCCATGTCGTCGCCGAGCGCTTCACCGACCTGTCGGCGGAACTGGGGCGATTGAAGGAAGACCCAAAGGCTCCCGCGCCGCGGGTCCGCCACAGGACCTCAGGGCGCCTGCAGCGCAGCCGGGACTTTCACTAAAGGATCAGGCGCGGGTGCGGGCCTTGGCCGGCGTGGCGGGCTCGGTCCCGCGAATACGGTCGACCATCGCAAATAGCTGGGTGCGGACGCCAAATTCGTCGCCCGCCATGGCGGTGCTTTCCAAAAGGGTCAGAGTTTCGGGCTCTATGACCGGGCAAGGGGTCAGGGGCGCGGCCTCGATGACGCCGGGCGCCTTGGGCCGGGCGGCCTCGTTGACGTCGACCAGCACCTCGGTGAGCTTCTCGCCTGGGCGAAGGCCGGTGATGCGGATCTCGATGTCGCGATCGGGGACCAGGCCCTGCAGTTCGATCATCCGGCGTGCCAGGTCGATGATCTTCACCGGCTCGCCCATTTCCAGGGTCAGCACCCCGGCTGGAGGCTCCGGCGAGGTGGCCGACAGGGCGACGGCGCGCAGCACCAGTTGTACCGCCTCTGGAATGGTCATGAAGAACCGCTCGACCTCGGCGTCGGTCAGGGTGATCGGGCCGCCGCGGGCGATCTGATGCTGGAACAGCGGCACTACGGAACCGGCCGAGCCCAACACATTGCCAAAGCGCACGATACTGACGCGGGTCTCGTGGCTGGAGCCATACTGGCGGGCCAGGGTCTCGGCGACGCGCTTGGTCGCGCCCATCACGCTGGTGGGGGCCACGGCCTTGTCGGTCGAGATCAGCGCCATGTGCGCAGCGCCGAAGGCCTTGGCGGCCATGGCGACGTTGCGGGTGCCCAGCACATTGGTGCGGGCGCCTTCGCAGGGGTGATTCTCGACCATGGTGACGTGCTTGAGCGCCGCCGCATGGAACACGATCTCGGGCCGCTCGGCGGCGAAGATGCGGTCCAGCCGCGAGGCGTCGCGCACGTCGCACAGGATTTCTCGACGCGGCAGGCGAGGCCAGGCTTCGCCGAGCTCGCGGTCGATGTGGTAGAGGTTGGCTTCCGCAACATCGAGCATGGTCAGCTGGGCGCAGCCGCTGGCCGCGATCTGACGGCAAAGCTCGGAGCCGATGCTGCCGCCAGCGCCCGTGACCAGAACGCGGCGACCCGCGACCAGGGTGCGGACCGGTTCGGGATCGAGACGCACGGGCGGACGGCTGAGCAGTTCCTCGAGGCTGATCTCGCGCAGGGCGACGGCGGTATGGCCCATCTCGACCACGCCATGGCGACGCAGCAGACGCATGCCTTCGCTCTTCAACCTGCCCAGGCGTTCGGCGCCGAAGGCGCTCATCGGGCTGTCGGCCAGGAACAGGATGGCCGCCGGGGCCAGGCCGCCTTCGCGCAGCTGGGCCAGCACTTCGTCGAAGGCCGTGATCGAGCCCAGAACGCAAACGCCGCGCAGTTCGTCACCGGTTTCCTTGTCCAGCGGCGAGACCACGCCGACCGGGGTGTAGCGCTCGCCAAGGCCGGTGGGCGCGCGTAGGAACTCTTCGGCCTCGGCCGCGGCGCCGACGATCAGCAGGCGGGGCTGGGTGGGGTGGGCCGCGGCGGCGCGCAGGCCCAGTATGGATTCGAACAGCACGCGCTCATGCAGACCACGGCGCACAACGCGAAGGCTGGCCAGCAGAAAGACCTGGATCACGAAGGCCCCGATCAGGGCGCGCAGGCCCTCGAACCGGGAGGTGACGAGCCAGAGCAGGGCGGCGAAGACCAAGCAGGTGATGAAGGCTGAGCGTGCAAGGCGCAGGATGTCGCTGGCGGCCACGAAGCGCCACGGCACGCGCTCGACGCGAAGCACAAGTTCGACCAGCAGGGCTGAGGCGGCGAACAGAGCGGCCTGAGGCAGGACGTGCATGTCGATCGTGGTGACACCGGCCAGGACCCTGCCGGCCAGGAAGGCCAGGAAGGCTAGCAGCGTGTGCGCTGCGATCTTTCCGGCACGGCCCATAGACGAAACCTCTACTTCAAACACCCGGCCGAGACCCGGAGTCGAACCGGGCTTAGCACGCCTGATCGCCGCCGTCCTCCCCGTCACCCTCGCGCAAGTGGCAGAACATCGACGATGTCGCCAGAGGATGCGGCGGCCGCGTTGGCAGGGCGCCGAACCAGAGCATCGGCCCGGGAGAAGACGCCGACCAGCGAGGAATCCTGATCGGGGAATGCGGCGACGATCGCTCGCCCCTCGGGATCGATGGACAAGGCTGCCCGCATCCAGTGTTCGCGGGGCCCGTTGGCCGCCAAGGGCGCGGCCAGGCGCGCCGCGATCATCGCCGGCGCGGGGTTGCGTCCGGTCAGGGCGGCTAACAGCGGACGCAGGAAAAGCTCGGCGCAAACCAGGGCGGAGGCGGGGTTGCCCGGTAGGCCCAGCACCCGTCGCCCGCCTTGGTCTTTGGCGTCCAAGGTCCCAAACCAGGTGGGCTTGCCCGGGCGGACGGCGATGGTCTCGACCCGCAGGGACAGGCCAAGGCGCTCCATGGCCGGCTTGACCAGGTCGTGGTCGCCCACCGAGGCGCCGCCGACCGTAACGATCAGGTCAGCCTCGATGCCGGCCACCGAGGCGGCGATGGCCTCGGCATTGTCGGCGGCCGCTGTCAGGCGCATCGCCGAGCCGCTCCAGGTCTCGACCAGCGCGGCCAGGGCTATCGAGCCGGACTCGAAGATCTGGTCGGCAGCGGGCGTCCCGCCGGGCTGAACCAGTTCATCGCCGGTGGCCAGGATGGCGACGCGGGGCCGGCGGGCGACCTCCAGCGTGGCGCGGCCCGCCGCCGCCGCCAGCGACAGCCGCCAGGGATCCAGTCGGACGCCGGGTTCCAGCAGGCGGTCGCCGGAGCGGAAATCACCGCCAGCCGGACGGATATTGGACTTGGGATCGTCGTCGGCGGCGAAGCGTACGGTGTCGCCGTCGCGCTGGGCCTCTTCCTGGATGACGACGAGGTCGGCGCCCCCCGGAACCGGCGCGCCGGTAAAGATGCGGATCGCCTCGCCTTGCCTGACGAGGCCGGAGTAGGCCTTGCCGGCGGCGCTCTCTCCGGCGACACGGAAGACGGCGCCCTCCGTCAGGTCGGCGCGGCGGATGGCCCAGCCGTCCATGGCCGAGGCCGCGAACGGTGGCTGGTCGCGAGTCGCATCGATGGTCTGGGTCAACACCCGCCCCAGAGCCTGCCCGATCGCCACGGTCTCCACACCCAGCAGGGCGGCGTCCGCCAGCATCCGGGCGCGAGCTTCCTCGACAGAGAGATTCTTGAGCGAAGCCTGGGCCATGCCCTAGCCGACGAAAGCCCGTTCGATGACAAAGTCGCCCGGCTCGGCGTTGGAGCCTTCCTTCAGGCCGTGGGCCTCCAGCAGGGCGGCGGTGTCCTTGATCATGGCCATCGAGCCGCACAGCATGGCGCGGTCGTGCTCGGGATCGAACCTGTCGCCTTCCAGACCGAGGTCGCGGAACAGTTGGCCGCTCTCGATCAGGTCGGTAAAGCGGCCCTGACGCTCGAACGGCTCGCGGGTTACGGTGGGATAGTAGACGAGTTGGGCCTTGGCTTCGTCGCCGACCAGCGGATCGTCGTGGATCTCGCTGGTGAACAGGTCGCGATAGGCCAGTTCGGAAACCTCGCGCACGCCGTGGGCGACGATCACCTTCTGGAAGCGACTATAGGCGTCGGGGTCGCGGGCCACGGCCAGCCAGGGGGCGAGGCCGGTGCCTGTGCCGAACAGGAACAGGCGCTTGCCGGGGCGCACGGCGTCCAGAACCAGGGTGCCGGTCGGCTTCTTGCCCAGCAGGACCTGGTCGCCGACCTTGATCTGCTGCAGGCGCGAGGTCAGGGGACCGCCGGGAACCTTGATCGAAAAGAACTCCAGCTCCTCCGCGAAGCTGGGCGAGCCTATGGAATAGGCGCGCAGGATCGGCTTCTTCTCGCCCAGCTCCTCGCGGGGCGGCAGGCCGATCATCACGAACTCGCCCGAGCGGAAGCGGAAGCTGGCCGGTCGGGTGATGGCGAAGCTGAACAGGCGGTCCGTCCAGTGCTTCACCCACAGCACGGTCTCGACGTACTGGGCAGCTTCCTTGATCGGGGCGGGGGGGGCTTGAGCAGCGGGGACTGGAGCGGCCGTCATCGTCAATGTTTCGGTCCTGGGCGCAGACGCGCGAAAAGATAAATCCGGTCTCGTCGCCACGGCCCTGAGGCGACGCTGGTCTCATTTGAGGAGCGGGGCAAAGAAGTCAACTCAGCTCCTCTGACGACGTCTCGGGAAAATCTTTCAGCATGTCGTCAAAACGCGCCGTAACGCTTTTTCAAAACGTGTCAAAAATGTGATTGCCGACCACTCAAACGGAGCGCAAACTTCCTTTGCTTCGTTCGCGGAGCCAACGATACGGAGGAACGTATGCGGGTATGGTTCGTGAGGGCCGCCGCGGCGGCCGGTCTGTTAGCGTTTGGTTTGGCCGGTTGCAGCGATGGCGGCGCGACGACGAAGGTCGCGCAGGCCCAGAAGGTAGTCTTGGAAGCAAAATCTGTCACGGCGTCCGGCTGCGTGCGGCCGGTGGAAACCACGTCGTGCCTGGTGGTTCGCGGTCGTGCGGGCGGATATTACGATATCAGCTCCGCCAGCCCGGCGCCCGATCCCAGCAAGGGTGTGGCTATCTCGCTGCAAGGCAAGGATCTAGGCAGGAACACCGAATGCGGCCGTCAACTGACCGACGTGAAGTGGTCCTATCTGGGCATCCAGTGCGCCGCGCCATCGACCTCGGCCTCGGCCGACAAGACTGACAAGAAGGCGGGCTGACCAAGGCCGCCCTGGAGGCTGTCACGGGCGGCGCGCAAGCGACCGCCCTGATGGTTCAGTTCTCGCCCGAGCCGGGATCTGTGCGGGTCTTGGGCGACTTGGTGCTGTCCTCGCTCCCCTGCGGTTCGGTCGCGGGGCGAGGCGGCTCGCCATCTTCGGCCGGCGCGCGAAGATTCTCGTTCTCCACGGCGCGGTCGGGCGCCCGCTCTGCAGCGTGCATGGCATTGTCGTTAACGGGTTGGATCGAGGCTGACTGGGTCATGCCCGTCTAACGCAATGCGGCCCGCTTCGATCCCGATCTCACGGCCTTTCGCGCGCCGGGAGCGTTCGCTTGACGCCGAACATGGCCATGACGGCTTCGGGCCGCTTGCCCGGCGGAGGCGACCCTGCTAAATGGCGCGGCTCTGGCGATTGGACCCAGCGCGCTGACGGGCCTTGAAGGCCTCCGGCGCGTTGTCCATTTCCAGAGACCGGGACCCGAAAGGGGCCATGGTCTGCAGGAGTGTAGCTCAGCTGGTAGAGCGTCGGTCTCCAAAACCGAAAGTCGTGGGTTCGAGTCCCCCCACTCCTGCCACTATATGTCTTCGACAGGCCCGGTTCCGGCCCTGTCGTTTTGGCTAACCGGGTCGCTTTGCGATCTGGGCGTATTTGAAAGTCGTGAGCCTCAAGAGCATGGCCAGGAAACCGGGTTCGAGCCCGTCCGCGATCAAGAGCCGCGCCGCCCGTACGACGGCTGCGCTCGCGCCCGCCGGTGGGGCTCCCGCTGCGGCGGCGACGCCCAAGAAGAAGCGCACGAACCCCGTGCAGTTCTTCCGCGAAGTGCGCGCCGAAGCCCGCAAGATCACCTGGACCACCCGCAAGGAGACCTGGATCACCTCGGTGATGGTCTTCATGATGGTGGTTCTGGCCGCCCTGTTCTTCTCGGCGGTCGACGGGCTGCTGGGCCTCGGAGCCAAGGCGCTCCTGTCGTTCGCCGCGGGATAAGAAAAGACGATGAACACCGAAACCGCGTCCAACCCGAACCACAAGTGGTACATCGTCCACGCCTACTCGAACTTCGAGAAGAAGGTGGCCGAGAGCATCCGCGAGCAAGCCAAGAGCCAGGGGCTCGAGGACAGCTTCTCCGAAATCCTGGTTCCGACCGAGGACGTCGTCGAGATCCGCCGTGGCCGCAAGGTTAATGCTGAGCGCAAGTTCTTCCCCGGCTATGTGCTGGTGAAGATGAACCTCTCGGACGAAGCCTATCACCTGATCAAGAACACCCCGAAGGTCACCGGCTTCCTCGGCAGCGGCTCCAAGCCGATGCCCGTGTCGGAAAAGGAAGTTCAGCGCATCGTCGGCGCAATCGAAGAGGGCGTCGAGCGTCCCAAGACGGTCGTGTTGTTCGAGATCGGCGAGAACGTCCGCGTCACCGACGGTCCTTTCGCCAGCTTCAACGGCTCGGTCGAGCAGGTCGACGAAGAGCGCTCGCGCCTGCGCGTCACCGTCTCGATCTTCGGCCGCGCCACCCCGGTCGAGCTGGAATATAATCAGGTCGAAAAGATCAGCTGATCCGGCCTTACGGTCGGTCTTAGCTTTCGAAAACCCCGCGCCGTAAACGGCGCGGGGTTTTTTGCAATCGGGCGTCGGTCACTTCCGCGCCGCGCGGCGTTCTCCCCGGAAGGGGAAATTGGAAAATAATGTTCGCCCCGATCCCAAAGCACATTCAAACGCCCGAGAAACATGATTAAGGTGGAGCTTGTCTGGGTTGTGACAAGCCCGCTCACACGTTTTGATCACTCCGAGTATCGGCCAGTATGCATCTAGCGCTTGTGGCGGCTCGTCGCCGCATTTCATGGTTTCGCGCCCTGGCGCCACGGATCCTCCGGCGGGTGCGCGCCTTGCTTCGCGCTCCGACCAGCCCGGCGCCGGCGCCGGAGCCGGCTCCAGTGCCGGTCGAAGAGGTCGCCCCCCGGGCTTTCCTGTCGCTCGACTATTCCGGCGAACCGACCGCCGGTCTGATCCGTATCTTCATAACCGCCTTCGCCCCCGAGCCCATGCTGGCGACCCTGGTCTTGAGCGCGCGCGATCAGACGCTCCATAAGGCCGACATCGCCCTCGCGCCCCAGAAGCAAACGCGCTGGCTGGCGCTGCATGGCCACCTGCTGGGCGATGGCGTCCATGAGATCCGGGTCGAGCTACTCGATTCCGAAGGTGGGCTCCTGGCGCAGGGCGTTGCCTCCATCTTCGCCCGAAATCGCGGGGCCCTGGCGCAGCGCGTGACGGAAAGCCTGACACGGCAAGGTGCGCCTATCGTCATCGATCAATGCGGCAGTGAGCTTTACGACTACGCGGATCGTCAGGTGACGCCTTGGTTCGACCGCGACGCCGAGGCCGCGGCGGCTCATATCGCCGCCCTGGTCCAGGACGGGACCATCGACTCCGCCGAGGCCGCCATCTTCGAGCATTTCGTCGATCATGGCTTCCTTGTCGTGGAGGATCTGCTCGGCCCTGACGAGCTGGAGGCCCTGAACCTGGCCGTCGAGGATGCGGTCGCCAAGGGGCTCGAGGGCTATGAATGGGGATCGAGCCAGCGGCTGCACAATCTGCATGAGCGCTATCCGGCCGTTCGCAAGCTCTGGCTCCATCCCAAGGTGACGCGCCTTCTGGACCTGATCTTCGACGCGCCCGCCCGGCCCTGCCAGTCGCTGACCTACGTGTTCGGATCACAGCAGGACCACCACCAGGACACGATCCACCTGACGCCGTTTCCGGCGGGCTACATGTGCGGCGTGTGGACAGCGCTTGAGGACGTCCAGCCTTCATCGGGCGAACTGGTGGTGTATCCAGGCACCCATCGCCTCCCGCGTATCTATCGCCAGACGGTCGATCTGCCGCCCGTCGTGGATGGTGACTGGACAAGCTTTGGCGACAAGGTGGTGACGCGCTGGAAGCAGATGCTCGACGACTTGGCGGTCGCGCCCCAAGTCTATCAACCCAAGGCGGGCACCGTGCTGATCTGGCATGAGAATTTGATGCATGCGGGATCTGTCCGCGAGGACCTGACCAAGTCGCGCAAGTCGATCGTCTGTCACTACTTCGCGGAGGGGGTCGTGGGCTACTACGACTCCAGCGCCACGCCCGGCGCCATGCATCTGGATGCGCGAGGCTAGCGACCCGGAGGTGAGGGTCTCAGGTAGCCCGCCGCTCGCTAAGGGCGGCGCTAAGGGCGATCAGGCGCTGTTCCCGGCGCTGGTAGACTTCCGCCAAGGCCTCGGGCGACGCTCGCGCCGCCGCCTCCCGCACCAGCAGCCACCGCGCCTGATCCCGGCCCAGCTCCAGCCGAGCCGCGCCCGCGTCTATGGCGTCGATATAGGCCCGCGAGAGGCGCTGCTCAGCCAGGGCCAAGATGGGATCGACGCACGCCATTTCCGCCGCCAGGGTCGCGGGTTCCTTGCAGGCAGGCGCGGCGACAGGAGGCGGTTGGAAACTGGCCGATACGACCTTCACCGCGTTGACGACAGGCGGGGCGACTGGCGCCTGTTCGGTCATTGCGAGGGTAAGCGTCGTGGCCTGATCCTCTGTCGACGAAGCGGCCGGCTCTGCGTCAGTCGTCCCGATCAGGACGATGCTAAGCCCTTCGGTCGGCCGGGACACGTGCGGCATGGGCCTCAGTTCGGCCTCTGGTGACAGGGTTGGCGTTGGCATAAGTCCCCCCAGATGCGCGCCCCCCAGCGCAGACATCACGGCCCCCAGAACTATCATCAAGGGCCGGCCGCGCCGGCGCGCCGGCGCCGGCTCTGGAGCGTATCGTCTTTGCGCCCAGGTCTCCTGACGCGCTGGGCTGAAATACACCATAGCCGTAGTCCAAAAAACGCCGGATCTTTGCTGCGGACCCACTTCATTGTTGATGCATATGTATCCATTCGGATGAATGGGACTTGAACAAGCAAGCTTTGCTTTATCATAAAGTAAAACTGAAGCATTATGGATTTGCAGTCTAGGTTATGGCGTGGTTTTAGACATCAAGCTTGACTTGAGTGGGTGTGGATTGCTTTCGCGTTCGTTGAACGGGTCGCCCTGCCAACCGGCGCCACGCCGCCGACCACCGCGCCCGCGCTGGACACTCTCCGCCCCAACTGCTAGACGCCACGGCTCGCCCCAGGACTCCGTCCCGGGGCGTGTTCGTAGTTATGGCGAATTCAAATCCGTGGAAGGGACGCCAAGCCCGCACCACGGCCAACCATTAAAGGCCGTTAGCTCGGCTTTCTTGAGAGGATACAATGGCTAAAAAGATCCTGGGCTATATCAAGCTCCAGGTGAAGGCTGGCTCGGCCACGCCTTCGCCCCCCATCGGTCCCGCACTGGGCCAGCGCGGCGTCAACATCATGGGCTTCTGTAAGGAGTTCAACGCACGCACTGAGAACGTCGAAAAGGGCACGCCCCTGCCGACCGTGATCACGGTGTACCAAGACAAGTCGTTCACCTTCATCACCAAGACGCCCCCGGCGACGCACTACCTCAAGCAGATCACCGGCCTGAAGTCCGGCGCGAAGCTGACCGGTCGCGAGACCGTAGGCGAAGTGACCCGCGCCCAACTGCGCGAGATAGCCGAAAAGAAGATGAAGGACCTGAACGCCAACGACATCGAGGCCGCGGCCAAGATCATCGAAGGATCCGCCAAGGCCATGGGCCTGAAGATCGTGGAGGCCTAAGTCATGGCTAAGCAAGCAAAGCGCGTCCAGGCGTGGACCGGCGACCGTGAAGCCACCTACACCGCTTCGGAAGCCATCGCTCTCGTGAAGGCCAACGCCAAGGCCAAGTTCGACGAGTCCATCGAGATCTCGGTGAACCTCGGCGTCGATCCGCGCCACGCCGACCAACAGGTCCGCGGCGTTGTGAACCTGCCGTCCGGCACCGGCCGCGACGTTCGCGTCGCCGTCTTCGCCAAGGACGCCAAGGCCGCTGAAGCCATCGCGGCCGGCGCCGAGCATGTCGGGGCCGAAGACCTCCTGGAAAAGATCCAGGGCGGCTTCATGGACTTCGACCGCGTCATCGCGACCCCGGACATGATGGCCCTGGTGGGCCGTCTGGGTAAGGTGCTGGGCCCGCGCGGCCTGATGCCTAACCCGAAGGTCGGCACCGTGACCCCGAACGTCGGCCAAGCCGTGAAGGACGCCAAGGGCGGCGCCGTCGAGTTCCGCGTCGAAAAGGCCGGTATCATCCACGCCGGCATCGGCAAGGTCTCGTTCACTGACGAAGCCCTGCTGATCAACGTCAAGGCGATGATCGACGCGCTGAACAAGTCCAAGCCCTCGGGCGCCAAGGGCATCTATGTGAAGCGTATCGGCCTGTCCTCGACGATGGGTCCGGGCTTCAAGATCGACACCTCGTCGATCGCCTAAGCCTTCGAGCTTTTGAGTATCGGCCACCTAGGCCACCGGAACGGGCGCTGGAGCGATCCAGCGCCCGTTTTTCGTTTGGGGCGCGGCGTTGTGAGGTCGGCTAGCCGATGTTATGTTTTGGCTAGACGAGGTTTTCGATGCCCTTCCACGTTCGCGATCCCGAAGCCGACGCTATGCTGCGGTCCTATGCCGAGGAAAAGCGCGTCGGCATCACCGACGCCATCAAGCTGGCCGTGACCCGCGCGCGGGAAGCAGATGCGGCGGCGCGAACGGAGAAGCTGGCGAAGATGCGAGCCATATCCGCTCGGATCGCAGCCCTGCCGGATACTGGCCTGAAGGCCGACAAGGCGTTTTTCGATGAAATGTACGACGACTAGATGTTCGTAGACGCCTCGGCATTGTGCGCGATCCTGCTTGGCGAAGCCGAGGGGGCGGCCTTTGAACAGAGTATCGCCATGGCAGCCGGCCCGATGACCTCGGGAATTGCGATCTGGGAGACTGTAAGGAGTCTCGTGAGAGCTAAAGCTTTGAAAGTCGCCGAAGCTGAGGCCGAGGTATTGACCTATGTTGCTGCCGCCGAGGTGACGGTCTTCGACATCGGACTTCGCGAGGCGAGCATAGCGCTGGATGCGTTCTCCCGATTTGGAAAGGGTCGCCACCCCGCCAAGCTTAACATGGGCGAGTGCTTCGCTTATGCCTGCGCCAAAGCCAACGGCGTGCCATTGCTCTTCAAGGGCGATGATTTCCCCCTAACCGATATCGAGCCCGCTTGAACAACGCCGCCGCCCTCGACGTCGCCGTGATCGGCGGCGGGCCGGCGGGGCTGATTGCCGCCGAGGTGCTGAGCGCGGCCGGACGGTCGGTGAGCGTGTTCGAGAAGATGCCGACCTTCGGGCGCAAGTTCCTGATGGCCGGTCGAGGGGGGCTGAACCTCACCCATTCCGAAGACTTCGAAAGGTTCGCGGGGCGCTATGGCGCGGCGAGCCTGGCTCTGAGGCCGATGCTGGAGGCGTTCACACCGGCCGATCTGGTCGCCTGGGCGCAGGGCTTGGGGCAGGAGACCTTTGTCGGCGCCAGCGGCCGGGTGTTTCCCAAGGCGATGAAGGCTTCGCCCTTGCTACGCGCTTGGCTGGCGCGGCTGGAGCGGCAGGGCGTCATCCTGCGGACGCGGGCCGAATGGCTAGGCTGGGCCGATGGCGGCGGGTTGGCGTTTCAGACTCCCGACGGTGTCGAGACCGTGCAGCCTCGCGCGACAATCCTCACCCTGGGCGGCGCCAGTTGGGCCAAGCTCGGCTCGGACGGGACTTGGACCTCGCTGCTCGCCGGCAAAGCTGACCTCGCGCCGTTTCGCCCCGCCAACTGCGGCTTTGACGTCGCTTGGAGCGCTCTGTTTTGCGAGCGCTTCGCGGGCGAGCCGCTGAAGAATGTCGCCTTGCGTCTGGGCGATGTGACGGCGCGGGGCGATGCGACGATCGCCGGTTACGGCCTGGAGGGCGGGGCCGTTTATGCCCTTGGCGCCGCGCCGCGCGAGGCCATCGAGGCCGAGCGGCGGGCGGTGATCGAGATCGACCTGCGGCCGGACCTGTCGGTCGAAACCTTGGCGGCGCGGCTATCGCGGCCGCGCGCGGGTCAGTCTCTGGCCAATTTCCTGCGCAAGGCCGCGCACCTGTCGCCTGTCGAGGTCAATCTGCTGCGCGAGGCCCATGGCCTGGACCTGCCCCCCGAACCCGCGGCGCTGGCGGCGGCGATCAAGGCCGCGCCGATTGCGCTGACGGGCGTCCAGCCGCTAGACCGGGCGATCTCATCGGCGGGCGGACTGACGCTGGACTCGCTCGATGGGCTGGAGCTGAAGGCCGCGCCCGGCGTGTTCGTGGCTGGCGAGATGCTGGACTGGGAAGCTCCCACCGGCGGCTATCTGCTGCACGCCTGTTTCGCCACGGGGGTGGCGGCGGCGCGGCAGGCGCTGAAGCGGCTGGATTAGGGACGTTCTCCCAACCTTGCCAATAGCTTGCCAGCACGGTTAAACCTGCTATCGCGGCGCGTGGGGCGCGATATGGCGGATGAGAAGGTAAAGGGACCGGCGTCCTATTTTCCGTCGATCGAGAAAGCCTATGGCCGACCGATCTCGGACTGGCAGCGGCATGTCCGCGAGCGCTACCCTGCAAAGCATATGGAGCTTGTGGCGATGCTCAAGGATGAGCATCGGATCGGACATGGCCACGCCAATGCGATCGTCGCTCACACCCTGGCGCAGGACGGTCTGAAATAGGCTTGTCGCCGTCCCTGTTGAATTCCATTCCCAAACCGTCTATACGCCGCCCCTTCTCCGTCGGGTTCGCCCGGCGAAGACCTGTTTGTGAACAGCGGGGCGTGGGGTCACCAACGCCATAAACGAGGAAGAGCCCTTCCTCACCGTCGGGAGACAGGGATGGACAAGCCCACGCCAATTCCTCCTTTACGGATGGGACGCGCGGCTGACTTTCCTTGGAACAGGCTGATGCAACTCGCGTGCGGGAGCGATCCCCCACGCTCGTGGCATTTGGCTGCCGGAATGGTCCGGCCGCTTTAATTGAGTAGGAGACCGCAATGGACCGCGCTCAAAAGCAAGTGTCGATCGAGGCGCTGAAAAGCGTATTCGCCGGCGCCGGCGCTGTCGTCGTGACCCACTATACGGGCATGACCGTTGCGGAAATGACTGAACTGCGTGCCCGTCTCCGCAAGGAAGACGCCACGTTCCAGGTGGTGAAGAACACCCTGGTCCAGAAGGCCCTCGACGGCTCGATCGGTGAAGCGGGCGACGCCCTGTTCGCCGGCCCGGTCGCCATTGCCTTCGGCAAGGATCCGGTCTCCGCCGCCAAGATCGTCACCCAGTACGCCAAGGAAAACGAGAAGCTCAAGCTTGTCGGTGGCATCCTGGGTCAGACGACGGTTCTCGACGAAGCGGCTGTGCGGGCTCTGGCCACGCTGCCGTCGCTCGACCAGATCCGTGGCAAGCTTATCGGCCTCATCCAGGCTCCGGCGACCAAGATCGCTGGCGTCCTGCAGGCCCCGGCTGGCCAACTTGCGCGCGTCTTCAACGCTTATGCGACCAAAGACGCCGCCTAAAGGTCATCTCCGCGTACATCCCTCATTCGTTTTAGGAAACTGAACATGTCCAAGCTCGAAAAGCTGGTTGAAGAACTGTCCACCCTGTCGGTCCTCGAAGCCGCTGACCTGTCGAAGATGCTGGAAGAAAAGTGGGGCGTCTCGGCCGCCGCTCCGGTCGCCGCCGCCGCTGCTGGCCCGGCCGCTCCGGTCGAAGTTGCTGAAGAGCAAACCGAGTTCACCGTTGTTCTGACCGCCGGTGGCGACAAGAAGATCAACGTGATCAAGGAAGTCCGCGGCGTCCGTCCGGACCTCGGCCTGAAGGAAGCCAAGGACCTGGTCGAAGGCGCTCCGCAGAACGTCGTCGAGAACGTCTCCAAGGCCCAAGCCGACGAAGTCGCCAAGAAGCTGACCGACGCCGGCGCGACCGTCCAAATCAAGTAATCCATTCCACGCCTCGGCGTGGATGGGTTCTCCCGGCGCTCTCCGGAATGAGCCGGTATTGGACACAGCAAGTTAGCGGCCCCGAAGGGAAACCTTCGGGGCCGTTTTCTTTTGGCCTCGCTCCGGGGAGGCAACCACCGGTCGCGAACCGCGTTCCACCGATATGCTCAAGCTCGCCGGTATCCTGCTCGTTCTGATGATCATCTTTGGCGTGCTCGGCTTCGTCGTGGACGTGGCCGGCGGTCTGGCCAAGATCGCCTTTTTCGTCTGCCTGGTCGGGGCGGGCGTGTCGCTGGCCGCCAAGGCGATCCGCAAGAGCTGACCCGCTCCTCGGCCATTCAGAAAATAGACGATTCTACTGGTGAAGCTCCGGACCGGTTTCTGTCGAGCCTGGGCAATGTCTGGCGCGCCCCCTTTCAGAGGAGGCCTGCGCGCACCACATCTGTGCTCCCCTGATCGACTTGCGAGCGCCTCGATGAACATTCTTATGGTCCTGACCTCTCACGATCGCCTGGGCGACACCGGTAGGAAGACTGGCTTCTGGCTGGAGGAGCTTGCCGCGCCCTACTACGCGCTGAAGGATGGCGGCGCGACGCTGGTTCTGGCTTCCCCTGCTGGCGGCCAACCGCCCCTGGATCCGAAGAGCGACGAGCCCGACGCCCAGACCGAGGACACGGCCCGCTTCAAGGCTGACCCGGAGGCCCAAAAGGTTTTGGCGAGCACGGTGAAGTTGGCCGAGGTCAAGGCTGAGGATTTCGATGCCGTCTTCTATCCGGGCGGTCATGGTCCGCTGTGGGATCTGGCCGAAGACGCCCACTCGATCAGCCTGATCGAGGCGTTGGCCGCGGCTGGCAAGCCCGTGGCGACGGTGTGCCACGCGCCAGGCGTTTTGCGTCACGTCAAAGGCTCAGGCGGCGACCTTCTGGTGAAGGGCAAGACCGTCACGGGGTTTGCCAACACCGAAGAGGAAGCCGTTGGCCTGACCGATGTGGTGCCGTTCCTTGTCGAAGACGTCTTGAATGCGAACGGCGGCTTCTATTCCAAGGGACCGGACTGGGCGCCCTATGTGCTGACTGACGGCCTCCTGATCACTGGGCAAAACCCTGCGTCGTCACGCCCGGCGGCCGAGGCGCTGTTGGCGGCGTTAGCGAAAACCTCGTCCTGAGGTTCTCTGTGCTAGGCGACGGCGGAGATGTCCGTCGCCTGGCCCGGCAGGACGGGAATCGTCAGCGCTGCCAGAGCCGGCTTGGCCAGCAGATAGCCCTGCATCAGGTCGACGCCGAGCGAACGCAGCACCTCGTACTCGCCAACGGTTTCGACGCCTTCGCACAGCGGCGTCACGCCAAGATCGCGCAACATGCCAAGGGTCGAGCCGACGATCGTCTGTTTGACGGTGCTGGTGTCGATGTCGCGGATCAGGTCCATGTCCAGCTTGACGATGTCGGGCTGGAATTTCGACAGTAGGCCCAGGCCTGCATAGCCGGCGCCAAAGTCGTCGATCGCGGTCTGGAAGCCCATCGCCCGATAGCTGCGCAGGATGTGGAGGATGTGATCGGTGTCGAGCCGCTCGACCTCGGTAAACTCGAAAATGATGCGATTGAGCGGGAAGCCCGAACGCATGGCGGCGGCAAGGGTCAGGCGGATGCAGGCGCGGGGCTCATAAACCGCGTTGGGCAGGAAGTTGATCGACAGGTTGGCCCCGTGGTCGGCCATTTTCAGCCGGGCGGCCAGTTCGATCGCCGTCACGCGGCACTGCTGATCGAAGGCGTAGCGATTGGTGTCCGAGACCTGGGCCAGCACGCTGGCTGCGCCTTCGCCGTTCGCGCCGCGGACCAGCGCTTCGTGCGCGAAAACCGCGCCGGTGGAGGCGTCGACGATGGGTTGGAAGGCCATGGTGATGGGGAGTTCGAAGCCCGCGCCGTCGCGGCAACCGTTGCACCCTGTCGCTATCGTCATCTCGAGGTTCCACGTTGGCGATCATTGATCGAGCCTGAGATTAGGGCGCAGAACTGAACAATGTGTTGGCGCGCTTACTGTTGTCTCGATTGGAGGCCTTTGAAGCCTGGTGGGAGAACACGCGTGGTCTCAAGCCGAGCGACGTGCGAAAGCTATTTCGGGTAACGCGTTATCTGAACATATTCGGCGCCGGGACTGAAAGTGCCCGGTCCACGGAGCGCGGCGCGCTGATGCGTCGGTTTTCTTAACAAACCCCCTTTCCATCCACAGGCGCTTGGCCTATATCCGCCCGCTCACGAAGACATTCGGCGGAGCGCGCACGCGCGTGTCCGCATATTACGCCCCGAGGCGCGGTCAGCCGCCCTCCGACCAGCGCGAAGGGGCGCCCAGCAGGTCTACCGGTCCCGGTCGCCTGATAGGGGAATTCCAGCGTCCGACGTTCCCGTCTCAGGCGGGTGCGGCGAGGGTGGACGCAGGATCAAGACGAACGCACGCGTGGAGTTTCTCCGCACGAGCCCTTCGAAACATTCGGCGCGGCGATCCGCGCCCAAGGGAAAAACATGGCGCAATCGTTCACCGGCAAGAAGCGGATCCGGAAGTCTTTCGGCCGCATCCCCGAAGCTGTGCAGATGCCGAACCTCATCGAGGTTCAGCGCTCCTCCTACGAGCAGTTCCTCCAGCGCGAAGTCCGTCCGGGCGTGCGCAAGGAAGAGGGCATCGAGGCGGTCTTCAGGTCGGTGTTCCCGATCAAGGATTTCAACGAGCGCGCGGTGCTCGAATACGTCTCGTACGAATTCGAAGAGCCCAAGTACGACGTTGAGGAATGCATCCAACGCGACATGACCTTCGCGGCGCCGCTGAAGGTCAAGCTGCGACTGATCGTGTTCGAAACCGAAGAAGAAACCGGCGCCCGGTCCGTCAAGGACATCAAGGAGCAGGACGTCTACATGGGCGATATCCCGCTCATGACCGACAAGGGCACCTTCATCGTCAACGGCACCGAGCGAGTCATCGTCTCGCAGATGCACCGTTCGCCCGGCGTGTTCTTCGACCACGACAAGGGCAAGACCCACGCTTCGGGCAAGCTGCTGTTCGCCGCCCGCGTAATCCCTTATCGCGGCTCGTGGCTGGACTTTGAGTTCGACGCCAAGGACGTGGTCTATGTCCGCATCGACCGTCGCCGCAAGCTGCCCGCCACCACCTTCCTCTATGCCCTGGGCATGGACGGCGAAGAGATCCTGACGACGTTCTACGACGTGGTCCCGTTCGAGAAGCGCGAAGGCGGCTGGGCCACCCCCTACAAGCCCGAGCGCTGGCGCGGCGTGAAGCCGGAGTTCGCCCTCGTCGACGGCGACACCGGTGAAGAAGTCGCTCCGGCCGGCACTAAGATCACCGCCCGCCAGGCCAAAAAGCTGGCTGACAACGGTCTGAAGATCCTGCTGCTGGCTCCAGAAGCCCTGACCGGCCGCTATCTGGCCCGCGACGCCGTCAACTTCGAGAACGGCGAAATCTACGCCGAAGCCGGCGACGAGCTGGACGTGGTCTCGATCCAGGCCCTGGCCGACCAAGGCTTCAGCACCATCGACGTGCTGGACATCGACCACGTCACGGTCGGCGCCTACATGCGCAACACTCTGCGCGTGGACAAGAACGCCGTCCGCGAAGACGCGCTGTTCGACATCTATCGCGTCATGCGTCCGGGCGAGCCGCCGACCGTCGAGGCTGCCGAAGCGATGTTCAAGTCGCTGTTCTTCGACGCCGAGCGCTACGATCTGTCGGCCGTTGGCCGCGTGAAGATGAACATGCGCCTGGAGCTGGATGCTTCGGACGATATGCGCGTACTCCGCAAGGAAGACGTGCTGGCCGTCCTGAAGCTGCTGGTCGGCCTGCGCGACGGTCGCGGCGAAATCGACGACATCGACAACCTCGGAAACCGCCGGGTGCGCTCGGTCGGCGAACTGCTGGAAAACCAGTACCGCGTCGGCCTGCTGCGTATGGAACGCGCCATCAAGGAACGCATGTCGTCCGTCGACATCGACACCGTGATGCCGCACGACCTGATCAACGCCAAGCCTGCCGCGGCCTCGGTGCGTGAATTCTTCGGCTCTTCGCAGCTGTCGCAATTCATGGACCAAACCAACCCGCTGTCGGAGATCACCCACAAGCGCCGTCTCTCGGCGCTTGGCCCGGGCGGTTTGACCCGCGAGCGCGCAGGCTTCGAAGTCCGCGACGTTCACCCGACCCACTACGGCCGCATCTGCCCGATTGAAACGCCGGAAGGCCCGAACATCGGTCTGATCAACTCGCTGGCCACCCACGCCCGCGTCAACAAGTACGGCTTCATCGAGAGCCCTTACCGTCGCGTCGCCGACGGCAAGCCGCTCGACGAGGTCGTCTACATGTCGGCCATGGAAGAGTCGAAGCACGTCATCGCCCAGTCCAACATCAAGGTGTTGAACGGCGAGATCGTCGATGACCTGGTCCCCGGCCGGATCAACGGCGAACCCACGCTCCTGCAAAAGGAGATGGTCGACCTGATGGACGTGTCGCCGCGTCAGGTAGTTTCGGTGGCCGCGGCCCTGATCCCCTTCCTCGAAAACGATGACGCCAACCGCGCCCTCATGGGCTCGAACATGCAACGTCAGGCCGTGCCTCTGGTGCAGTCCGACGCGCCGCTGGTCGGCACGGGCATGGAAGCCGTGGTCGCTCGCGACTCCGGCGCCGTGGTCGTGGCCAAGCGCACCGGCGTGGTCGAGCAGATCGACGGTACGCGTATCGTCGTCCGCGCCACGGAAGAGACCGACGCCGCCCGTTCGGGCGTCGATATCTACCGCTTGAGCAAGTTCCAGCGTTCGAACCAGTCGACCTGCATCAACCAGCGTCCGCTGGTGAAGGTTGGCGACAAGATCAGCGCCGGCGACATCATCGCCGACGGTCCCTCGACCGAGCTGGGCGAACTGGCCCTGGGCCGCAACGCGCTCGTCGCGTTCATGCCCTGGAATGGCTACAACTTCGAAGACTCGATCCTGATCTCCGAGCGCATCGTCCGCGACGACGTCTTCACCTCGATCCATATCGAGGAATTCGAAGTCATGGCCCGCGATACGAAGCTCGGCCCAGAAGAAATCACCCGCGACATCCCGAACGTCGGCGAGGAAGCCCTGCGCAACCTCGACGAAGCCGGCATCGTGGCGATCGGCGCCGAAGTCCAGCCGGGCGACATCCTGGTTGGCAAGGTCACGCCGAAGGGCGAAAGCCCGATGACGCCGGAAGAAAAGCTCCTGCGCGCCATCTTCGGTGAAAAGGCCTCGGACGTCCGCGACACCAGCCTGCGCCTGCCCCCGGGCGTCGCCGGCACGATCGTCGATGTGCGCGTGTTCAACCGTCACGGCGTCGACAAGGACGAACGGGCTCTCGCCATCGAGCGTTCGGAAATCGACCGTCTGGGCAAGGACCGCGACGACGAATTCGCGATCCTGAACCGCAACATCTCGGGCCGTCTGCGCGATCTGCTGATCGGCAACGTGGCGCTGTCGGGTCCCAAGGGTCTGTCGCGCGGCGAGATCACCGCCCAAGGCCTGGCTGACGTTCAGCCCGGCATGTGGTGGCAGATCGCCCTCGAAGACGAGAAGGCGATGGGCGAACTTGAGTCGCTGCGCCGTCTGTTCGACGAGAACCGCAAGCGTCTGGACCGTCGCTTCGAGGACAAGGTCGACAAGCTGCAGCGCGGCGACGAACTGCCCCCGGGCGTGATGAAGATGGTCAAGGTCTTCGTGGCCGTGAAGCGCAAGCTTCAGCCCGGCGACAAGATGGCCGGACGTCACGGCAACAAGGGCGTCATCTCGCGCATCCTGCCCATCGAAGACATGCCGTTCCTCGCGGACGGCACCCATGTGGACGTGGTTCTGAACCCGCTGGGCGTGCCTTCGCGCATGAACGTCGGCCAGATCTTCGAAACCCACCTGGGTTGGGCCTGCGCCGGTCTCGGCAAGCAGATCACCGCCCTGCTGGAAGACTGGCAAGCTGGCGGTCAGAAGGAAGCGCTCGTCGAGCGTCTGACCGACATCTACGGCCCGGACGAGGAACTGCCCGACACCGAAGAAGGCCTGATCGAGCTGGCTCGCAACCTCGGCAAGGGCGTCCCGATCGCGACGCCCGTGTTCGACGGCGCGCGGATCGGCGACATCGAAGACCACCTGCGCATGGCGGGTCTCGACCCTTCTGGCCAGTCGATCCTGTTCGACGGCCAGACGGGCGACCAGTTCAAGCGTCCGGTCACGGTCGGCTACATCTACATGTTGAAGCTGCACCACTTGGTCGACGACAAGATCCACGCCCGTTCGATCGGTCCGTACTCGCTCGTCACGCAACAGCCGCTGGGTGGTAAGGCCCAGTTCGGCGGTCAGCGCTTCGGGGAAATGGAAGTTTGGGCGCTGGAAGCCTATGGCGCCGCCTACACCCTGCAGGAAATGCTGACGGTGAAGTCCGACGACGTCGCCGGCCGCACCAAGGTCTACGAGTCGATCGTCCGCGGCGACGACACGTTCGAAGCCGGTATCCCCGAAAGCTTCAACGTGCTGGTCAAGGAAATGCGCTCGCTCGGCCTGAACGTCGAGCTGGAGAACAGCTGATCCATCGCACCCTCCTCGGCCTGCCCCTCTTCGGAAGGGTGACCGGGGAGGGGCCTTTGCCCAGCCTCTCTCCACTTTGAATTTTCGCGGGTAATCCCGCAGAAGGAACCAAGATGAACCAGGAAGTCCTGAACATCTTCAATCCGGTCCAGGCCGCTCCGACCTTCGACCAGATCCGTATTTCGCTGGCCTCGCCGGAAAAGATCCGCTCTTGGTCGTTCGGCGAGATCAAGAAGCCCGAGACAATCAACTACCGCACGTTCAAGCCCGAGCGTGATGGCCTGTTCTGCGCCCGTATCTTTGGCCCGACCAAGGACTACGAATGCCTGTGCGGCAAGTACAAGCGCATGAAGTACAAGGGCATCATCTGCGAAAAGTGCGGCGTCGAAGTCACCCTGGCCCGCGTTCGTCGCGAGCGCATGGGCCACATCGAGCTGGCCTCGCCGGTCGCCCACATCTGGTTCCTGAAGTCGCTGCCGTCGCGTATCGCCATGATGCTCGACATGCCGCTGAAGGACATCGAGCGCGTCCTGTACTTCGAATACTACATCATCACCGAGCCGGGCCTAACCCCGCTGAAGCAGCACCAACTGCTCAGCGAGGAAGACTACATGCGCGCTCAGGAAGAGTACGGCGATGACAGCTTCACCGCCGAAATCGGCGCCGAGGCCATCCAGAACCTGCTGAAGGCGATCGATCTCGACAAGGAAGCCGACCGCCTGCGCGAAGAGCTGGCCGGCACCGTGTCGGACATGAAGCAAAAGAAGTTCAGCAAGCGCCTGAAGATCCTCGAGGCCTTTTCGGAATCTGGCAACCGCCCCGAGTGGATGGTCCTGACGGTCGTGCCGGTCATCCCGCCGGAACTGCGCCCGCTGGTGCCGCTGGACGGCGGCCGCTTCGCCACCTCCGACCTGAACGACCTCTATCGCCGGGTCATCAACCGTAACAATCGCCTAAAGCGCCTGATCGAGCTGCGCGCCCCCGACATCATCATCCGCAACGAAAAGCGGATGCTGCAAGAGTCGGTCGACGCCCTGTTCGACAACGGCCGTCGCGGTCGCGTCATCACGGGTGCCAACAAGCGTCCGCTGAAGTCGCTGGCCGACATGCTGAAGGGCAAGCAAGGTCGCTTCCGTCAGAACCTGCTCGGCAAGCGCGTCGACTATTCGGGCCGTTCGGTCATCGTCGTGGGCCCGGAACTGAAGCTGCACGAGTGCGGCCTGCCCAAGAAGATGGCTCTGGAGCTTTTCAAGCCGTTCATCTATGCGCGCCTGGACGCCAAGGGCCTGTCGGGCACCGTCAAGCAGTCCAAGCGCATGGTCGAGCGCGAGCAGCCCCAGGTGTGGGACATCCTCGAAGAGGTGATCCGCGAGCACCCGGTGATGCTGAACCGCGCGCCGACGCTTCACCGTCTGGGCATCCAGGCGTTCGAGCCCAAGCTGATTGAGGGCAAGGCCATCCAGCTGCACCCGCTGGTCTGCGCCGCCTTCAACGCCGACTTCGATGGCGACCAGATGGCTGTCCACGTGCCGTTGTCGCTGGAGGCGCAACTCGAAGCGCGCGTCCTGATGATGTCGACCAACAACATCCTGTCGCCCGCCAACGGTCGCCCGATCATCGTGCCGTCGCAGGACATCGTCCTGGGTCTGTACTATCTGTCGGTCGCTCGCGAAGGCGAGCCCGGTGAAGGCAAGATCTTCGCCGACTTGGGCGAGATCGAAGCGGCCATGGACGCCGACGTCGTCAGTCTGCACGCCAAGATCAAGTCGCGCTTTACCGAAGTGGACGCCGATGGCGTGGCGCGTCGCCGCGTGATCGACACCACGCCGGGCCGGATGAAGATCGCCGCCCTGCTGCCGCGTCACCCGCAGGTGGGTCACCGCCTGATCGAGAAGGCCCTGACCAAGAAGGAAATCGGCAATCTGATCGACATCGTCTACCGCCACTGCGGTCAGAAGGCGACAGTCATCTTCGCCGACCAGATCATGGCTCTGGGCTTCAAGGAAGCGGCCAAGGCCGGCATCTCCTTCGGCAAGGACGACATCATCATCCCGAAGCGGAAAGAGGCGATCGTCGCCGAAACCCGCACCCTGGCTGAAGAGTACGAGCAGCAGTACGCCGACGGCCTGATCACCAAGGGCGAGAAGTACAACAAGGTCGTCGACGCCTGGGCCAAGGCCACCGATCGCGTCGCCGACGAGATGATGGCCGAGCTTCAGATGAAGCATCTGGACGAGAACGGCCGCGAGAAGGAGATCAACTCCATCTACATGATGGCCCACTCCGGCGCTCGTGGTTCGCAAGCCCAGATGAAGCAGCTGGGCGGCATGCGCGGTCTGATGGCCAAGCCTTCGGGCGAGATCATCGAGACTCCGATCGTCTCGAACTTCAAAGAAGGCCTGACCGTTCAGGAATACTTCAACTCGACCCACGGCGCTCGTAAGGGCCTCGCGGACACCGCGCTGAAGACCGCCAACTCCGGTTACCTGACCCGTCGTCTGGTCGACGTGGCGCAGGACTGCATCATCGTCGAGGAAGACTGCGGCACCACGCGGGGCATCACCCTGCGCGCCGTGGTCGAGGGCGGCGACGTCCTGGTCTCGCTGGGCATGCGCGTCCTGGGCCGTTTCTCGGCCGAAGACGTCAAGGATCCGGCGACCGGCGAACTGGTCGTTCCGGCCGACACCTATCTGACCGAGAACATGGCCGACGCCATCGAAGCGGCTGCCGTGCAGTCGGTGAAGGTGCGTTCGGTCCTGACCTGCGAAGCCAAGGTCGGCGTCTGCGGCGCCTGCTACGGCCGCGACCTGGCGCGGGGCACCCCGGTCAACATCGGTGAAGCGGTCGGTGTCATCGCCGCCCAATCCATCGGCGAGCCCGGCACCCAGCTGACGATGCGGACCTTCCACATCGGCGGCACCGCCCAGGTGGCCGAGCAGTCGTTCTTCGAAAGCAGCAACGACGGAACGGTTCGCGTCGCCGGCGCCACCGTGACCGGCACAGACGGTTTCCTGGTCGTCATGAGCCGCAACACCTCGGTCAGCGTGCTGGTCGACGGCAAGGAACGCGAGAACTACAAGCCGCCTTACGGCGCGCGCCTGAAGATCAAGGACGGCGACAAGGTGAAGCGTGGCCAGCGTCTGGCCGACTGGGACCCCTACACCACCCCGATCATCACCGAAGTGGCCGGCAAGATCCGCGCCGAGGACCTGGTGGACGGCTTCTCCGTCCGCGAGGAAACCGACGAAGCCACCGGTATCGCGCAGCGCGTGATCGCCGACTGGCGGACCTCGGCCCGCGCCGCGGACCTGCGCCCGGCCATGGGCGTTCTGGCCGAAGACGGCTCGTATGTTCGCTTGGCCAACGGCGGCGAGGCGCGCTACCTGATGTCGGCCGGGGCCATTCTGTCCGTCGGTGACGGCGACATGGTCAAGCCGGGCGAGGTCATCGCGCGGATCCCCACCGAAGGCGCCAAGACCCGCGACATCACCGGTGGCCTGCCGCGCGTCGCCGAACTCTTCGAAGCCCGCCGTCCCAAGGACTGCGCGGTCATCGCGGAAATGGACGGTCGCGTCGAATTCGGCAAGGATTACAAGAACAAGCGCCGTATCAAGATCACCCCGGAAGTCGACGCTGACGGCAACCAGGGCGAGCCGGTCGAGTTCCTGATCCCCAAGGGCAAGCACATCGCAGTGCACGATGGCGATTTCATCGCGCGCGGCGAGTACATCATCGACGGCAACCCGGATCCGCACGACATCCTGCGCATCCTGGGCGTCGAGGCTCTGGCCAACTTCCTGGTCGACGAAATTCAGGAAGTTTACCGACTGCAGGGCGTGCCGATCAACGACAAGCACATCGAGACGATCGTTCGTCAGATGCTGCAAAAGGTCGAGATCCTCGAGCCGGGCGATACGGGTCTGATCAAAGGCGATCACCTCGACAAGCCTGAGTTCTACATCGAACAGGACCGCGCGGTTTCGCGTGGCGGCCGTCCGGCCACCACCCAGCCCGTGCTGCTCGGCATCACCAAGGCGAGCTTGCAAACCAAGAGCTTCATCTCAGCCGCGTCGTTCCAGGAAACGACCCGCGTCCTGACCGAAGCCTCGGTGCATGGCAAGACCGACACCCTGGAAGGCCTGAAGGAAAACGTCATCGTGGGTCGCTTGATCCCCGCGGGTACGGGTTCATACCTGCGCAGCTTGCAGCGCGTCGCCGCCAAGCGCGACGAGCAGCTGGCCCAGCAGCGCGAAGACGCGATGGAGCCGCTGCCGGCCTCGATCGCCCTCGCCGACGCCGAATAGGCTTGAGCCAGGCTCGAACGGTTCACGCCGTTTGAAAAAAACTTGGAAGGCCCGGGAACGATCCCGGGCCTTTTGCGTTGCGGATTCGGGCGAAGGTTTCGGGGTGCAACAAATGGGTGTGACATCAGACTACGCGGCGAGGTTGCGCGAACTTGTGGGCCAGGCCGATCAGCTGTCCGACACCGATCTGCTCGCCAAGGCGCTAACAACCACCGCCAGGTGGCGCACCAAGCTTTGGGTCAACACGCTCGCTGCCGAGGGGTTGAACGTCCGCTCCGGCCCCTTCAAGGGCATGGACTATGTGGTCAACGCGGCGGAAGGCGCGTTGCTGCCGCGCCTGCTGGGCGTGTACGAGCGGGAATTGCATCCCGACCTCGTCGCCTTCGCGGCGCAAGGGCTGGATCATGTCATCGATATCGGCTGCGCCGAGGGCTATTACGCGGTGGGCCTAGCCCGCCTCATGCCGGACGTCATCGTCAACGCCTATGACATCGACGAGGTCGCCCGGAGGCGGTGTGGCCTGTTGGCGGACGCCAATGGCGTGGCCGACCGCGTCGTCATCCGCGGAGAGTTTTTCGGCGAGGATTTCGCGCAGTTCGAAGGCGGCCGCGTGCTGGTGTTCATCGACGCCGAGGGTTTCGAGGACGACATCCTGCGGCCGGAACTCTATCCCGCCCTGGCGGGATACAACCTTGTCGTCGAAACCCATCCCGGAATGCGTCCGGGGGTGACCGACCGCCTGATCCAGCGGTTCGCGGCCACCCATGACATCAAGCAGATCAACCCCAGCATCGAGAAGGCTGACCTGCCAGCGCTGGTCGCTGGCCGCAGTCACCTCGACATGATGCTGGCGGCATGGGAGTGGCGGGCAAGCCCAACGCCCTGGCTGGTCATGCGGCCCCGCGCGAAGGTCTAGAGTTCCGCATGCCCGCGCGAAATGGATACCGGTTCGCATGAAGCTCTAGTTGCGAGTCGGGTTTGACTTCTTGCGGCCAAGGCCGTCGGTGTCGCCCATCACGAACGGGATCTCCTTGGCCCGGCCCGGCCCGCCATGGTTGCGATGATCGACGCCGGGCCCCATGGGCGAGGCCTTGTAGCGTCGATTGGCTTCTTGCCGGGCCGCCTGCTGCGCGAACTCGGCCGTCGCGCCGGTGCTGAGCGGGGCGTTGGCGTAGATCGGGGCCTTGCGCGCCGCCTCGTCCCAGCGTTCGTGGCAGCGCTCGATCTCGCGACGGTTCAGGCCGACAGCCGCCTCATTGGCGCAACCCACGCCGCTGCCGCGCAGGGCCGAGCGCAGATCACCCTTGGGCCCCTCGGGCAGGGGCGCGGGATGGAAAGCCGTTGCCCGAGGCGAGTGGGCGGGCAGACTCGGCAAGACTAGCGGCGCCACAGGCGAGGGGAAGATAGCGCGGGGCGTTCGGGCCTGGATCGCGTTGGACGCGCGAGCGCTCGCCGCGTCAGCTTCTGTCTCAGGCGCCCGCTCGGGGCGCTCAAGGGTCACCGTCAAGGCGTCTTCGTTGGTGGATTGATCGATGAACGGCTCGATGCGAGGAAAGGCCAGCAACACCAGAACCAGCCCGTGAGCGGCGATCGAGCCGGCCAGGATGGCGCTTCGCCTCAATCGGTTGGAACGCGCCGTTGACAGGGTCACCGATCACTCGACAAATGGGCTAACAGGCCTCCAACCTATCCACCGGAAGTGGCGAAAGCGTGGCCTTTAAGGTCGCATTAACCGACGCAATCACCGCCGTTGACGCGGATCGACTTCGCGAGTAAATACCGCGCTCTTTCGAGGTGGGCCCTGCGCCTGTCCTGGTAAGCGCCCGTCCCCTACTGACGGATAGCCCGCCGGAACGCTTTCCGCGTCCCGGCGAGTTTCGTGTTTATCGGGTCTCCAACTGGAGCCTTGCAAGCCGAAATACATGACTAGGACCCGAAGCGCCTCGGCCGACAGGCACACGCTTCCATCAGAGCAGAGACTTAATGCCTACCGTCAACCAGCTCATCCGTAAGCCGCGCCAGCCCAAGCCGGTCCGGAACAAGGTGCCGGCCCTCAAGGGCTGCCCGCAACGCCGTGGTGTTTGCACCCGCGTCTATACGACGACCCCGAAGAAGCCCAACTCGGCTCTGCGTAAGGTCGCCAAGGTCCGTCTGACCACCGGCATTGAAGCCGTTTGCTACATCCCGGGCGAAGGCCACAACCTGCAGGAGCACTCGGTGGTGCTTATCCGCGGCGGCCGCGTCAAGGATTTGCCCGGCGTCCGTTATCACATCCTGCGCGGCGTCCTCGACACCCAAGGTGTCAAGGATCGTAAGCAGCGTCGTTCGCTCTACGGCGCCAAGCGTCCGAAGTAAGGAAAAAGAAGAATGTCACGCCGCCGTCGCGCCGAGAAACGCCAAGTTCTGCCGGACCCGAAGTTCGGAGACTTGGTGGTCACCAAATTCATGAACTACGTGATGTACGAGGGCAAAAAAGCCGTCGCCGAAAACATCATCTATGGTGCTTTCGACATCATCGAGAACAAGCGCAAGGACCAGGGTCCCCTGGAAACCTTCCACTCCGCCCTAGACAACGTCGCCCCGGCGATCGAAGTCCGGTCGCGTCGTGTCGGCGGCGCCACCTATCAGGTGCCTGTGGAAGTTCGTCCGGACCGTCGTCGCGCCCTGGCCATCCGCTGGTTGGTGACCGCTGCGCGCAAGCGCGGCGAGAACACCATGACCGAAAAGCTGGCCGGTGAACTGCTCGACGCTTCCAACAACCGCGGCACCGCGGTGAAGAAGCGCGAAGACACCCACAAGATGGCTGAAGCCAACCGGGCGTTCTCGCACTACCGCTGGTAAGCTTTATTACCAGCACTCTTTCAGGCGCGGGCGGTTTGCGATAAACCGCCCGCGCCGCACGTTTAAATGTCCCTGCCTCACGGCAGCGCTACGCAGAGCTCCATCATGGCCCGCCAGCATAAAATCGAAGACTACCGTAACTTCGGCATCATGGCGCACATCGACGCCGGCAAGACGACGACGACCGAGCGGATCCTGTATTACACGGGTAAGTCCCACAAGATCGGCGAAGTCCACGACGGCGCCGCCACCATGGACTGGATGGAGCAGGAGCAGGAGCGCGGCATCACCATCACGTCGGCCGCGACGACCGCTTACTGGCGCGAAAAGCGCCTGAACATCATCGACACCCCTGGCCACGTCGACTTCACCATCGAAGTCGAGCGCAGCTTGCGCGTGCTGGACGGCGCCGTTGCCGTTCTGGACGGCAATGCCGGCGTCGAGCCTCAGACCGAAACCGTCTGGCGTCAGGCCGACAAGTACAATGTCCCGCGCATCGTCTTCGTCAACAAGATGGACAAGATCGGCGCCGACTTCGACAAGTCGGTCGAGTCGATCCGCGACCGTCTGGGCGCCAAGGCCGTGCCGATCCAGTTCCCCATCGGTTCGGAAACGAACCTGAAGGGTTTGGTCGATCTGGTTCGCATGAAGGCTGTTGTCTGGGACAATGACGCCCTGGGCGCCAATTTCCGCGACGAAGAAATCCCCGCCGACCTGCTCGACAAGGCCATCGAGGCTCGCGCCTATCTGGTCGAAAACGCCGTCGAAATGGACGACGAGGCGATGGAAGCCTATCTGGGCGGCGAAGAGCCCTCGGAAGACACCATCAAGAAGTGCATCCGCAAGGCCGTGCTCGAAGGCGCCTTCTATCCGATCCTCTGCGGCTCGGCCTTCAAGAACAAGGGCGTGCAGACGCTCCTGGACGCCGTCGTCGACTACCTGCCCTCGCCGATGGACATCCCGCCGACCAAGGGCATCGACTTCAAGACCGAAGAAGATATCGTCCGTCGCGCCTCGGACGAAGAGCCGTTGTCGGTTCTGGCGTTCAAGATCATGGACGACCCCTTCGTGGGTTCGCTGACCTTCTGCCGCATCTATTCGGGCAAGCTGGAAACCGGCATGGGCCTGCTGAACGCCACGCGCGACAAGCGCGAGCGCGTCGGCCGCATGCTGCTCATGCACTCCAACAACCGCGAAGATATCAAGGAAGCCTTCGCCGGCGACATCGTCGCTCTGGCTGGCCTCAAGGACACCCGCACCGGTGACACCCTGTGCGATCCGCTGAAGTCCCCGGTGATCCTGGAGCGCATGGAATTCCCGGCGCCCGTCATCGAAATCGCCGTCGAACCCAAGTCGAAGGCCGACCAGGAAAAGCTGGGCGTCGCCCTGCAGAAGCTGGCTGCGGAAGATCCGTCCTTCACCGTCTCGACCGACTTCGAAAGCGGCCAGACGATCCTGAAGGGCATGGGCGAACTGCACCTCGACATCAAGATCGACATCCTGAGGCGGACCTACAAGGTCGAAGCCAATATCGGCGCGCCGCAGGTTGCCTATCGCGAAAGCCTGGGCCGCAAGGTCGACATCGACTACACCCACAAGAAGCAGACCGGTGGTACGGGCCAGTTCGCCCGCGTCATGCTCACCTTCGAGCCCGGCGAACCCGGCTCGGGCTTCGTGTTCGAGAACTCGATCGTCGGCGGCGCGGTGCCCAAGGAATACATCCCGGGCGTCGAAAAGGGCCTGATGTCGGTCAAGGACAACGGCCTGCTGGCCGGCTTCCCGCTGATCGACTTCAAGGCCACCCTGACCGACGGCAAGTACCACGACGTCGACTCCAGCGTGCTGGCCTTCGAAATCGCCTCGCGCGCCGCCTTCAAGGAACTGCGCGAAAAGGGCGCTCCCAAGCTGCTCGAGCCGATCATGAAGGTCGAGGTCGTGACCCCGGAAGATTACCTGGGTTCGGTCATCGGCGACCTGAACAGCCGTCGCGGCATGATCCAGGGTCAAGACATGCGCGGCAACGCGACGGTCGTGAACGCCTTCGTGCCGCTGGCCAACATGTTCGGCTACGTGAACACCCTGCGGGGCATGTCACAAGGCCGCGCCCAGTTCAGCATGGTCTACGATCACTACGAGCCGGTGCCGCAACATGTCGCCGACGAAGTGATCAAGAAGTACGCGTAGGCTTTTCCTTCGGGAAAAGCGTACAAGGAAGAAAAGGGCGGGCCTGTTGGTCCGCCCATCTACACCCCAGAAATTCCCATTAAATTTGAGGCCCCTCTGGGGTCCTAAGGTAGAGAAAAATGGCCAAGGAAAAGTTCGAACGTAACAAGCCGCACTGCAACATCGGCACCATTGGTCACGTTGACCATGGCAAGACGACGCTGACGGCCGCGATCACCATTACGCTGTCCAAGATTGG